>NZ_NTBH01000009.1:0-119987 GCF_002288875.1 Vandammella animalimorsus | reverse complement strand
CTTTGCCAGGCTCAAACAGTTCCGCCGCATCGCCACTCGCTTCGACCGCAAGCCCTCCCACTTCCTGGCCTTCCTCTACCTCGCATCGATTCCCTTGTGGGTGGGGTGAATGTCGATTCAGCCTAGGGCCCTGGCCTTGCCGCCCGCCATGATTGTGCCGATGCCCGGCCCGTCATGGCGGGCGGTTTGCGTTGTGTGGTCTGCCATCCTGGGGCCGGGGTGCGCATCAAGGTGTTGCAGGCCTTGCCCGGATTCTGGACAATGCCAGCCTCGTGCAGGCCACGCACATGGCGGTCGCCTGCCCGATGTCACTGGCTCAATGGCTGAAGCTCTGAAAGTGCACCATGTTCAATCTGTTCGCCCTTTTGTACGACCCAACAGGCAGCGTTGACAACGATTCGCTCATGGACGATCTCAAGCAGAGATTCCCGTGGATCAAGGAGTACAGGGTTTTCACAGAAACACTGGAGTTCCCGGCCATCACGCGGGTCATTCTGGAAAAGGACGGCTGGCGGGTGCGCTTCAATATCAGAGCGCAAGAGGATATGACGCTCAGCCTGAGCAGGCTGCAAAAAATCCTGAAGAAGAAAACCGCCTTGCCCGAGAACTTCCTGTCCTACAACAAGGAGCTGGCCATCGGCTTTGGCGATGACCCGGATCGCCGCTTTACCGACGAGATCATCAACATTGGCGAGTTCGTGCGCGAGAACTATCCGGGCGTGGTCATTTATGACCAGTACAACGAAGACGTTTGGTGATGCGCGGCCCAGCGCGGGCCGCCTGAGCGCACGGCAGTCAAGCCTGCCCTGACCTGGGGCGCTGGAACAGCACATCCCAGACGCCGTGGCCCAGACGCAGGCCGCGCTGCTCGAACTTGGTCACCGGGCGGTACCAGGGGCGCTGGGCAAAGCCTTCGGGCAACTGGCCCAGATTGACCAGCTCGGCATGGGCCTGCAGCACATCGCGCATCTGGTGGGCGTATTCCTCCCAGTCGGTGGCGCAGTGGATGTAGCCGCCAGGGGCCAGGTGCGGCACCAGAGAGGCCACGAAATCAGGCTGGATCAGGCGGCGCTTGTGGTGGCGCTTCTTGTGCCACGGGTCCGGAAAGAAGATGTGCACCCCGGCCAGGCTGGCGGGCGGCACCATGTGCTGCAGCACCTCCACGGCGTCGTGCTGCACGATACGGATGTTGTCGATGCCGCCGTCTTGCATGCGCTTGAGCAGTGCGCCCACGCCAGGGGTGTGCACCTCGCAGCACAGAAAATTCTCCTCGGGCCGAGCCTGGGCAATGCTGGCCGTGGCATCGCCCATGCCAAAGCCGATTTCCATGACCACGGGTGCATGGCGGCCAAACGCCTGGGCGAAGTCCAGCGCCTGGGGCTGGTAGGGCAGCACATAGCGCGCGCCCAGCGCGTCGATGGCTTTTTGCTGCGCCACGGTGGTGCGCCCGGCGCGCAGCACAAAGCTGCGGATGCGCTTGAAGTGCGCCGGCGGTGCGGCGGCACCGTTGGTGTCGGGGCGGGGCGTGTCGTCGCCAGCGGCGGCGCTGGGCGGGGCGGTGTCGGGCTGGGTCATGAAGGCAGTGCGAAGGCCATGCGGAAAAGGCGCGATTGTGCCGTAAGGCAGGGTCTGCCGTGTGCGCCCTGTTCGGGCGCCGACTTCGTGCGCCAGCACGGCAAAAATCCCCGCAGCGCCATGGGTTTGCTTGGCGCGGCGGGGATGGCTGAGCCAGCCGGTCAGGCCCGCAGGGTCATTTCTTGTTCTGGTTGGGCGAGGAGGGCGCGGCCGTGGCTGCTGCAGGCTTGGCCGCTGGCGCTGTGCTGGCTTGGGGCTCTGACGCCGCCTTGCCCTTGGGCTTGGGCGCTGCCGCCGGGGCGTAGCCCGCGCCGCCAATGGTCAGGCCGCCTTCGGAGAGGCTTTGCGCCTTGGCTGCGCCAACGCCCTTGACGCGGGCAATGAAGTCGTCCCAGTCCTTGAACTGGCCCTTGGCGCGCTCTTCGATGATGCGCTCGGCCGTGGCCGCGCCGATGCCCTTGATCTGAGTCAGCTCTTGGGCATCGGCCTTGTTGACATCCACCGCGGCGGTGGCTGCGCTGACCAGCCAGAACCAGATGGCGGCCAGGATGGAAAGCTTTTTGAACATGGGTTTCTCCTCCTTCAGCGAATGTGCTGTCACCCTGTGGCGGCATGGCGCTGCCATGTGCGCACAGGCCCTTCATTCCACGCAGCGCATGGAACAAGGCCGATGCTAGGCCGAGCCCTGCCTTTGGGCACTGGGAGATGCCCTATGCCGTTTTGCCGCAGCCTGGGCCAATATGCCCTGTTTGCACCACCGGGGTCAGCGCCGGATGCAATCCAGCGCCTGCTCGATGCGGTCGACAGCATGCACCTGCAGGCCGGCGATGGGCTTTTTGGGCGCGTTGGCCTTGGGCACGATGGCCACGTCAAAGCCCAGCTTGGCCGCTTCGCGCAGGCGCTCCTGACCGCGCGCGGCCGGTCGCACCTCGCCAGCCAGGCCAACCTCGCCAAAGGCGAAAAAGCCCTTGGGCAGTGGCTGCGAGCGCAGTGAGGAGTGCAGTGCCAGCAGCACGGCAAGGTCGGCGGCCGGCTCGGTGATGCGCACGCCGCCCACGGCGTTGACGAACACGTCCTGGTCGTAGGTGGCCACGCCAGCATGGCGGTGCAGCACGGCCAGCAGCATGGCCAGGCGCTCGCGGTCCAGCCCCACTGACAGGCGCCGCGCGCTGGGGCCGGCGGTGTCCACCAGGGCCTGGATTTCCACCAGCAGCGGGCGCGAGCCCTCCAGCGTGACCAGCACGCAGCTGCCGGGTACGGGCTCGCTGTGCTGGCTCAGAAAGATCGCGCTGGGGTTGGATACGCCCTTCAGGCCCGTCTCGGTCATGGCGAACACGCCGATTTCGTTGACAGCGCCAAAGCGGTTCTTGATGGCCCGCACCATGCGAAAGCTGCTGTGCGTGTCGCCCTCGAAGTACAGCACGGTATCGACCATGTGCTCCAGCACGCGCGGCCCGGCGATCGTGCCTTCCTTGGTGACGTGGCCAACCAGCACCACGGCGATGCCAGTGCTTTTTGCCAGTCGCGTGAGGTGTGCGGCGCATTCGCGCACCTGCGCCACCGAGCCGGGCGCAGAGCTGAGCTGGTCGGAGTACACGGTCTGGATGGAGTCGATCACGGCCACGGCCGGCTGGTGCGCCTGGATCGAGGCCAGAATGTTCTCCAGCTGGATTTCGGTCAGGATGGGCACTTGGCTGTCGGGCAGGCCCAGGCGCCGCGCGCGCAGCGCCACCTGCGCGCCGCTTTCCTCGCCGCTGACGTACAGCGTCGGCAGGCCCTGGCGCTGCAGCCGATCCAGCGCCTGCAGCAGCAAAGTGGACTTGCCGATGCCCGGGTCACCGCCGATGAGCACCACCGAGCCCTCGACCACGCCGCCGCCCAGCACCCGGTCGAGCTCGCCGATGCCGCTGGGTGTGCGCGCCACCTCCTGCGCCTCGATCTGCGACAGGGGCGTGATGGGCTGCACGGCGGCTGTGCCGGCGTAGTGCGCCGCGGCCGAGAGGCGGTTCTTGCTCTCGGCGCGCGGCGCGGCGGGGGCGGCCGTTTCCTGCAGGCTGTTCCAGGCATTGCAGGCCGGGCAGCGGCCCATCCAGCGGGCGCTGGTGCCGCCGCACTGGTTGCAGGTGTAGAGGGTCTTGTCGCGGGCCATGGCAGGTGGGGTTTGGGAATGTCGATGGCAGGGGTTATGGCCCGCTAAGGCTCGCTGCGCTGCACGCGAAACAGCCAGCTGCGCCGCAGCGTGAAGGAGATGGCATACAGCAGCGCATCCACCCCCAGCTTGGCCGGCAGCGGGGGCAGCTGCCAGCCGTGCACCAGCCAGTGCACCAGGCTGGCCGAGGCCAGCATCAGCGCGATGGCCAGGGCCGCATAGGCCATCAGCTGCGGCAGCAGCGGCTGCACATGCTGGCCCCGGAACACGAAAAAGCGGTTGCCCGCAAAGTTGAACAGCGCCGAGAGGATGCGCGCCACGACCACCGAGAAAAACACCTGCTGGCTCAGCCGCAGCAGCAGCATGAACAACAGCACATCCAGCGCGAAGGAGCAGGCCCCGAGCAGCAAATCCTTGAGCAGCACCCAGTAAATGCGCAGCGAGTCGGTCAGCGGGTTGAAGTGCGAGCTGGCGTTGTCCTCGATATACACGGCCGCAATGGGCAGCTCGCGCAGCGGCACCTGCTGCTTGACCAGGTGGGCCAGCATGTGCATTTCGTATTCATAGCGCTCGCCCTGCAGTTGCTGCAGTTGCGCGAGCAAGCCGATGGGAAAGCAGCGCAGGCCCGTTTGCGTGTCTGAAATCCGTTGCCCGGCCAGCTTGCCGAACACCCAGCGCGTCAAGGCGTTGCCGACACGGCTGCGCAGCGGCGCGTGCGGCGGCATGGTGCGCGCGCCCAGCAGCACGGTGGCCTGCTCTTGCGCCAGCGCGACCTGGGCCATGCGCAGCACATCCTCGGGCAGGTGCTGGCCATCGGCATCGAGCGTGATGACGTAGCGGCAGGCGGCGCCCCCCCGACTTTGGGCGTGCGATTGCGCCACGTGTGCGAATGCGGTCTTGAGCGCTGCGCCCTTGCCCCGGTTGGCTGGATGCACCAGCAGCTGCACCGGCGCGCCCAACTGCGCGAACACGGCCTGGCTCTGCGGCCCTGAGCCATCGTTGACCACCACGATGTGCCCAAAACCTATGGCCCGCAAGGCATCAATCAACCCCAACAGCTTGGTGTCGGGGTTGTAGGCGGGAATGATGAGGCAGATGGCATTCAGGTCTTGCGACATGGCGGCGCCCGTTGATCTGGGGGGCTGGCAGCTGCGCCTGGATGACACTGCAACCATGGCGCCTGCGGCGGGCGATCATACTGGAACTGGACTTGCCCACAGCGGCCCGCAGCCTGCCTGCGCTGGGCCGCCGCCGCGCTCACTTGAGCCGCTTGAGCGCTTCTTCCGAGGCCTTGTGCAGTTGCTCGATGGCCGCCAGGCGGCTTTGCAGGATGGAAGCATCGACGTGGTCGGCCTGGGCGCCCAGCTGGCGCACCATGTGCTGCCCGGCCTTGAGGCGGTCGATGGCGGCGGGGTAATCCAGCCGCGCGGCCTGGGCCTCGGCCTCGGCGCGGATGGCGCGCAGGGGTTGCTGTTGCGCTGTCCAAATGCGTGCGAGCTGCTGCCATGCGCCGGCATCGTCCGGGTGCTCTTGCAGCCAGCCCTGCCATTGCCCGGCCAGCTCGGCGCGGGCCTGTGCAGCGCTGGGCTCAGCCGCTGCGCCGACCTGCTCGGCCCCTGCCCAATAGGCAGTTCGCAAAAACAGTTCTGGGCGCTTGCGCTGCCGGCTGTCGATGCCCGCCAGGGCCGTGCGCGCCCAGGCGGCATCGCGCAGGCTCAGCGCCAGCTCCAGCTGTAGCAGCTGCGCCAGCCGGTGCGCGGCGGCATCGCCCGCACTGCGTGCGGACAGCGCATCGGCCAGGGCCTTGGCCTGATCGGCATCGCGCAGCTGCGCAGCGGCCAGCGCGCCGGCGTACAGCCGCCCCGCGTCTGCAGCGGCGGCGCCCGCTTCGTCCGGGCTGTGCTGGGGCGAAGTGGCGCGCGCCAGGGGCTGGGCGCTCTGCACGGCCGAGCGCAGAAAGTCCACCTTGCCCAGCGACAGCACACGCGAGCGCGCCACCACCATGGCATGGGCCATGCTCGTGGCTGGTCGGGCGTGGCGTGGCTGGCTTTGCGGCAGGCGCGCCTGCAGGTCGGACTGGCGCTGCGAGGTCAGCGGGTGGGTGCGCAGATAAGGGTAGGCGCCGTTGTCATTGAAGCGGTTGGCCTGGCTGAGCTTGTCGAACATGCCGATGAAGCCCGCCGGGTCAAAGCCGGCCGGGGCCATCAGGCCCAGGCCGATGCGGTCGGCCTCCTGCTCCATCGAGCGGCTGAAACTCAGGCTGTTTTGCATGGCCAGCGCCTGGCCGCCTGCCACCACGGCCTGGGCTGCGTCCGGATTCTTGCTGGCCGCCAGGGCTCCCAGCACCATGCTGGCAATCAGCAGCGGCGTTTGCCGGGCGTTCTGCGCGTGCAGGCGCGCAATATGGCGCTGCGAGACGTGCGAGAGCTCATGCGCCATGACCGAGGCCAGCTCGTCGCGGCTGTCCACGGCATTGATCAGCCCCAGGTGCAGGCCAAAGTAGCCGCCGGGAAGGGCAAAGGCGTTGACGCTGCGATCCTTGCCCAGCAGCACGCGCCAGGCAAACTGCTCGCCCAGCGCATCGTCCAGCGCGCCTTTCTTGCGTGCGGCCTGCATCAGGGCCAGCCAGATGTCCTGCACATATTCCTGCAGCACGGGGTCGTCGATGTAGTCCGGGTCGCGGTAGAGCTGGCGCGCGATCTGGTCGCCGATGCGGCGCTCGTCACCGACGCTGAAGCCATCGGCCTCGCCCAGCGATGGCAGCGCCTGCGCGTTGGCATCGCTGGCGGGCAGGCCGCCCAGCGCCGCCAGGCACACGGCCAGGCATGGGGCCAGGAACAAGGCCCGTGCGGCCTGGCCGGGCCGCTGGCGCTGCCGGGCAGCCGGCGCGCTGCCGGCGGGAAGAGGAGAAATGGCGCTGCGCGCCTGCGCGCGGGGGGAGGTGCTGTTCATGGCGGCCTTCGATAGCAAGTGCCGCATTTTGGTTCATTCGCGCCCATCGGGCCACGGCCATGGGCAGGTGTATATTTGCCGCCTTTGTCTCAGAGGCCCAGCCATGCCCATCACGCCCCAGGAAGCCCTGCAACGCACGATCGAGCACCGTGAGATCTTTCACGACGAAATGCTGCACCTGATGCGGCTGATCATGCAGGGCGAGATCTCGCCGCTGATGACGGCGGCCATCATCACCGGCCTGCGCGTGAAGAAGGAAACCATTGGCGAGATCACGGCCGCGGCCTCCGTCATGCGCGAGCTCTCGCTCAAGGTGCAGGTCAAGGACACCCGGCACCTGGTGGACATCGTGGGCACTGGCGGCGATGGGGCGCACACCTTCAACATCTCCACCTGCAGCCTGTTCGTGGCCGCCGCCGCCGGCGCCAAGATCAGCAAGCACGGCGGGCGCAGCGTCTCCAGCAAAAGCGGCAGCGCCGACGTGATGGAAGCCCTGGGCGCCAACATCCAGCTCAGCCCGGCGCAAATCGCCGCCTCGATCGAGCGCACCGGCATCGGCTTCATGTTCGCCCCCAACCACCACCCGGCCATGAAGAACGTGGCCCAGATCCGGCGGGAAATGGGCGTGCGCAGCATCTTCAACATCCTCGGGCCGCTGACCAATCCGGCTGGCGCGCCCAACATCCTGATGGGCGTGTTCCACGCCGATCTGGTGGGCATCCAGGTGCGCACGCTGCAGCGCCTGGGCGCCGAGCACGCACTGGTCGTCTACGGCAAGGACGGCCTGGACGAAATCAGCCTGGGCGCGGCCACCATGGTCGGCGAGCTCAAGGACGGTCAGGTGCGCGAATACGAAATCCACCCCGAGGACTTCGGCCTGTCCATGGCCAGCACCCGCGCCCTGCGCGCCGACACCCCCGAACAATCGCAGCGCATGCTGTGCGACGTGCTGCAAGGCCAAAGCGGCCCGACGCGCGACATCGTGCTGCTCAACACCGCCGCAGCGCTGTATGCCGCCAACGTGGCCAGCGACATCGCCCAGGGCATCGACCTGGCCCGCCAGGCCATCGACAGCGGCAACGCCCAGCGCAAGCTGCAGGAATTCGTGCGCACCACCCAGGAGTTGGCACAGACTGCGGCCTGAGCGCCCCCGTCGGGGCAAGCCTGGGCAGGCCGCCTGTCACCATCACCAAGCTGCTAAGGTCAAGAAGCATCGCTTTTTGCTGAGGTCTCGAGGGTTTGATCCTCCCCAACCACACAGGCAGTTTTCGACCCCAAGCCGGGGTACGTCAGGGGGGCCGAGAAACTAGGGATCGTGGAGATTTAGTATTGCGGCGCTTTTCGGTCAAAGCCCCGCAGCTACAGCGTTGAAAACGCTTGCAAGGTGTTCAACCTTGAGCGCGTTTGCGCCTGACATCTGCGGCTTTTGCCTCGAAAAACCGCTTCGCAAACCAAATCTCAACAACCCCTACAACTAAGGACGAGACAGTCTACAAGTGGTCTTTCTGCAAGAACTCGCTCATGGCCGCACGGCTGATGCTGGCCTCCGGGATCGGCAGGATGGGCCAGACGTGCATTAGGCCAGAGCCGATATGGACCTCGGTCTCCACGGCTGCCTCACGGGCCCTTTCCGCCAAAATCAAGGCGTCGTGACCGGCGATGTCGTCTGACGCCACGAAGACCTGCATAGTGGGAAAGCCGCGCAGATCCGCATAGACGGGGCTTACCATGGGGTGATCGAGCGGCAACTCGCCCGCGTAGAGACGCCCGGCCTCTCTTGCCCCTGCGGGCCCCAGCATCAGATCGCGCTTATCGGTCTCGATGATCGCGGGATTGCTCAGGGTTACATCGACGAACGGGCTGATCAGAACCATGCGCCGTGGTAGTTCGAGCGCTGAGTTTCGCAGGTCTTGGCACAAGGCGAGGCAGAGCCCTGCGCCCGCAGAATCGCCGATGAAGGCGTCAAAGCGTTCATGGCGCTGCACTGCAAGGTCATGGGCGCTGCGGACGGCCCGCACCGTCGCCTGGCAGGTGCTCTCCGGCGCCAGGGGATATAGGGGGACGACGATGGTGGCCTGTTGGGCCTGGAGCAACCACGTCAGGAACTCCCAGTGGTACTTGGTGATGGGGCGGATGTAGCCGCCGCCATGGATGTAGAGGATGGTCTGTGCGCTCACGCCATCGCGCGGTACCAGGGTATAGACCTCGCTGCCGGCGATGATCTCCGTTCGCAGCTCGGCGTGGCGCAGCAAGGATGAGCCTGGCCTAGCTGGCCCCTCTTGCCGGGCCTGCCGAATCCCCTCCTCCATGCCCGCCACGCTGGCCCATATCTTTTTCCTACGCATGAGTCGGAGCAAGATCTTTAAGGCCTGGGCGCGCAGGCTGAGTCTTTTCGGTGCAGTGTGCGTGTTGCGCGCTGTCATTGGAATGATGAGAGGTCAGGCGTGCCTATCGCACGCCATGATGGCGCACCGGCCCGGATCGTGTTTCAACCTCTCGCTGCAGGCCCTGCAGGAGTCCCGCCGCGAACAGAGCCTCGACCACCACGAACAGCGGTCCGATGATCAGACCTATGAGGTCATCGACAAAGGCAGGTTTGCGGCCCTCCCAGAAATGGCCGACGAACTGGAATATCCAGCCCACGACGAAGCCGCCGATGCCCAGGGCCAGCCAGGTCGCTGTGGACAATTGCGCCGCCCACGCACCGAGCCAGACGCACAGGGCGAGCAGCGCCGTCATCACGAGCCCCAGACCAAGACTGAGCCTGAGGTAGTACGCCGACGCGGCGATCGCCGCGAACACTGCGGGCGATGCCACCAGGCCGGACGCTGTGAAGGCCGGTCGCGACAGCAGCACCGTGATGGCCAGCACGATCATCGGAATGCCGATGAAGTGCGTGGCGATATTGCGGGGGTCGCGATGGTAAGCCGCATAATTCGCCAGTTGGTCTTCCAGGGTTTTCATAGGAACTCCAGTGATGAGGCGTGTATTTTTTGCGTTGGCGCAAAATGCCGTCTGTCGGGCGGGCGACATAAGCGACGCCTCCTTGCAGAAAGGGCTGCAATTCATGTCTTGCCGCGATACTTGGCAGCGGGTGGCCGCATCAGGCGCTTGGTTCGCTGGGCTCCCTGCGACGTTCGCCGACGCGCTGCTGTCCAGGGCAGAGCCTGTGTCCATCTCGGCAGGACAGCGCCTGTTCGCGCGCGGCGAGGTTCCGGACGGCCTTTATTGCGTGTTGAGCGGGGTGGTTCGCGTGACCGCTACTTCGGTGTCAGGTCAGGAGGCACTTTTGGCGATGCTGCAGCCGCCTCAGTGGTTTGGCGAGATTGCGGTATTCGACGGCGCACCACGCACCCACGATGCTTGGGCGCAGGAGGATTGCGAACTCCTGCGCGTGCCGCAGGCCGCCTTGCTGGCAGAGCTCGCCGAACGACCACAACACTGGCGGGAAATGGGGCAGCTCCTGACGCAAAAGCTGCGCATCACGTTCGCAGCAGTCGAAGAATTGTCGCTCTTGCGTCCTACCCAGCGCGTGGCAGGTCGCTTGTTGCTGATGGCGGACGGCTATGGCACTTGGACGGATCGGAGCAAACGCGTGCTGGAGGTCTCACAGGAGCAGCTTGGGCTGATGCTGGCGTTGTCTCGGCAGACGGTGAACCAGTCGCTGCGCGAGCTGCAATTGCGCGGATGCATCAAGCGTCGCCGGGCCTCGATTGAAGTGATCGACGTGCATTTGCTTCGTGCCACTCGCGATGGAATTTGAGTCTGGCTGAAAAAAATGCGCGCCACCAAAAGAAAAACACCGCCAGAACGGCGTCTGGCGGCGTCTAGCGATCACAGGCGATCGCGTGTCCTGGCGGAGAGGGAGGGATTCGAACCCTCGGTAGGCTTGCACCTACGCCTGATTTCGAGTCAGGTACATTCGACCACTCTGCCACCTCTCCTGGAACTGGTTGCATGCGGTGCAAGCGGGCGATTCTAGCAGAGGAATTCTGCGGCGGCGGCGGCTTTCAGGCCAGGGCCTGGCGCATGCGTGCGATCACGTCCGCATAGCTGGGGGCGTTGAAGATGGCGCTGCCGGCCACGAAGGTGTCGGCGCCGGCATCGGCGATGCGGCGGATGTTCTCGGGCTTGACGCCGCCGTCGATCTCCAGACGGATGTCTTTGCCGCAGGCGTCGATGCGCTTGCGCGCCTGTTCGAGCTTGCGCAGGGCCGAGTCGATGAAGCTCTGGCCGCCAAAGCCGGGGTTGACGCTCATGATGAGGATCAGGTCCAGATCGTCGATGACCCAGTCGAGCACGTCCAGCGGCGTGGCCGGGTTGAACACCAGCCCGGCTTTGCAGCCCTTGGCGCGGATGGCCTGGATGCTGCGGTGCACGTGCTCGCTGGCCTCGGGGTGGAAGCTGATGTAGTCGGCGCCGGCGGCGGCGAACTCGGCGGCCAGCGCATCGACCGGGGCGACCATCAAGTGCACGTCGATGGGCACGGGCGTGCCGTCGGCCTGCTTGGCGTGCGGGCGCAGCGCCTGGCAGATCATTGGGCCGAAGGTGAGGTTGGGCACGTAGTGGTTGTCCATTACGTCGAAGTGGATCCAGTCGGCGCCAGCGGCGATGACGTTGCGCACTTCCTCGCCCAGGCGGGCAAAGTCGGCCGAGAGGATGGAGGGGGCAATGCGGTGGGTGGGGCTGGCGGTGCAATTCATGTGCCGATTGTCGCAAAGATTGCGACTGCGCTCTGGCCAGGGCCATTGGCGCAGGGGGGTGCGTTTTGGCGCCAAGGCGCTACCATCGCGGCCCATGCAGGAAAACTTTTTTGACGTTCAGGTGCGCTGCGAGTATTTGCCGCGCGAGTCCGATCCGGCGCAGGCCGTTTACCGCTTCGCCTACACGATTCGGATTCACAACCATGGCGAGCGCGCTGGGCAGTTGATTGCCCGTCATTGGTGGATTCGCAATGGGCATGGCCACGTTGAGCAGGTGCGCGGCCTGGGCGTGGTCGGGGGCCAACCGTTTCTGGAGCCGGGCCAGTCTTTCGAGTACACCAGCATGTGTCAGCTGGCAACGCCCAAGGGCAGCATGCGCGGCCACTATCTGTGCGTGGACGAGCAAGGCCAGGTGTTCGAGTGCCCGATTGCCGAGTTCGTGCTCGATGCCGGCTCGCCAGCTGGCGCGGTGGCCAAGGATTTGGTGATCATGGCACCGGCGGGCCAGTCGCGCTTGCTGCATTGACGCGGGCCGTGCAGGCGGGGGCGGCCATGGGCGAATTCGACCTGATTGCGCGCTATTTCCGGCAGCCGGCGCAGGCCCTGCATACGCCGGCTGTGCTGGCCGGCATTGGCGATGATTGCGCATTGTTGCAGCCGGCGGAGGGGGCGCAGCTGCTGGTGTCCAGCGATACGTTGGTGGCTGGGCGGCATTTTTTTGCCGACACCGATGCCAGGCGGCTGGGGCACAAGGCCCTGGCCGTGAACCTGAGCGACCTGGCCGCCTGTGCGGCCACGCCGTTGGGCTTTACGCTGGCGCTGACCTTGCCGGCTGTGGACGAGGCCTGGCTGCAGGCATTTGCGCAGGGCCTGCTGGCCTTGGCGCAGCAGTGCGATTGCCCGCTGGTGGGTGGCGATACCACGCGCGGGCCACTGTCCATCACCATCACCGCCTTTGGCCAGGTGCCACCAGGGCAGGCCTTGCTGCGCAGCGGCGCGCGCGCTGGGCACGATGTGTATGTCAGCGGCGCGATTGGCGAGGCGCGCGCCGCCCTGCAACTGTTGCAGGGCCATTGGCAGTGTGGCAATGCGGCGCTGCGGGCACATTTGCTGCAGCGGCTGGAGGCCCCCAGCCCGCGGCTGGAGCTGGCGCGGCATTTGCGTGGCGTGGCCAGCAGCGCGATGGACTTGAGCGACGGCCTGCACGGCGATGTGCAGCACCTGTTGGCGGCTTCGGGGGTTGGCGCCTGCATCCGTGGCGCAAGCCTGCTGGAGACGGCGCCCAGGCTGTGGGCCGCGCCGGAGCTGGCCGACTGGTCTGAGGCACAAAGGATTGCGTTCGCGCTGGCCGGCGGCGATGACTATGAGCTGTTGTTCACTGCCCATCCGGGTTTTCGCTCTTACCTGAGCGAGCTGGGGCAGGAGCTGGGCATGGGCGTGCAGCGCATCGGTGAGATCACGCCGCGCCCTGAAGCGGGGCCGGCGCTGCAGGTGCTTGACGGCCAAGGCCATCCCCTGGCTTTGGCGGCGGCGTCGTTCGACCATTTCGCGGGCAACCCTTGAGGCCAGGTTCTGTTGCAGGGCCTGCATGGCTTGCCGCGCTCCCATTCTTCAGTAGATCGGCGGCTCGCCCGGCGGTCTGGACTTGAAGCGCTTGTGCACCCAGAAGTACTGCGAAGGCATGGTGCATATCCAGGCCTCGACCTCGCGGTTCATGCGCACGGTGTCGGCCACGGCGTCATCGGTCGGGAAGTCTTGCCAATGCGGCAGCATCTCGATCTCATAGCCGCCGGGGGTGACGCGCGCCAGCAGCGGTACGACGCGCGATTGCCCAATGCGGGCAAAGCGCGACAGTGAGGCCACGGTGGCCGCAGGCACGCCGAAAAAGGGCACAAAAATGGATTCGCGCGGGCCGAAATTCATGTCCGGCAGCAGAAACAGCGCGCCGCCCTGGCGCAGGGTTTGCACGATGGGGCGCAACCCTTGCGCGCGGTTGAGCAGCAACACCTGGCCAAAGCGGGCGCGGCGCTGCTTGATCCAGGCATCGAGCACGGGATTGGGTTGCTTGGTGTAGATGCTGGCGGCCAGCCGGGTGCTGCCCAGTGCGACGGCCACGCCCGCCGCATCCAGCCCATAAAAGTGCGGCGCCAGCAAAATCAGCGGGCGCGGGTCGTCCAGCTCGTGCACGGCGCCCACGAGCCGGATGCGCTGGCGCAGCCGCTCTGGCGGGGCCAGCCACAGCCAGCTGCGATCCAGCCAGGTCTGGCAGAAGTACACAAAGCATTCCTTGGCCCACTGGCGCCGGGTGGCCTCGCTCTGCTCGGGAAAGCACAGCCGCAGATTGATCAGCGTCACCCGGCGGCGCGGCCTGGCCAGCCAGTACAGCACGCGGCCCAGGCCATGGCCCATGGCGCGCAGCACCGGCAGGGGCAGGCGCGAGAGCGCGTGCATCAAGGCGATGACGGCATGGCCGCTCAAGGCATGGAGCCAGCGCATCAGCACAGCCCCTGGCGAGATGGGCAGGCACTCATGCTTGCAGATCCTCCAGCGATTGGGGCTGCACGGCATCGGCGGGCATGCCGCGTGGGGCCTTGTAGCGGGCATAGCCCCACATGTATTGATCGGGGCAGGCGCGGATCTGTGCCTCGACGGCACGGTTGATCTGCTGCACCAGCGCGGCCTGGCTGGCGCTGGCGTCCAAATCCAGCTGCTCCAGGTACAGGCGGTAGCCTGCGCCCCAAGGCAGGCGCTCGCAGCGCGCGATGACGACAATGGGCCGCGTTTGCTGGATCAGGCGTGCGGCCATAGTCATGGTGTAGGCTGGCTTGCCGAATACATCGGCCCACTCGCCCATGCCCCAGGGCGGCACCTGATCGGGCAGCAGGCCGACGGCGCCGCCCTGGCGCAGGCAGCGCAGCAGCGCGCGCACGCCACTCATGTCTGTGGGCACGGCCTGCTGGCCGTGGCGGTTGCGCACGGTTTGCAACATGCGGGCCAGAAAGGCCTTGCGCGCCGGGCGGTACAACACCGTCAGCGGCCCGCGCGCCGTGCCCCAGCGCTGCGCCCAGTATTGCGCCACGGTCTGTGAGGACAGCTCGAAACAGCCCATGTGTGGGGTGATGAACAGCACGCCTTGCGGCATGGGCCAGATCTCGTCGAGCAGGCGCTGGGCCTGTTCGTCGAGGGCCACGGGCACAGGTGGGCCGTGCCAGACCTTGGGCAGCTCGGCCACCATGCGCCCGGCATGGCCGACTGCGGCGCGCACCTGGGCGAAGCGGTAGCCGG
Organism: Vandammella animalimorsus; assembly: GCF_002288875.1. Taxonomy (NCBI): domain Bacteria; kingdom Pseudomonadati; phylum Pseudomonadota; class Betaproteobacteria; order Burkholderiales; family Comamonadaceae; genus Vandammella; species Vandammella animalimorsus. The sequence continues at coordinate 105,323 of NZ_NTBH01000009.1, read as the reverse complement.
CCTGCGCGGCGTTGTCGATGAAACGCCGCCGATACGTCGGCGAGGCCAGAAAAACCAGCCAGCCCAGCAGCCAGCCCAGGGCCTGCAAAAGGCGGGCGGGCAGCCAGGAGAGCGTGCGCAGGAGAAAGAACATGAAAGACGGGGCTACAATCGCCTGCTTGGATCCCCTTGCGGGATCGGTCGCTGAGTTAAAGAGCAACTTGCAGGGCGACTGAAAACAATGCTGCTAAAGCGTTCGCCCGGGCTCCTTTCTTGAGGGTGGTTTCAGGCAAACGCCTACCCAAGCCACTGCCAAGCAAAGGAGTTTTTTTATGGCCAACGAATTTTTGTTTACTTCGGAATCGGTCTCTGAAGGCCATCCCGATAAGGTCGCCGACCAGATTTCGGACGCTATTTTAGATGCGCTGCTCGCTCAGGACCCCATGAGCCGCGTGGCCGCCGAGACGCTGACCAACACCGGCCTGGTCGTGCTGGCCGGTGAAATCACCTCCGGCGCCAGCGTCGATTACATCCAGATCGCGCGCGACACCATCAAGCGCATCGGCTACGACAACACCGAGTACGGCATCGACTACAAAGGCTGCGCCGTGCTGGTGGCCTACGACAAGCAAAGCCAGGAAATCGCCCAGGGCGTGGACAAGGCCAGCGACGACGAGCTCAACATCGGCGCGGGCGACCAGGGCCTGATGTTTGGCTACGCCTGCGACGAAACGCCCGAGCTGATGCCCGCGCCCATCTACTACGCGCACCGCCTGGTCGAGCGCCAAAGCCAGCTGCGCCGCGATGGCCGCCTGCCCTTTTTGCGCCCCGACGCCAAAAGCCAGGTGACCATGCGCTATGTGGACGGCAAGCCCCACAGCATCGACACCGTGGTGCTCTCCACCCAGCACAGCCCCGACCAGAGCGAGACGGCCACCAAGCTCAAGGACAGCTTCATCGAGGCCGTGATCGAGGAAATCATCAAGCCCGTGCTGCCCAAGGAATGGCTCAAGGACACGAAATACCTGGTCAACCCCACGGGCCGCTTCGTCATCGGCGGGCCGCAGGGCGATTGCGGGCTGACGGGCCGCAAGATCATCGTCGACACCTACGGCGGCGCCTGCCCGCACGGCGGCGGCGCTTTCAGCGGCAAGGACCCCACCAAGGTGGACCGCTCCGCCGCCTACGCCGCGCGCTACGTGGCCAAGAACATCGTCGCCGCCGGGCTGGCGCGCCAGGCGCAAATCCAAGTCTCCTACGCCATTGGCGTGGCCAAGCCCATCAACGTCACGGTCTACACCGAAGGCACGGGCGTGATCCCGGACGAGCAAATCGCCCAGCTCGTGCAAGAGCACTTCGACCTGCGCCCGCGCGGCATCATCGAAATGCTCGACCTGCGCCGCCCCATCTACGAAAAAACCGCCGCCTACGGCCACTTCGGCCGCGACGAGCCGGAGTTCACCTGGGAGGCCACCGACAAGGCCCAAGCCCTGCGCGCCGCCGCTGGCTTGAAAGACTGACCGGACACACGGAACAAAGGCCTCTGAGCCCGACAACAGGAGCACGGCGTCCATGCGCGCCGTGCTCTTTTTTTGTGGCCATGGCAGCGGGCGCTCAAGCGTTCAAGTGAAAGCAAATGTTGCGCGCCTGCTGGTCAGTCATTGGCGCAGTGCGGATGCCAGGGCGTTGTGGGCCAGGGGCGTGTTGAGATGGGGCGTTGCGGCGGAGTTTTCGGTCGAAACCTTCGCAACTGCTGCGTTGCAAATGCGCGCAAGGCGCCGCCTTGAGCGTTTTTTCGCCTTGCATCTGCGGCTTTTGCCTCGGAAAAACCGCTTCGCAAACCAAACCTCAGCAACCCCTGGCATGGCAGAGCCCCCTTGTTGCGTCGCGGCTGCGCCTGTGTGTATGCCAGGGGCAGCCCATGAGCCGCTCATGGGGGGTAGGGCGCGGCCGGGTGGCCTTGGCTGCGTTGCATTTGGAAGCATGGCCCGCGCTGGCAGCATGGGAGGCCATCCCTATACTGCGCAGGCCCCGGTTTACGGGGGCCGGGGGCGCCATGGCATGGCTGCAGCAGCCTCGGGAAAACCATTGCAACGCCATGCCGCACCAAGGGAGATTGATTGATGCCGATCCAATGCACGATGTGGGGGCGCCTGGCCGTTCAGGCGCGCTCTTTCTGGGCCAACAAACGCCGCGCCCTGGGCGCTTTGGCGCTGGCTGTAGGGCTGGCCCAGCCCGCCGCCAGCTGGAGTTTTGCGGGCGTCTTCGACGCCGCTGCTCAGGACGCCTTGCGCGCCGTGGGCGGCGCGCTCTCGTCGTCTACGCCCCCGCCGGCTTCGGACAAATCGGCGGCATCGGCCAGCAACGCTGGCTACACCTACACGCCGGCATTGAGTGCGCAGGTGCGCGATGAGGTCATCGGCCATTTGGTGAACGTGGGCAAGAGCCGTGGCGCACTGGATGCGCAGGGCGAGCAGGCGTTGCGCGATGCTTTTGGCAAGATCGACCTGGTGGCTTTGTTGGAGCCCGAGCTGAAAAAGCAGGGCTACGCCATGCACGACCTGGGCACTGCGCTGACCACCTGGCTGATGGTGCACTACGGCATCGTGCAGGGCGCCAACACCACGGATGCGCAAAACGCCGCCGTGCACCGGCAAATCCAGCAGCGCATGGCAAGCGTGGCCGACATCCAGAGCATGAACGATGCGCAAAAACAGCGTGTGGCCGAGGCGCTGTACTGGTTTGCCACCCTGGCCCAGCACGGCTATGAGCAGGCCAAGCAGGGCGCGCAGGGCTACTCCGTCCAGGCCGTGACCGACGATGCGCGCCAGGCGCTGAAAAGCTTTGGCTTCGATGCCGAGCAGATGAAGCTGAGCGATCAGGGCTTCGTCACGCAGCAATGAGGCCAGTGCCCTGAAAGCGCACGGGGGGCGGTCAGGCGGTCAGGCGGGCGGCGGCTGCGCGCGGCGCAAGGCGCATCACAGGCCCTAGAATCGCCCCGTTTTCTGCCTGCCCTGACCCTGTGCCATGTCAATCTGGAAAAAGCCTGTCTCCGTCGAGTTGCTCAATCAATCCGCTGCCAACACCGCCGTGTCCCATCTGGGCATCGAGGTGCTGGCGTTGGGCGATGACTTCATCCAGGCGCGTATGCCCGTGGACGAGCGCACCAAGCAGCCCTTTGGCCTGCTGCATGGCGGCTGCAGCGTGGTGCTGGCCGAAACACTGGGCTCGCAGGCGGCCTACTACGCTTCGCCCGAAGGCTGCAACGTGGTAGGGCTGGAGATCAATGCCAACCACCTGCGCGCTGTCACCTCGGGCTGGGTGATGGGCACGGCGCGGCCCATCCACATTGGCCGCAGCACCCACGTCTGGCACATCGAGATTGTCGATGAGGCGGGCAGGATGGCCTGCATCTCACGCCTGACCATGGCGATCCTGAATCGCTGAGCTTGGCATCGCAGCGCCTGGCGCTGCGATTTCGTGCAGACCTTGCTTCAGGATTGCTGCTGCAGGCGCTGGCTTTGCCAATACACCTCGCCCGCGCCATGGTTGTGGTTGAGGTGGCGAGCCAGCACGAACAGCAGATCGGACAGCCGGTTCAGATAGCGCCGCGGCCCGGGGTTGAGCGTCTCGCCACCTGCTTCTAGCGCCACCACGGCGCGTTCGGCGCGGCGCGCCACGGTGCGGCATACATGGGCCTGGGCGGCAGCGCGGCTGCCTGCTGGCAGGATGAATTCCTTCAGGCGCGGCAGCTGGGCGTTGTACTGCGGCAAGGCCGCATCCAGCGCGGCCAGCGCCTCGTCCTGCAGCAGCTGGTAGCCCGGCATGGACAGCTCACCGCCCAGATTGAACAGCTGGTGCTGCACGGCCTGCAGCAGCTGGCGCACGTCGTCGGGCAAGTCCTCGCACAGCAGCAGGCCGATGTGGGAGTTGAGCTCGTCCACCTCGCCAATGGCATGGATGCGCGCGCTGGCCTTGGACAGGCGCGTGTTGTCGCCCAGGCCGGTGCTGCCGTCGTCGCCGGTGCGGGTGGTGATGGTGCTCAATCGGTTGCCCATGCGCTCTCTCCAAGTCAAACCGCTACCATAGCGGGTTTTTCACGCTGCCCCGGCAGGGGCTGGCGACGATTTTCAATGAAAGGGTGTGTTCATGGCGTTTGCGGGATTGTTGGCCTTGCTCGACGACATCGCTACGGTGCTGGACGACGTGGCTGTGATGACCAAGGTGGCGGCGCGCAAGGGCGCAGCCATGGCCGATGATGTGGCCGTGCTGACCAAGGTGGCGGCGCAGAAGTCCGCTGGGGTGCTTGGCGATGATCTGGCCTTGAATGCACAGCAGGTCACGGGCGTGGCCTCCGAGCGCGAGTTGCCAGTGGTCTGGGCCGTGGCCAAGGGCTCGCTGATCAACAAGCTGATCCTGGTGCCGGCGGCGCTGCTCATCAGCGCCTTTTTGCCGCAGTTGATTACGCCGCTGCTGATGCTGGGCGGCGCTTTTCTGTGTTTCGAGGGTGCGGAGAAAATCCTGCACCGCTGGCTGCACCGCGACGCCGATGCGCATGACCATGGCCAGGCTGAGCCGACGTTGGACGAAGCAGCCAAGATCAAGGGCGCAATCCGCACGGATTTCATTCTCTCGGCCGAGATCGTTGCCATCGTGCTGGGCGTGGTTGAAGGCCGGGCCTTTGCCGAGCAGGCCATGGTGTTGTCGGTGCTGGCGCTGGCCATGACGGTGCTGGTCTATGGGCTGGTGGCGGGCATCGTCAAGCTCGATGACCTGGGGCTGTGGCTGGCCAGCCAGCGTCAGGCTTGGCGCCAGGGCCTGGGCAAGGCCATTCTCTGGGCTGCTCCTTGGCTGATGAAAACCCTGTCCGTCGTCGGCATGGCGGCGATGTTCCTGGTCGGTGGCGGCATCCTCGTGCATGGCCTGGAATCTGTGCACCACGCCATCGAGCATTTGGCGCAGCAGTGGACGGGCAACCCCGAAAGCCTGTGGGTCAACACCCTGGGCAATGGCCTGGTGGGCTTGGTGGCCGGCTTGCTGATCGTGGCCGTGGTGATGGGCGTCAAGCGCCTGTTGGGCCGCGGGCACTGAGCGCCTGTTCAAAGCCCGGCGGCTGCGCCTGGGGCTTGCGCCTGATCATGGATAGCCCGAAGTCATCCCCATCGGCCGGGGATAAGGCTGTGGACAAGGTGTCGGCGGTTTTGGGATGGCGCTATGACGGGGGCTGGGTTGCCTGGAATTTGGGCAGCGCGTCCAGACCTTGAAAGGGATGGCCTTGAAAGCCCGCTCAACGCCCCGGCGCGGTTGCCGGGTTGAGCAGAGCGTGTGGTTGTGCACTTTGCGCGCTCGCGGGGGGCGAAAAGTGCATAACACGCTCTAACAAGGCGGCATGGGCACTGGCGCAGCCTCGCTGGCTGGGGCGGCGGCCTCATCGGCGGCTTTTCGCACCACCATCACCGGTACTTGCACCGAGCCGAGCACGCGGTCGGTGGTGCTGCCCAGCAGGAACTTCTCCAGCCCGGAGCGCCCGTGCGAGGCCATGATGATCAGCGAGATGCCGCGCTCCTTCACAACATCAGAAATCGTGTTTTGCACGATCGAGCCTTCCAGCGACAGGGTTTGCACGGCCAGGCCTTCGGCCTCGAGCTCGGCGCGCGCCTGCTGCAAGGCCTGCTGGCCTTGCTCGCTGGATTCGGCCACGTACTGCGCCTGGCCATAGGCCAGATCCGTGCCGATGCCAGTGAACGGGTAAGGGTCCACCACGTACAGCACCAGCACCGTGCTGCCAAAGGCCTTGGCGATGGCCTTGGCGTGGGCTATGGCGCACAGCGATGTGTCCGTGCCGTCGATGGGCACCATGATGTGGTGGTACAGGGACATGGCGGTGGTCTCCAGAAATCGTTGATGGAAAAGGCTGCACTGGCCTTGATCTTCGGGCGCGCGCGCCAACTCGGCGCGCCTGCGCCATGGTAATGGCGCGCGGCATGGTGCGGCGCTTTGACCGAGGGCGGTATTGGGGTTAGGGCCTATCTGGAAAATCCCCGCGCCGCCTCGGACTGCCCGCGCCGGCCAGGCGCTTTACCTGCGGTTTACCCGGCGCTCAAATGCCGTGCGCCGTGGGCGCGCCACAATGGCGCCGCTGTGCAGGTTGGCAGCAAAAACTCGAACAACTTCCAAGAACACAGCGGCGGCCGCGCCTGCATGGCTGCCGCTGCCACGATTGAAACCACGACCATGCAAAAAAAGAACAGGCGTTGGTGGCTGTGGCTGCTGATATTGCTGCTGCTGGCGGGGCTTGGCTATGTCGTGCGCCAGCAGCGGCTGGCGGCCAGTGCCACCCCGGAGTACGTCACCGCGCCGGTGGCGCGCGGCAGCATCGAGCAGACGGTGCTGGCCTCGGGCAAGCTCGAAGCCTTGCAGCAGGTAAACGTGGGCGCGCAGGTCTCGGGCCAGGTCAAGCACCTGGCGGTGCAGCTGGGGCAGAACGTCAAGGCCGGTGAGTTGATTGCCGAGATCGACTCGCTGACGCAGCAAAACGCCTTGCGCAATGCCGAGGCGGCCCTGACCACGGCGCGCGCCGACCTGGCCGCGCAGCGCGCCACGCTGGCGCAGACCAAGTCCACCTATGAGCGCCAGCGCCGCCTGCGTGCGGCCGATGCCAATTCGCACGCCGACCTGGAGGCCGCCGAGCTGGCCTACAAGGTGGCGCAGGCCAACATCGAATCGCAAAAGGCGCGCGTGGCCCAGGCCGAGATCAGCGCCGACACCGCACGCCTGAACCTGGGCTACACCCGCATCGTCGCGCCCATGGACGGCCAGGTTGTGGCCATCGTCACCAAGGAGGGCCAGACCGTCAACGCCAACCAGTCGGCGCCGACCATCGTCGTGCTTGCGCAGCTGGACACCATGACCATCAAGGCCGAGATTTCCGAGGCCGACGTCACGCGCGTGCAGCCTGGTCAGCAGGTGTACTTCACCATCCTGGGCGAGCCTGACCGCCGCTATGAGGCCACGCTGCGCACCGTCGAGCCCGCGCCCGAGTCGATCAGCAGCGCCAGCGCCGCTGCCAGCGCCAGCAATGCGAGCACGACGGCGGCCATCTACTACAACGGCCTGTTCGACGTGCCCAACCCTGAGCATCGCCTGCGCATTGCCATGACGGCGCAGGTTTACATCGTGCAGGCGGCAGTGCAGGACGTGCTGACCGTGCCGGCTGCGGCGCTGGGCGCGCGCGCGGCCGATGGCAGCCACACGGTGCGCGTGGTCGGCGCCGATGGCAAGAGCAGCCCGCGTCGCGTGCAGGTCGGTCTGAACAACCAGATCACGGCCGAGATTACCGCCGGTCTGCAAGAGGGCGAGCGCGTGGTGGTGGCCGATGCTTCCGGGCCCTCGGCGGCCATGCGCCCCAGCGGCCCGCGCGGCATGCGCCTGTGAGGAGGGCTGGCCCGGTGCACGTTGCCAACCCGCGCCCCCAGGCCGCGCCCAGCGCTGGCGCGCCCTTGCTGCAACTGCGCCAGCTGCGGCGCGAATTCCCCGCCGGGGAGGGCACGATCGCCGTGCTCAAAGACATCGACCTGGACATCCGCGCCGGGGAGATGGTGGCCATTGTTGGCCAGTCCGGCTCGGGCAAGTCCACGCTGATGAACATCCTGGGCTGTCTGGACCAGCCCACGCGCGGCGTGTACCGCATCAACGGACGCGAGACATCGCAGCTCGATGCCGATGCGCTGGCGCAGCTGCGGCGCGAATACTTCGGCTTCATCTTTCAGCGTTACCACCTGCTGGGCGATTTGAACGCGCTGGACAACGTGCAGGTGCCGGCCATTTATGCCGGCGCCCCAGCGGCGCAGCGCCAGGCGCGTGCGCGCCAGCTGCTCGAGCGCCTGGGCCTGGGCGAGCGCACGGCGCATCCGCCGGGCAAGCTCTCGGGCGGGCAGCAGCAGCGCGTGTCCATTGCGCGGGCGCTGATGAACGGCGGCCAGGTGATTCTGGCCGACGAGCCCACCGGCGCGCTGGACTCGGCCTCGGGCGAGGAGGTCATGCGCATCCTGGCGCAGCTGCACGATGAGGGCCACACCATCATCATCGTCACGCACGACATGCAGGTGGCGCGCCATGCGCAGCGCATCATCGAAATCCACGACGGGCAAATCGTCAGCGACCGGCCCAATGCGCCGCAACGCAGCGGCGCGGCGGGGCAGGGCGCGGGCGCAGCTGAAGCGGCCAGCCCCGCCGCCTCTGTCACGGCCCGTGCTGCAGCGCGCTCGGCGCCGCTGGCCGCGCTGGGCCGCCTGGGCGAAGCCCTGCACATGGCGCTGCGGGCCATGAACGCGCACCGGCTGCGCACCTTTCTGACCATGCTGGGCATCATCATCGGCATTGCCTCGGTGGTCTCGGTGGTGGCGCTGGGCGAGGGCTCGCGGCGCGCCGTGCTGCAGAACATTGCCTCCATCGGCACCAACACCATCGACATCCGCCCCGGCAGTGGCTTTGGCGATCGCCAGGCCAGCCGCATTCGCACGCTGGTGGCTGCCGATGCCGATGCGCTGGCGCAGCAAGGCTATGTGGACAGCGTCACGCCCAGCGTGAACAGCGCAGCCACCGTGCGTCACGGCAACGTCGAATCCAGCGGCCAGGTGCGCGGCGTGGGCGAGCAGTTCTTCCAGGTGCGTGGCCTGCGGCTGGCCGCCGGGCGCTGGTTTGGGCGCGAGGCCGTGCAGGCGCGCACGCAGGAGGCGGTGATCGACGACAACGCGCGCAAGACTTTTTTTGCCGATGGCCGCGACCCCATCGGCCAAGTGCTGCTGCTGGGCCGCGTGCCCGTGCGCATTGTGGGCGTGCTGCAGCCGCAGGCGGCGGGCTTCAACCCGGACTCGGGCAGCGTCACCGTCTACGTGCCCTACACCACGGTCATGGGGCGCATCTCGGGGCAAAGCCACGTCAACACCATCACCGTGCGCGTGCGCGACGATGCCTCCTCGCAGGCTGCAGAGGCCGGCATCACGCAGCTGCTCACGCAGCGCCACGGCCGTCAGGATTTCTTCCTGATGAACTCCGACACCATCCGCCAGACCATCGAGAGCACCACCCGCACCATGACCTTGCTGGTGGCCTCGATCGCCGTGATCTCACTGCTGGTGGGCGGCATCGGCGTGATGAACATCATGCTGGTCTCGGTCACCGAGCGCACCAGCGAGATCGGCGTGCGCATGGCCGTAGGCGCGCGCCAGAGCGACATCCAGCAGCAATTCCTGATCGAGGCCGTGCTGGTGTGCGTGCTCGGCGGCCTGCTGGGCATTGGCTGCGCCCTGGCGTTTGGCGAGCTGTTCGCGCGCTTCAGCCGCGACTTCCAGCTGGTCTTCTCGGTGCAGGCCATGGTCTGGGCCTTTGCCTGCTCATCGTTGATCGGCATCGTGTTCGGCTTTCTGCCGGCGCGCAGCGCGGCGCGCCTCAATCCCATCGACGCGCTGTCGCGCAACTAGGGGTTGTTCACGCTATACAAGGAGCCGCAACGTGAATCGCAAGAACATGCGTGTGATGAACTTCCCCTTGGCTTTCTCCCCCCGCCGCGGCGCTGTGCTGGGCGCGGCCTGCGCCCTGGCGCTGACGCTGACAGGCTGCGCCAGCCTGCAAACGGCCTACACCCCGCCGCCGCTGGCCGTGCCTGCCGATTGGAGCGGCCAGCGCGCAGCTGCGCCGGCCGATGCAGTGGCCGAGCCGGCCCAGGCCGCCCAGTGGTGGACGGCGCTGGGCGATGCCCAGCTCAACCAGTTGATCGCCCAGGCCCTGCAGCACAGCCCCGACATGGCGCTGGCGGCCTGGAACATCCGCCAAGCCCAGTTGGCCCTGGGGCTGGCGCAGGACAAGGCCCGCCCCAGCCTGGGCGCCAGCGCCTCGCTCGGCGCCAGCCGCGACTTCGGCGCCGCGCGCAGCGCCCAAAGCCACAGCCTGGGCCTGAACCTGAGCTATGAGCTGGACTGGTGGGGCAAGCTGGCCAGCCAGCGCGATGCGGCGCAGTGGCGCCACAGCGCCACGCAGCAGGATCGGCACAGCACGGCCTTGGTGCTGGTGGCCAGCGTGGCCACGCTGTACTGGCAGCTGGCGCACCAGAACGAGCAGATTGCCAGCGGCGCGCGCAGCCTGGACTACGCGCGGCGCACCCAGGCGCTGGTGCAGGCGCAGTATGAGGCTGGCGGCGTCTCCGGCCTGGAGCGCCAGCAGGCCGCGCGCAGCGTGGCCGCGCAGCAGGCCGCACTGGCGGCCTTGCAGCAGGCGCGCGCCAGTACGCGCCATGCGCTGGCCGTGCTGCTGGGCCAGCCGCCCACGGGCGATGCCCTGGCTGCGCTGCTGCCCGATGGCGAGCCCCAGGCCCTGCCTGCAGGCGAGCTGCCCGAGCTGCCGCTGCAGCTGCCGGCCCAGGTGCTGGCGCGTCGCCCTGACGTGCAGGCCGCCGAGGCCCGGCTGCGCGCCACGCTGGCCGATGGCGATGCGCTGCGCGCCAGCTACTACCCCAGTATCAGCCTGACGGCTGGCCTGGGCAGCAGCGCCCAGTCGCTGGGGCAGTGGCTGTCCAACCCGGTGGGCACGCTGGGCGCCAGCCTGGCGCTACCGTTTTTGCGCCAGCGCGAAATGCGCCTGAACAGCGAGGTGGCGCGCGCCAACTATGAAGCTGCGGCCGTGGGTTTTCAAAAGACTTTGCTGCAGGCCTTGCAAGAGGTGGAGGACGCGCTGGCTGCGCGCCAGCAGTTGCAGCAGCAGCGCCATTGGCTGCAGCAGCAGCGCGATGCGGCGCTGCAGGTTGAATCGCTCAGCGAGGCGCGCTACCGCAACGGCGCGGTGGCGCTGCAAGCCTGGCTGGACGCGCAAGAGGCGCGCCGCAGCGCCGAGCTGGCCCTCTCGGCCAACCGCCAGGCCCAGCTCAATAACTTGCTGACGCTGTACAAGGCTCTGGGCGGCGCACCGTCTGAGCCCTGAGAGCCTGTTCAAAATCTCGGCGCGAGTGGGCAAGAAGCGGTTTGGGGTGGGCTGCAAGGCGCAAAACGCAGCCATAGCTGGGGCTATGGCGAGGCTTTGCGGGCGCAGCAGAGCGCCCAAATCCGCTCTCTTGACCGCCGTGCAAAGATTTTGAACAGGCTCTGATGGGCGCGCGGCCAGCTGCGGGGCAGCTGGCATGCGCCTCAGTCGCGCAGCGCGGCGCTCAGTTGGTCGATCAGGATCGACCAGGGCGGCTCGTCGAGCTGCTTTTGCTCGCGCAGAAACTGCGCTTGGGCAGTGCTCCAGAACGGCGCATCGGCCAGCAGCACCTCATCGGGCAGAGGGTGGTGCTCGGAGATGAAGTCGGCGATTTGCACGGCCGAGCTGGGCAGGCCGAGCTGCTCGAACAAATCGCTGAAGCTGGCGCAGCGCTCAATGAATTCGGGGCTGTGGATGGGCATCAAAGGCTCCTTGTACTGTGGTGTGGGGTCAGGCTGTGTGCGGCCGCCGACGCTCCAGCGTTCGGCGTTCGGCGTTCGGCGTTCGGCGTTCGGCGTTCGGCGTTCGGCGTTCGGCGTTCGGCGTTCGCTGGGCGCGCTCCATCCGTCTCAATGGGCGCGGATCATGGTGCCGTAGGGCGTGTCGGTGAGGATCTCCAGCAGCATGGCGTGCGGCACGCGGCCATCGACGATGTGCACGGAGTTCACGCCGCTCTTGGCGGCATCGAGCGCGCCGGCGATCTTGGGCAGCATGCCGCCGGAGATGGTGCCGTCGGCAAACAGCGCGTCGATCTCGCGCGCCGAGAGATTGGTCAGCAGCTTGCCTTGCTGGTCGAGCACGCCCGGGGTGTTGGTCAGCAGCATCAGCTTCTCTGCCTTGAGCACCTCGGCCAGCTTGCTGGCCACCAGGTCGGCGTTGATGTTGTAGCTCTCGTTCTGGTCGCCGTAGCCGATGGGGCTGATGACGGGGATGAAGGCATCGTCCTGCAGCGCCTTGACCACGCTGGGGTCGATGCTGAGGATCTCGCCGACCTGGCCCACGTCGTGCAGGATGCTCGGATCCTTGTGGTCGGCCATGCGCAGCTTCTGTGCGCGGATGAAGGCGCCGTCGCGCCCGGTCAGGCCCACGGCCTTGCCGCCGGCCTGGTTGATGAGGCCGACGATGTCTTGCTGCACCTCGCCGGCCAGCACCCATTCGACAACTTCCATGGTTTCGGCGTCGGTCACGCGCATACCCTGGATGAACTGGCCGGTCTTGCCCAGGCGCTTGAGGGCCGACTCGATCTGCGGGCCGCCGCCGTGCACCACCACGGGGTTGATGCCCACCAGCTTGAGCAGCACCACGTCCTCGGCAAAGGCCGCTTGCAGCTGCGGCTCGGTCATGGCGTTGCCGCCGTATTTGATGACCATGGTCTTGCCGTGGAACTTGCGGATGTAGGGCAGGGCCTGCGCGAGGATGCGGGCCTTGTCGTGCGGGGCGATGGCGGTGGCGTCGGTCATGGTGGCAAGGGGAGGGAAGTGAACACAAAGGCAGCGCAGCCTCGCCGCAGAAGAGTTCGGCAGCGGGCTGCGCAGGAAAGAGTCTGGACGAATCCAGCGGCAAAGCAGGCGCTGCGATCCGTGCAGACCGTGCCCGCATTGTGCCCCAAGGGATAGTCGCGCAGCGTGCGGTGGGGTCATGGCCCGTACACTGTGCGCTTGCGATCACGGACAACAAAGGCCTGTCATCAAAATCGCCGCAAATAGCGCCCGATCCTGGGGATGAGGGCGGCGCGAGGGTTGTGATGACAGGCCCAATACCAACAGGAGATACCACGATGAACGCCCCCATTTCACCGGCGCTGCAGGCTGCGCTGCGCCAAGTTTCCATCGACGACAAATACACGCTGGAGAGCGGCACGGCCTTCATGAGCGGTGTGCAGGCGCTGGTGCGCCTGCCGATGTTGCAGCGCGCGCGCGATGCTGCCGCCGGGCTGAATACGGCCGGCTTCATCAGCGGCTACCGTGGCAGCCCGCTGGGCGGTTACGACCAGGCGTTGCAGGGCGCGCGCGCGCACCTGGCGCGCCAGCACATCGTGTTCCAGCCTGGCGTCAACGAGGAATTGGCCGCCACTGCCGTCTGGGGCACGCAGCAGCTGGACTTGCAGCCCGAGCACAAGAAGTACGACGGCGTGTTCGGCATCTGGTACGGCAAGGGCCCTGGCGTGGACCGTTGCTCGGACGTGTTCAAGCACGCCAACATGGCCGGCACGGCGCGCCATGGCGGCGTGCTGGCGCTGGCGGGCGACGACCACGTGGCCAAAAGCTCCACCGCCGCGCACCAGAGCGATCACATCTTCAAGGCCTGCGGCCTGCCGGTGTTCTTCCCCAGCAGCGTGCAGGACATCCTGGACATGGGCTTGCATGCGCTGGCGCTGAGCCGCTATGCCGGCGTGTGGTCGGGCATGAAGACCATTCAGGAGGTGGTCGAGTCCTCGGCCTCGGTCTGCATCGACGCGCAGCGCGTGCAGATTGCGTTGCCGGGCGATTTCGAGATGCCGCCCGGCGGCGTGCACATCCGCTGGCCCGATGCGCCGCTGGCGCAGGAAGAGCGGCTCATGAACACCAAGTGGTATGCGGCGCTGGCTTACATCCGCGCCAATCGCCTGAACCACAACGTCATCGCCGGCCCGCAGGACCGCTTTGGCCTGATCGCCAGCGGCAAGGCCTACAACGACACGCGCCAGGCGCTGCAGGACCTGGGCCTGGACGAGGCCGCCTGCCAGCGCCTGGGCATCCGCGTGCACAAGGTGGGCGTGGTCTGGCCGCTGGAGCCGCAGGCCACGCAGGATTTTGCGCGCGGCCTGCAAGAGGTGCTGGTGGTCGAGGAAAAGCGCCAGCTCATCGAATACCAGCTCAAGGAGCAGCTCTACCACTGGAGCGCGGCGCAGCGCCCGCGCGTGCTGGGCAAGTTCGATGCCGGCGAGGACGCCAGCGCCGAGCTGGGCGGCGAATGGGCCCAGCCCAACCCGGCGCGCAGCACGCTGCTGCGCGCCCATGCCGACCTGAACCCGGCGCTGGTGGCGCGCGCCATTGCGCGGCGCCTGCTGGCGCTGGGCGTGCCCGAGGACTGGCGCGCGCACCTGCAGCAGCGCCTGGCCGCGCTGGATGCGCGCGAGCAGGCGCTGGCGGCGCTGGAGGTCAAGACCGGCGAGCGCATCCCCTGGTTTTGCAGCGGCTGCCCGCACAACACCAGCACCCGCGTGCCCGAGGGCTCGCGCGCGCTGGCCGGCATCGGCTGCCACTACATGGCCAACTGGATGCCCGACCGGCGCACGGCCACCTTCACGCAAATGGGCGGCGAGGGCGTGACCTGGGTGGGCCAGCAGCCCTTCACCAATGAGGCGCACGTCTTTGCCAACCTGGGCGATGGCACCTACTTTCACAGCGGGCTGCTGGCCATCCGCCAGAGCATCGCCGCCGGGGTGAACATCACCTACAAAATCCTCTACAACGACGCCGTGGCCATGACCGGCGGCCAGCAGGTGGGCGAGCGCCCCGAGGGCCATTCGGTGCTGCAGATCATGGCCAGCGTCATCGCCGAGGGCGCGGCCCAGGTGGTCATCGTCACCGACGAGCCGGCCAAGTACCAAGGCGCGCCGCTGGCGCCGGGCGTGCAGCTGCACCACCGCGACGAGCTCGATGCCGTGCAGCGCGCGCTGCGCGAGGTCAAGGGCACGACGGTGCTGATCTACGACCAGACCTGCGCCACCGAAAAACGCCGCCGCCGCAAGCGCGGCAAGCTGGCCGAGCCGCCGCAGCGCGTGTTCATCAATGAGCTGGTCTGCGAGGGCTGTGGCGATTGCTCGCTGCAGTCGAACTGCCTCTCGGTCGAGCCGCTGGCCACGCCGCTGGGGCGCAAGCGCCGCATCAACCAAAGCACCTGCAACAAGGATTTCTCCTGCCTCAAGGGCTTTTGCCCCAGCATGGTCACGGTGCATGGCGGCCAGCTCAAGCGCGCAACGGGCGCTGCCGCCAATGCCGCCGGCGCGGCCCGGCCAGCCCTGCCTGCGCCTGAGGAGCTGCCGCCGCTGCCCGAGCCCGCGCTGCCCCAGATCGAGAGCGCCTGGGGCATCGTCGTGGCCGGCGTGGGCGGCACCGGCGTCATCACCATCGGCCAGCTGCTGGGCATGGCCGCGCACCTGGAAGGCAAGGGCGTCATCACCCAGGATGCCGGCGGGCTGGCGCAAAAAGGCGGCTCGACCTGGAGCCACATCCAGATCGCCGCGCGGCCCGAGGCGCTGTTCAGCACCAAGGTCGATGCCGCCAAGGCCGATCTGGTCATCGGCTGCGACGCCATCGTGGCCACCAGCGCCGCCACCCTGGCCACCATGCAGGAAGGCCGCACCTACGTGGCGCTGAACGTGCACGGCACGCCCACCGCGCTGTTCGTGCACGACCCGAACTGGCGCTTTCCCGCCGCCTCGGCCGAAGCGGCGCTGCAGCGCGCCGTGGGCCCGCAGGGGCTGGGCGCGCTCGATGCCCAGGCCCTGGCCACGCGCCTGCTGGGCGACAGCATCTTCACCAACCCGCTGCTGCTGGGCTTTGCCTGGCAGCAAGGGCGCATCCCGCTGTCGCGCGCGGCGCTGCTGCGCGCCATCGAGCTCAACGGCGTGCAGGTGCAGAAAAACCAGCAGGCCTTCGAGTGGGGCCGCCGCGCTGCAGCCGATCCAGCGGCCATGCAGGCCCTTGCCGCGCCCCCGGCGCAAGTCATCGAGTTGGTGCGCCAGCCCAGGCCCGGCCCCGAAGATCTGGCCAGCCTGGTGGCGCTGCGCGTGCAGCACCTCACCGCCTACCAGAACGCCGCCTATGCGCAGCGCTACGCGGCGCAAGTGCAGCACATGCAGGACGTCGAGGCCGCCACCGGCCAGACGGCGCTGGCCGAGGCCGTGGCGCGCAACCTGTTCAAGCTCATGGCCTACAAGGACGAATACGAGGTGGCGCGGCTGTACACCGACGGCCAGTTCCGCGCCCAGCTGCAGGCCCAGTTCGAAGGCGACTACCGCCTGCAATACCACCTGGCGCCGCCGCTGCTGGCGCGCAAGAACGCCCAGGGCCAGCCCATCAAGACCCAGTTCGGCCCCTGGATGCACTGGGGCCTGGCGCTGCTGGCGCGCGGCAAGGCGCTGCGCGGCACGGTTTGGGACGTCTTCGGCAAGACTGAGGAGCGCCGCATGGAGCGCGCGCTGATCGAGGAGTACCGCGCCATGCTCGAGCGCTTGCGCCAGGGCCTGCAAGGGCTGCCTGCCGATGCGCCGCGCTGGGCGCTGGCGTGCCAGATCGCCAGCGTGCCCGAGGAGATTCGCGGTTTCGGCCACGTCAAGCACGCCGCCGTGCAAAAGGCGCGCCAGCGCTGGCAGCAGCTCTGGCACGAGTGGGACGCACAGGCCCAGGGCGCAGCGGCAGAGCCAGAGCGCCTGCGCGCATGAGCCGATGAGCCTATGAGCGAGCACACCACCACCCGCCCCTGCGCGCTGGCCGTGGCCCTGGCCGGCCTGTTGGCGCTGGCCATCGCCATGGGCCTGGGGCGCTTTGCCTTCACCCCCATGCTGCCGCTGATGGTGCGCGATGGCCTGCTCGACCTGCGCCAGGGCAGCTGGCTGGCGACCCTGAACTACCTGGGCTATTTGCTGGGCGCGCTGGCCTGCATGGCCTTGCCCTGGCTGCTGCGCCAGCCGCAGCGCCTGCGGGCCTGGGGCCCCTGGCTGCTGCTGGCGGGCCTGGCGGCCACGGCCGTCTTGCTGCTGCTCATGGCGCTGCCGCTGGCCTGGCTCTGGCCGGGCGTGCGGCTGCTGGCCGGGGTGGCCTCGGCCGTGGCCTTTGTGCACACCTCCGGCTGGTGCCTGGAGCAACTGGCCATGCGCCGGGCCGGGCAGCTCGGCGGCATCGTTTACAGCGGGCCGGGCATCGGCATCCTGGCCTCGGGCCTGATGGCCTGGGCGCTGCAAGCCAGGCCGGCGTTGCTGACCTGGGCCGTGCAGGCCCTGGCGGCTGTGGTTATGGCCGCCTGGGTGCTGCGCGTAGTCTGGCGCAGCGGGGCTTTGCAGCGCGCTGCCGCTGATGCCGCCGCCGCACCTGCTGCCGCGCCCGCCCCATCTACAGCCCCGGCGGCCCCAGCAACCGCATCCGCCCAGCCCGCCGCGTGGGCGGCCCAGCCCCTGCTGCTGGCGCTGGCCTACGGCCTGGCCGGCTTTGGCTACATCATCACCGCCACCTACCTGCCCGTCATTGCCCAGGGCGTGATCCCCGGCTCGCGCTGGATTGCCTGGTTCTGGCCCATCTTCGGCGCCTGCGTGGCCCTGGGCGCGGCCAGTACCGGCCTGATCCCGGCGCGGGTGGATCGGCGCTGGCTGCTGCTGCTGTGCCATCTGCTGCAGGCCTGCGGCGTGGTGCTGCCCCTGCTGCTGCCCAACGCCACGGGCTTCGTGCTGGGCAGCGCGCTGCTGGGCCTGCCCTTCACCGCCATCACCCTGTTTGGCATGCAGGAGGCGCGCCGCCTGCGCCCGACCCAGGCCACGGCCTTCATGGGCAGCTTGACGGCCCTGTACGGCCTGGGGCAAATCGCCGGCCCGCCGCTGGTGGTGCAACTGCTGCACGGCGCTGCATCGCAACAGCAAGGCTTCGCCCTGGCGCTGTGGGTGGCCGCCGCCGGCCTGCTGGCCGGCGCACTGTTGTACGGCCTGATGCTGGCCCTGGAGCGCCGCAGCCTGCATGCCCGGCGGTGAGGGGCTGCTGCTTGGGCTGTGGACATGCAAGGGCGGGGCCTGCGCCAGTTTCTTTATGATGCGCCTGCTATGCCCGTCACCCCTGCCGTGCCCACCATGCCCGCCACCCCGGATCGCCCAGCCGCTGCCGCCTTGCTGCAAATACAAGGGCTGCGCTTTGGCTATGGGCCGCGCGCGCTGTTCGATGGCTTGCAGGCACAGATCGACCGGCCCGGCGTGTATGGGCTGTTCGGGCACAACGGCAGCGGCAAATCCACGCTGCTGAAATTGCTGGCCGGGCTGCTGGGGCCGCAGGCGGGCCAGATTCGCGTGCTGGGCCAGGCGCCGCGCCAGCGCCGGCCGGAGTTCCTGCAGCAGCTCTACATCCTGCCCGAGGAGTTCCACCTGCCCGATCTCACGCCGCAGCAGCTGCAGCGCACGCACGGCGGTTTTTACCCGCAGTTTGACGCGGCGCTGTTCGCGCACTGCCTGCAGGCGCTGCAGGTGCCCGGCGCGCAGCGCTTTGGCGGCATGAGCCTGGGGCAGAAGAAAAAGGCCGCGCTGGCCTTTGCGCTGGCCGTGCGCACGCCGCTGCTGCTGCTGGACGAGCCCACCAACGGGCTGGACATCCTTGGCCGCAGCCGCTTCAAGGAGCTGTTGATGCAGCCCGAGCAGGCCGGGCGCACGGTGCTGGTCAGCACCCACCAGGCGCACGATCTGGAGCAGGTGCTGCAGCACATCTGGTTTCTGGGCCAGGGGCGCTTGCTGCTCGACGCCAGCATGGCCATGCTGGGGCAGCGGCTGCGCCTGGGCCTGGCCCCGGCAGGCCAGGCGCTGCCGCCAGGGCCGCCGCCCATCCACCAGGAGGCCATGGGCGGCCACACCGTCTGGCTGGCCGCGCGCCGGCCTGGCGAGCCAGCCGCGCCCGTGCCGCTGGAGCTGCTGTACAAGGCCATCAGCCTGAACGAAGCGGGCGTGCTGGCGGCGCTGCAAGCGCCCCCCGCCCAGGAGGATGCACCATGAACGTGCCTGCTGCGCCATCGCCTTTCTTCAGCCTGCCGCGCTTTGTGCGGCTGGCGCGTGTGCAATGGGCCGAGCGCTGGCGCGGCTGGGCCGGCTTTGCGCTGGCCGGGGCCTTGCTGTATGCGCTGCTGCTGGCCCTGGCGGTGGGCAACAGCCGCAGCCACAACGCCTTGCAGACCAGTGGCCAGGCCGAGCTTTACGCCGCCGGGCTGCTGCTTTCTGGGCCGGTGTTTGCCGGGCTGTACTTCCAGAGCCTGCGCCAGCCTGGCGCCGCCTTGCTGCTGCTGATGCGGCCGGCCTCGGTGTTCGAGAAATGGCTGCTGGCGGCGCTGACGCTGCTGCTGGCCTACCCGCTGGCCTACACCCTGGTCATCGGCGCGCTCAACGGCCTGGGCGCGGCGCTGGAATACCAGCTGGCCGTGGCGCACTTCCAGTCGCTGAGCGAGGCGCAGCGCGGCTCCCTCACCATGCCCAGGCCGCAGCAATGGGCGCTGTTTCACCCATTGCGCATGGCGCCCCACCTGGATCGTGCGGGCCTGTACGACGCCGTGGCCGATCGCCTGGGCATTGCGCTGATGTTCGCCGGCCTGTGCGGCTTTGCCGTGCTGGGCAGCCTGTGGTTTCGCCGCGCGCCCGCCATCAAGACGGTGTTGCTGGGCCTGGCGCTGTTCATGGCCACCGGGCTGCTCGATGCCGTGGGCGACGGCGTGCAGTTGAGCCGGCTGGAGCTGGCCCAGCTGCTGCCCGGCAGCCTGCAGGCGCAGCAGGCCAGCGCGCTGCAGCAGCTGGTCGTGGCGCTGTTCTGGCTGGGCACGCCGGCCCTGCTGTGGCTGGCGGCCTGGCGCGCGCTGCATGAGCGGGAGCTGGCATGAGGCGCCGCATCTCCATCGCCCTGTTTTTGCTGACGCTGGGCCTGTTCTGGGGCGCCATGCTGTTGTCGGGCCAGTTCGCGGCGCATGAATCCTCGCAGCAGTTGCTGGACGAGGCCCTGCTCGATGGCGCGAATGAAGTGGTATTGCTGGGCGCGCACTCCCAGCCTGCCTGGGCGAGACAAACCGAAGTCAGCTTCGGCAAAGGGCCTGGCGCCTACGCCCGCCTCATTGGCCGCGCCGTGCAACTGCGCAGCTGGCGCCAGGGCGAGCGCCTGTATCTGCAGGCGCACAGCCCCATGGCCGGTCAGCCGGTCGGCATTCTGGCGCTGCACCTGCCCGCCCACATCCGCCGCCTGCGCGGCGCCGACCTGACTCTCCGCACCGAGGTGCCAATGCCCGCCCTGCATGTCGAGGCCCAGGGCATCCACTGGCAGCGCGGCCAGGTCGGGCAGCTGCAGCTGGTCTCGCACATCCCATGCCGCCCCGATGAGGCCCAACCCGAGGCCGGCCCAGCCAACCCCGCCCCCAGCGCCGCCCCCAACACCTCCCAACCGGCCGAGCCCGCGCCCATGCCCGCCGCAGCCCAGGCCCGCTGCACACAGCATGCAGACGTCTCCGGCGAGGTCGTGGTCAATGCTGAGCAGGTCGAGCGGCTGTGCATCGTCAACGCCGGCGGCCGCGTTGAACTCCAACATGGCGGGCAACTGCAGCAACTGCAACTGCACGCCAGCGAAGACAGCCGGCTGGACAGCCACCAGCTCAGCGCCGTACTGCCCCTGCTGCAACTGCAACCCCTTGCCCCCGAGCAGCGGCAGGCACTGCAGCAGCCCTGCCCAGACTGCTTCGTCAGCGACAGCCTGCCCCTGTGCGCCCCGCCTGGGCCGGTGGGGCCATAGCGCAGCTTGTGCTTTGTGGCGGACGGGCGACCCAGGCGACCACAAGGCTTGTGATATCACTCCCTGTCTTCCAGTTGATGCCATACACGCAAGACATACACCATGTCGGAGTCACTATCGAACAAGTAGCGGATGACATAGCCGTATGAGCCGAACGCGAGCACTGCCTCTCGCTGTCTCGGCATCGATGGCACAGGGCGGTAGATAGTAGGGTTCTCCTTAATTTTTTCAAGCTGGTCAGCAAGAGCAAGCTGTGCCCTCGCTGCGGCTTGTGGGCTTCTCGTTGCAAGAAATTCCACGACCCGCTCAAGATCTTTCTGCGCTGCCTCCGTGAGTCTTATTTTTCGCATCGGGCTTGAGGCTGAGGGAGCGGGGTTGCAGTAGACAGGGAGCGCAGCCAAGCAATGCAGTCTTCACCGTCGTAGTAGATGCCCGTGTCTTGGTAGTGCCTCCACGCCTCATCGGCTTCACGGTTGCGCCGTGCCTGCTCCTCTTCAAATTCGATGTACTTCATTACTACTTCGCGTACCAGCGCATGGGCTGGGCGCTTTTTTTGTGTGGCAATGGCGCGAAGTCGTTCGCGGGCGTCGCTGGGGAGCTTGAGCGACATAGGTGTGGTGGTTGCAGTCATAGGCATACCTTCAGAAAAGTAGTGCCCAGTATATCTAGAGACTACTGAGGAGCAAGATTTTGCATAACGAAATCCCCTCCCGGAAAGTTTTTGATTTAATTCATTACATACCCAGCTGATCTGAAGTAATTGGCGCACTCTTGCGCCGAGAACAGATCAACCAGTTGCCCCATGCGCCACCACAGCGCACCCACCGTGCGCTCGCCCGCCCTGCGCAGCAGCGCCTTGAACTTGGCAAACAGCTTCTCGATGGGGTTCAAATCCGGCGAGTACGGCGGCAGATAGCGAATGCTGGCGCCTACCCCTTCGATGGCTTCTCGCACGCCCGCCACTTTGTGACTGGAGAGGTTGTCGGCAATGACGATGTCGCCAGGGCGAAGTGTCGGGCACAGAAAGGTTTTGACCCACGCCAGAAACACGGCGCCATTGATGGGGCCATCGGTCACCATGGGGGCTGTCAGCGCATCACAGCGCAAGGCGGCAATGAAGGTGCTGGTCTTCCAGTGCCCATGCGGGGCGCTGGCCACGCAGCGTTGACCGCGCGGAGCGCGCCCGCGCAGCGGCGTCATGCAGGTGCTGCTCCAGGTCTCGTCCAGAAATACCAGGCGCCTGGCATCGAGCCGGGCCTGCTGCTGTATCCAGCTCGCCCGTGCCTGCTGCACGTCTTCACGTTCCTGCTCGCTGGCGTGCAGCGTTCTTTTTGAAGCTCAGCCGCCATTTGTTGAGCTGGTGCCACAACGCCGAGGGTTTGATGCTGATGCCATGCTCGCCCAAACGCTCGCACATTTGCACCAAGGTCAGATCGGGCTCGGCCTTGATCCAGTCGCGGATCATGCCCTCCACTGGCGCCAGTCGGGAGATGCGCTTGCCGCCTTGCTGCCTGCTGCTGCGCTCGCCTTCTTTTTCGAAGCGATCACGCACCCGATATACCCACATGCGGCTGACTTCATAACGACGGGCAATGGCGCTGGGGCGCTCTCCCCGCTCCAGCGCTCCCAGTACTCGATCTCGCAGGTCTTGCGAATAGGCTCGCATTTCAGGCTCCGGCTGAAAGAAAAAACCCGTTATGTAATCTTCTCAATCAAATTTGCTCTAACGACCGATCCATGCCTTTCATTTGTCTTCCTTGTGTGAAGTGACCCATTTCAGTTTGAGCATTGCACGTTGACGCTTCTGGCAACCATAGCCAATACCCGCCAATGACGTAACATGTCGTAATTCGTGTTACGACAGGCGCTTAAGGGGATTCCATGGATCAGGTACAACCGGAAAGTTCGGACATCGCGGCAGAGTTGAAGATCGACGTGACCCTGATCGCCAAGTTGAACTTGGCGGACTTTCAGAATGCGGTCCCGTTGATCCGGGATCTCGCGCTGATCAACGAGACCGATCAGACGCATGAGCAGGTCGAGCTGATCCTGACTTCCGAGCCACCCTTTTTGAAGCCACGTCGTTGGCGGATTGATGCGCTGGCGGCGCATTCGCGCTACCCAATCCGCGACTTGGACTTAAGCCTGGACGGCGGACTGCTGGCACGGCTGACGGAGGCCGAGACGGCCACGGTTTCGCTGGCGCTGTGCGCCGCGGGCGCGGAAGTATCCGCCCCTGCCCTTGCACGGCACGAGAGCCGTCTGGAGCTGTTGCCACGCAACCAATGGGGCGGCCTCTCGCATCTGCCTGATTTGGTTGCCGCGTTTGTGCAGCCCAATGACCCGGCCGTGGATCGGCTGCTCAAGCGCAGCGCCGAGGTGCTACGCCAGCACGGTCGCAACCCTGCGCTGGACGGCTATGCAGGCGGCGCCAAGCGTGCTTGGGAGCTGGCCTCGGCCCTCTGGGGGGCTATGGCTGGCATGCAGCTGGACTATGCCTTGCCGCCCGCCAGTTTCGAGCAGTCTGGCCAGAAGGTGCGCAGCCCCAGCCAGATCGAAAGCTCCGGCCTTGGCACCTGTTTCGACCTCGCGCTGCTGTTTTGCGCTGCGCTTGAGCAGGCAGGACTGAACCCGTTGCTGGTCTTCACCGAGGGCCATGCCTTTGCCGGCGTCTGGCTGCAAGCCGAGGAATTCTCCACCACTGTCATTGACGACGTGACCGCCTTGCGCAAGCGCCTCAGGCTCAAGGAGCTGGTGCTGTTTGAAACCACCCTGATCACGCAGCGCCCCGCAGTTCCCTTCAGCTATGCCACCGAACGCGGCGCGCAGCAGGCGGATGAATCCCAGGATACGGCGTTCCGTCTGGCCGTGGACATTCGCCGGGCGCGACTGCAGCGCATCAAGCCATTGGCCAGCGCGGAAGCGGCGGCAGCGGCAACGGCGGACGCTGAAGTGCCAGCCTCGCCCACGCCTGCCATGCCAATGTTTGAAGACGCGCCTGAGCTTCCCGACAGCGCGCCGGCTTATGCGGAAGACACTAGCCTGCTCGACCCGAAAGACCGGCTGCTGCGCTGGCAACGCAAGCTGCTGGACCTTTCGCTTCGCAACAATCTGCTGAACTTCAAGGGCGGCAAGAAGGCGCTCAAGCTGGAGGCGCCAGACCCCGGCGCACTGGAAGACCTGCTGGCCAGTAGCCAACCCCTGAAGCTGCGGCCGCGCCCGGATCTGATGGATGGCGCCGATCCGCGCGATCAGGCCATCTACGAATCCCGCGAGCGCGAAAACCTGCGCCGCGCACATGCCCTGGAAGCCTTGCAAAAACGCGAGGTTTTCATCGGCGTTGCCGAAGCCGAACTCGACGCACGGCTGACCGAGCTGTTTCGCAGCGCCCGCACGAATTTGCAGGAAGGCGGCGCCAACACGCTTTATCTCGCCTTGGGCTTTTTGTCCTGGACGCGCGAGGACCGCGACGGTCAGCGCTATCGCGCTCCCTTGATCCTGGTGCCGGTCAGCCTGCAACGCCAAAGTGCCCGCTCGGGCTTCACGCTCAGCCTGCATGACGATGAGCCCCGTTTCAATCCGACCCTGATCGAGATGCTGCGTCAGGACTTTGAACTGAACCTGGGCAGCCTCGAAGGCGAATTGCCGCGAGACGAGAACGGGCTGGATGTCGCTGCGGTCTGGAAGGCCGTTGGCCACGCCATCAAGGACATCAAGGGCTGGGAAGTAACCGAGGACGTGGTCTTGTCCATGTTCTCGTTTGCCAAGTACCTGATGTGGAAAGACCTGGCCGAGCGCAGCGAGCAGTTGCGCGAAAACCCGGTCGTGCGCCACCTGTTGGACACGCCGCGCGACCCTTACCCGCCTGGCGCGCCGTTTCCGCAGGTACGCGAACTGGACCGGCACTTCGACCCCAAGCAGGTGTTCTGCCCCTTGCCGGCCGATTCCTCGCAGTTGTCGGCCGTGCTGGCGGCCTCGCAGGGCAAGGACTTCGTCCTGATCGGCCCGCCCGGCACCGGCAAAAGCCAGACCATCGCCAACCTGATCGCCCAATCCCTGGCGCAGGGGCGGCGCGTGCTCTTCGTGTCCGAAAAGATTGCGGCGCTGGACATCGTTTACCGGCGCTTGCGCGAAATCGGTTTGGGCGAGTTCTGTCTGGAGCTGCATTCGAGCAAGGCGCGCAAGCGCGACGTGCTGGCTCAGCTGCAATCGGCCTGGTCCAGCAGCGGCCAGGCCGACGCCGAGCAGTGGCGCGCAGAAGCCGACAAGCTCAAGCATCTGCGCGATGCGCTGAACATCTACGTCGAACGCCTGCATCGTCGCCGCCGAAACGGTTTGAGCCTGTTCGACGCAATCGGCACGGTCAGCGCCGGACACGATGTCCCGACGCTCGAAATGGCCTGGCCCATGGCCGATCAGCACGATCATGCTGGCATCGAGCAGTTGCGCCATGCCGTGGACCGGCTGGAAGTCAATGCGCAAGCCATCGGCCATGCCGCGCTGGCGCAACACCCCTTGGCCCTCATCGGCCAGGGCGACTGGTCGCCCACCTGGCAGCAACAACTGCTCACCGCCGCGCGCGAGGTTCTTCCCGCCGCCCAGGCGACGATCGAATCTGCAGAGGCATTCGTCCAGGCCATCGGGCTGCCTGCGCCTGCGTTGACGACCGAGACCTGCGAAGCGCTGCTGATCCTGGCCCAACGCCTGCCATCGGCAGCCGGGCACGACTGGCGCTTCGTCCTGCGCCCCGATGCACATGCGTTGTGCCAAGGTCTGCAAAAGGGCGCCGCACTGCTGCGCCGCCATGCCGAACTGAATGCACAGCTCTCTGAACTTTGGCCCGCCTCCGTCGTGGCCGCCTGCACCGACGGCCTGGCAGCGCTTACCGAGCACCGGCAGATCCATGCCCAGCTCGGCGAGCCTTGGGCAGCTCGCACGGTCGTGCAACTGAAGCAGGGGCTGGATCTGTTGGCCCGGATTGCGCAACACCAGGCAGCGCTGTCGGCTCCGTATGACGCATCGATCGAACAGCTCGACGTCGCTGAGCTGCAGCGCCGCTGGGAGCAGGCCGAGCAGGCGTTCTGGCCCAAGTCCTGGCTGGGCAAACGCAAGGTCACGGCGCAATTGTCTGGCGCCATCAAGGGGCAAGCGCAGCCCGACGTTCGCAACGATCTGCAGCATTGGAATGCCATCCGCGCCTTGCGCCAACAGGTGCAAGCCATGACCCCCGCGCAGGAATGTGCCTGCGTTTGGGCCGGGCTGGATACCCAGCAAGACAAGATGCGCACGGCCCTGCGCTGGCAGATCGCCCTAGCCGCCGTGCGCGAAGGCCGGGCGTGGGAAGACGACGGCTTCGACGCCATCGCGGACGGCCAATGCGGGGCAGCCCTGCAAGCCGATTTGCAGCGGGCGCGCCGACTGCGCCAGCTGGAACAGGCCATTGCCGCCCATGCCGCGCTGGAGGCGGCGACCGACGGCCTGTGGGCCGGCCACGCCACGCAAGCCGATCACCTGCGCGCCGCATTGGATTTCTTGAGCGACCGGCGCAAACACCTCCAGCAAGGCCCTCTGGATGCAGCCCATGCCTTGGTCGAAGAAGGCGCTTGCGGCTCCACGCTGGCGCGCGATCACCAGATGCTCCGCCAACGCGCCGAAACCGAACAGGCGCTGGCGGCCCTGGACGACTTGCGTGAATTCACCACCGGCCTGTGGAAAGGGCTGGGCACCAATCTGCACGAGCTTGCACAAGCCTGCAAGCTCCACGAGGATCTGGCCGCCGTGCTGGCGCGCCTGGCCGCCACGCCCGAACAGATTGCCGCCTGCAAGGCGCCGCTGCATGCCCTGCTGGGCGATGCCAATGCCTTGCTGACGCCAGGCGGTCGCATTGCATTGGCTGGTGTGCGGTATGTGGAAAGCCGGACGCAACTGCTTGCCCGGCAGGAGGCGTTTGCGACCATCGGTGGGCTTGCCGAGATCGACCAGACGCGCTGGCACGCCCTGTCACTCGACGGGCTTATCGAGCAAAGCCAATCCATCCTGCGCACAGAACACAGCCTGCGCAGTTGGTGCGCCTGGCGTCAGGCGCGCAGTGAGGCTCTGGCACTGGGCTTGGCCGCGCTGGTGCAGGGGATCGAACAAGGCCATGTCCGGCTCGGCCAAGCACGCCGAACGTTTGAAACCAACTACGCCCGCTGGTGGCTCAACGCCGTGGTGGATCACGAGCCGGTCATCCGCGGGTTCGTCAGCGCCGAACACGAACAGCGCATCCGCGACTTCCGCGCACTCGACGAGCGCTTCACCGCCCTGACCCGGGACTGGCTGCGCGCCCGCCTCTGCGCCGAACTGCCCTCGCAGGACAACGTCAGCCGCAACTCCGAATGGGGCGTTTTGCGGCACGAAATTGGCAAGAAGCGCGCGCATCGGCCTTTGCGGGAGTTGCTGGCCCAGATTCCCGAGGCTCTGACCAGACTCACACCCTGCTTGCTGATGAGCCCGCTGTCCATCGCCCAGTACCTCCAAGCGGGGGCCAACGCCTTCGACCTGGTGATCTTCGACGAAGCCTCACAGATTCCGGTCTGGGACGCGATCGGCGCCATCGCCCGCGGCCGTCAGGTGGTGATGGTTGGCGACCCCAAACAGTTGCCGCCCACCTCGTTCTTCGACCGCGCCGAATCAGGCCTTGACGACGGTGATGTCGAGGCGGATCTGGAGAGCATCCTCGACGAGTGCATCGGCGCCAACCTGCCAACCCGCGACCTGAACTGGCACTACCGCAGCCGCCATGAAAGCCTGATCGCGTTCTCCAACCACGCCTACTACGGAGGTGAACTGGTCACCTTTCCTTCCCCCGTCACCCATGATCGCGCTGTCAGCCTGCAACGGGTCACCGGCGCCTACCAGAAAGGTGGCGCGCGAACCAACCCGGCCGAAGCCAGGGCGCTGGTCGCGGACATCGTCGCCCGCCTGACCGCGCCCGGATTTCGCGAAAGCGGCCTCACGATCGGGGTGGTCACGTTCAACGCCGAACAGCAGAAACTGATCGAGGACATGCTCGACGAAGCCCGGCGGAAAGACCCGCGGCTGGAGCCCTACTTCGCCGAAAGCGAACTGGAACCCCTGTTCGTCAAGAACCTGGAAAGCGTGCAAGGCGATGAGCGCGACCTCATCTACTTCTCCATCACCTATGGTCCGGACCCCGCTGGCCAACTGGCCATGAACTTCGGCCCGCTCAACCGCCAGGGCGGCGAGCGGCGGCTCAACGTCGCCATCACTCGCGCGCGGCACGAGCTGCGCGTGTTTGCCAGCTTCCGCGCCGAGCAGATGGATCTGGCCCGCACCCAGGCCATCGGCGTACGCGATCTCAAGCACTTCCTGGAGTTCGCCGAATACGGCGCTCGTGCGCTGGCGACCGCGAACAGCGGCAGCCTTGGCGACTTCGACAGCCCCTTTGAACAGGCCGTAGCCACGGCCCTGGCCCAGCGCGGCTGGCAAGTCCAGCCGCAGATCGGCGCATCTTCGTTCCGCATTGATCTGGGCATCGTCGATCCCGACGCACCTGGCCGTTACCTGGCCGGCGTGGAATGCGACGGCGCCACCTACCACCGCAGCGCCACGGCGCGCGATCGCGATAAACTGCGTGAGCAGGTCCTGCGCGGCTTGGGCTGGGAAATCCTGCGCGTCTGGTCCACCGACTGGTGGATCGACCCCGCTGGCACCCTCGACAGGCTGGATGCCCGTCTGCAAGCCGTGCTCGCGGCCCAGCGCGAACGGCGCGCCCAACAGGCCGAACGCGAAGCCGAAGCCGAGCGCCTGGCGCAAGCGGCCATCGCACAGGCCATGGCCCCGGTGACGACGCCGGACGAAAAAGCGCCGCTCCCAACCGAGGCGCACCCGAGCGCAGCGCAAGCCCCTGCCACCGCGCCCGCACCGCAGGCCGAGGAAATCTTTGCCCGCCAGATCGGCGCAGCAGCAACAGCCGATGCCAATGCCGAGGCCGAAGCAATAACGCCAGCGCAAGCCGCGCGCTATCGGGTCACTCACCCCGCTGAAGCCGTCGCTGGCGCCAATCCCGAACGCTTTTTCGACAGTGAATACAACGACACCCTGTCGGCCATGATTACCCACGTCATCGAGCATGAAGGGCCGGTGCTCGACACCCTGCTGGCTCGTCGCATCGCCCGCGCCCACGGCTGGCTGCGCACCGGCAGCCGCATCCGGGAGCGCGTTTTCCAAATCGCACGCGCCCGCCACCGGACAAGCGATGAAGAAGTCGGCACCTTCTACTGGCCCGACCATCTGGACCCCGCAGCGGAAGCGCCTTTCCGGGCGCCAGCCGAAGAAGACAGCGTGCGCGCAGCCGACGAGATCAGCCTGCAAGAACTGGCTTCACTGGCCCGCGCCGTGGTCGCACGCGGTACCCAAGGCGAATCGAGATACACCGCAATGGCGCACGCACTGGGCCTGCAAAAGCTGGGCGCCGCCAGCCGAGCACGCTTGACGCAGGCCTTGCAGGCCGTATCGCCCACCCCATGAGGTGATGCGGTCAGCCCCGTCCAGACCGCTGATCTGTTTCACCGCGTCGGTGCGGAGCCGCTTCGTATCACTGCGCCCTTGATTGCTTCTCGCCGCAATCAAGTAGCAGTTTCAGTGGCACCCCGACCCGACAACGCCAAGGCGCAATCCGCCCCAAAAACGCTTATGCGACGATCAATAACAAAGCGAAGGAGTTGTGGCGCCGTTGTTGGAAGTGGAATTTTGAAAGATATTATGTGTGCCACTTTGGCGCCACTCGCGGTCAATATAAAATCAAAAAAAGGAGAAAATGATGTCTATAATGCAAGAAATTCTTACTTGGACTCAGAAACTTCCGCCATGGCAAAGTGATGCTGTTTCCCGCTTGCTGGCGAGGCAAAATTTGATTCCTCAGGACTACGAGGATCTGTATGCTTTGCTCAAGCTGGAGCATGGAATTCCAGACCCGAAGAATCGTCAGGCCCAACCGTTAAATGCCAGCCAAATTCCAGCGTCTGTTGCAACGACCACACATATTGAGCTGATAGCCATTAAAGATTTGTGCAACGTCAATGCGATTGCAGAGAATCAACGATTAGCAATAAACCCTAATGGCATGACTGTCATTTACGGTAGCAACGGTTCAGGAAAGTCGGGATATTCGCGAGTTCTCAAACGTGCCTGCCGCGCCCGCGATCAGTTGGAGACTATCCATCCCAATGCCAATTTACCAGAGATCAAGACTGGCAATGCCCAAGCATCTTTCGAAATTGCGATTAATGGCATCGTCAAGGAAGTGACTTGGCACCAAGGGAAAGAAGCTCCAGTAGAGCTTTCTTCTCTCTCGGTCTTCGATACGCGTTGCGCACGTGCCTATTTAGATAGCGAGGACGATTTTTCCTACGTACCGTATGGCCTTGAAGTATTCGAAGCGCTTGCCAAGATCTGTCAAATATTTAAGGATCGTATTGACGATGAAATAAAACAATCAGCAGTGAACCTTGCCGCACTCAGCCCATTGCAGGGAGAAACAGCCGTCGGCAAGCTGATTTCCAGGCTCTCTGCAAAAACACCAATAGCTCAGATTGAAGCACTTGCTGCCGTGATACCGGAAGAACTTGAGCAGAGGGTAGTGCTAGAGAAAAGCCTCAAAGAGAATAACCCGAAGGAAAAAGCCGGTCTCTTGCGCTTGCGCGCTCGCCGCATTGCAGTTCTCGCCAAGAATGCAAGAGATAAAGAGCTTGTTATAGCCCCTGAAGCCATTGCCGAGCTAAAGGCGCTGGCTGATAGCTTCCGTGCAGCACAAGACGCCGCAGCCCTTGCGGCCAAAAACTTCAAGGAAGGTGAAAAGCTCTTACCAGGGACAGGCGGGGATGCATGGCGGGAATTGTTTGAGGCCGCCCGCAAGTTTTCACTGGAGTCACATCCAGACAAACAGTTCCCTGACTTGGGAGAAGATGCTACATGCCCATTATGTCAGCAGCCGCTAGATGTGGGCGCACAACGTTTGCTGCGCTTCGAAGCGTTTATTCAAGCGGAAGCAGAAAAAGTGGTACAGGCACGGCGTCAAGCACTCGCCGACATTTACCACCCATTCGCAGCTTCCAACATGGATTTGAGCTTCGATGAAGTAACGCAGGCGGAAGTTGCAGAATTTAATCCATCGCTAGTGGCTGATACCAAAGCTTTCGAGGTTGAACTAAGAACACGGCATGAGGCCATTAAAACAGCGATTACTTCCCATGATTGGACCGAGCTGGAGCAAGCTCAGGTTCTACTCAGCCCAGCAGATCGACTACAGGCACTCGCCGACAAATTGAATGCCGAAGCGGAAGCTCTGGATAAGGCCTCAAATGAAGAAGCTCGCGCTGCGCTACAGAAGCAACTAGACGAGCTGGATGCGCGCGTAAAGCTCAATCAAATCAAAAAGGCCGTGGTTACGGCAATAGAAAAGCTTGGATACCAAGAAAAATTGAAAAACTGTCTGGCTTGTCTCAAAACAACCACCATATCCCGCAAGGCATCGGAAATCACAGCAAAAGTCGTCTCAGAGGATTTGGCTAATGCATTGAATCAGGAGTTCAAAGAACTGGGCGTGGAGAGCTTGAGCGTTGCGCTGCAAAGTCGTGCCGATCGCGGGAGGGCGCTACACAAGCTGAAATTACAACTGCCGCAGTCCTATAACCCCGGCGAGATTCTGAGCGAGGGCGAGCAGCGCGCCATTGCGATCGGCTCATTCCTCGCCGAGGTACGGTTGAGCGCTGGGAAAGGGGGAGTCATCCTCGACGATCCGGTTTCCTCCCTAGATCACCGTCGTCGCGAACGTGTTGCGAAGCGCTTGGCCAAGGAGGCATTGCAACGGCAGGTCATCATCTTCACGCACGACATCTATTTCCTTTGCCTTCTAGTCGAAGAAGCAAAACAGGCAGGTGCTGCCGTACTCACGCAAAGCCTGATCCGGCGAGCTGAAGGCTTCGGCATAGCCGACCCGGAATTACCATTTGAAGGAAAGAACACCAGCAAACGCATCGGTGCGCTGAAAGCACAGCAGCAGGCAATTGCCAAACTGTACAAAGAAGGCAATGAGCAAGAGCATCAGAAACAGACGATTGATGCCTATTTCCGCCTGCGTATGGCATGGGAGCGTGCAGTGGAAGAAATTCTTTTACGCGAGGTCATTCTCCGTTTCCGCAAAGGTGTGGAGACACAGCGACTCGCTGGAGTAAGTGTGGATGACAATGACTATGCAATGGTAAGCGCCGGAATGAGCAAATGTTCCAACTATGCCCATGACAAGGCGATGTGCGGCGGCGTTGCTATTCCTGATCCAGACGAACTACTCAAAGACATCGTCGATCTAGAGAACTGGCGTGCACAAACTGTCAAGCGTTCGGAAGAAACAGCCAAGAAGCGTAAAGCTGGGCCGCCAATTACTCTCGGAGCAAGCGCATAGATCATATTCACGGCCATCCAAAATAATCTCTAGCTTTCAATCTCCGGTTCTTGGCATCTCAGATCAATAGCTAGAGCGTTTTTGGCTAAAATGTAAATAGAATTCAAAGCCCCTCTCATGAGAGAGGGGTTGGAGACATGCAGTCCTGCGAAGCAGAGAGGGCAGAAACAAAACTTTCCACATACTCTGCCTCGGCAAATCTTGCCATTAGACGGATCAAAAGCCTTCTAATGTCCGTTCACTCCCACTCAATCGTCGCCGGCGGCTTGGATGAGACGTCATACGTCACCCGATTAATTCCCCGAACCTCATTAATGATTCGGGAAGAAACCTTTTTCAAGAGCGAATAAGGCAGTTCCGCCCAGTCGGCGGTCATAAAGTCGCTGGTTTGCACGGCGCGCAGGGCGACGACGTAGTCGTAGGTGCGGCCATCGCCCATGACGCCAACGCTCTTGACGGGCAGGAACACGGTAAAGGCCTGGCTGGTGAGGTCGTACCAGCTTTTGCCGCTGTGGGGTTCGATGGTGGAGCGCAGTTCTTCAATAAAGATGGCGTCGGCCTGGCGCAAGAGGTCGGCGTATTCCTTTTTGATTTCACCCAAGATGCGCACGCCAAGGCCGGGGCCGGGGAAGGGGTGGCGGTAGACCATGTCGTGCGGCAGGCCGAGCGCCACGCCGAGTTCGCGCACTTCGTCCTTGAACAGATCGCGCAGCGGCTCCAGCAGTTTCAGGCCCAGTTGCTCGGGCAGGCCGCCGACGTTGTGGTGGCTTTTGATGACCACGGCTTTCTTGCTCTTGGCGCCGCCGGATTCGATCACGTCGGGGTAGATGGTGCCTTGGGCGAGGAAGGTCGCGCCCTTCGCGCCATTGCCTGCGGCCTTGAGTTTTTCCGCCTCGGTCTTGAACACATCGACGAACAGCTTGCCGATGATCTTGCGCTTTTGTTCGGGGTCGGAAACGCCCTTGAGTGCATCGAGGAACAGCTGGCTGGCATCGACGCGCACAACGCGAGCGTGCAGCTTGCCGGCGAACATGTCCATCACCATGTCGCCTTCGTTGAGGCGCAACAGGCCGTGATCGACAAATACGCAGGTGAGCTGGTCGCCGATGGCACGGTGGATGAGGGCTGCGGCTACGGAGGAATCGACGCCGCCGGATAGACCCAAAATGACTTCTTCATCGCCCACTTGTGCGCGGATTTTTTCCACCGCTTCTTCGATGTGGTCGCGCATGATCCAGTCCGGCTTGGCGGCACAGATGTCGAGCACAAAGCGCTCCAGCATGGCGCGGCCCTGCACGGTGTGGGTCACTTCCGGGTGGAACTGCACGCCATAGAAACGCCGCGCCTCATCCGCCATGCCGGCGATCGGGCAGCTCGGCGTGCTGGCCATCAGCTTGAAGCCCTCGGGCAAGGCGGTCACCTTGTCGCCGTGGCTCATCCAAACTTTCAGCATGCCGTGGCCTTCGGGGGTGTGGAAGTCCTGAATGTCCTTGAGCAGCGCGGTGTGACCGTGGGCGCGCACTTCGGCATAGCCGAATTCGCGGGTGTGGCTGCCCTCGACCTGCCCACCGAGCTGCTGCGCCATGGTTTGCATTCCGTAGCAGATGCCGAGCACCGGGATGCCCAGTTCAAACGCGGCGTCTGGCGCGCGGTCATCCACTTCATAGACGCTGGCGTGGCTGCCGGAGAGGACGATGCCCTTGAGGTGCCCATCGGCGGCGTAGTCGCGCAGCCAGTCACTGCTCACGTCGCAAGGATGCACTTCGCAATAGACGTTCGCTTCGCGGATGCGGCGGGCGATGAGCTGGGTGACTTGCGAGCCGAAGTCGAGGATGAGGATTTTGTCGTGTTGCATGGTGGTTGGGCGGGCTGCTTGCGGGTGGCCTGGTCGTGGCGTGGGGGTGAGGCGGGCCATCAAGCGCAATGGGGCGGGGTGAAGCGGCATGGAGCCGTTGGCGGCATCGCAAAGCCTTGCCGGGCTGCTGGCCCGGCTACGCTTTGGTTTCTGGCATGCCACCGCCCCCCGCTTCTTTTCCACTGAGCCATTGGCGCAGGGCTTTCGAAAAGGCGCCTGGGCCAAGCGGCGCATGTGATGCAGGGCCGCGTTGTTGGCGCCCGCGCCTTCACCCCTTGTTGCACTTGAGGCAAAAGCGCTATTTTCGCCCATGTGCTGTGGCATTCAGTCGCTGGCAGAGGGGGCAGGCGGGGCGCCGGTGAGGCAATGGGGCGGCGCACTCGCCAGGCGACAAATCGCCAGGCAACTCGCCGAGTTGGTGACATTTTTATTACATAATTGTGAAGATTTGTCTCTAACAAAGGAGCTTGTGTGACACATGGTTTGATTGCGAAGCGGCATGGGCTGCTGCTGGCTTGTTTGGCTGCAGCAGGCGCTGCATCGGCGCAGACGGCGCCTGGGCCTTGGACTTGCGGGACGGAGATGTACGTCGGCCGCTCCAATGCCAGTGCTCCGACCAATTTCTTCACTTACGACATGGTGGGCGGCGCTGCCTGGGGCAATGGCACGGCCATTGGCACGGTGGATGCCAACACAGGCTCCGGCCCGCGCGACCTCAATGCGCTGGCCTACAACCCGCGCGATAACTACCTGTATGCACCGAAGCGGGTGTTTGTGGAGCACCCGGATTCGCCCGCCCAGCGCGTGGGCATTTATCGCCTGGGCAAGAACGCGGCCGGGCAGGTGCAGCCCGTGCCCATGAGCCCCAGCGCGTCGGGGGTGGATGCTGTCAAGCACACCATTCCTGTTGCTGGGCTGCCAGACGGCGCGCTTGGCGCGGCCGCATCGTTTGACCGGGTGGGCAATTACTTCATGGTCAACGGGGCCACCAGCGATGTTTACCTCATCCAGAATCTGCACCAAGCCACGCCAGACGGCGGCGCTGTGCTAGCGGAAAAACTGGAGCGCCTGAAAGAAACCACAGTGCCTGATGGCTTCGAGGCCGTCACGCCAGGCCACGTGGCTGGGCAGCGCGCCATCACGGACTTTGCCGTCAGCCCCCAGGAAAGCACCAGCGCCCAGACCGTGCTGTACGGCATGGGCGATAAGGTGACCGCAGGCTGGTATCTGCACCGTTACCGTATCGATCTGGCGACCAAGAAGGTTTATGTCTCGCGCAAGCTCATTGCGGGCATGGATGCGGCCACGGGCTACATGGCATCGACGGCGTTCCGCCGCGATGGCAAGCTGTTCCTGTACTCTGCGGACGGCAAGGTGTATGAGGTGGATGCCGACCCTGCCAGCGCCACCAAGTGGACGGTGATTGGCACGGTGATGAACGCTGTTGCCGCCAATGCCTCCGACGGCGCTTCGTGCATGACCTCCATCGATGCCACCAACGATGGCAGCAGCACAGCGCCGTTTGCGACGATGGCCAATGGCATAGATGAAGAGTTTCCCACCTCCATCCTGAACAACGACAAGGCCTATTTGCAGCCTATCGCGCTGAGCGGCCCAGGGCAAAACGCCACGGTAACGCCTGACTCCTGGAAGCCCGCTGGTGGCGGTGCAGCCCCTGCCGCTGGCGGTATCACGCTGGATCACGCGACAGGCAAGTTCACAGTGCAAAAGGACACCACGCCAGGCACTTACACCTACGAATACCAGATTTGCGTGTCGCCTGAGGTGACGCCTGCCGGCGCGGCCTGCGATAAGGCAGAAGTGGTCATCAAGGTCACTGAAGAGCCGATTTGGGCGGTGGAGGATGACTTTGGCACCGTCGGCCCCAGCGCCACGCCTTTAGCCCCTTCCGTGGTCGCCAACGACAAAGTGGCTGGCGTGCAGGCTGTGGTGACAGGGGCAAGCCCGAACGCCAAAGTGAAGGCCGACACTTGGAAGAAGCTCAACGGCCCCGCAAGCGACTTGAGCTTTGACTACGCGACAGGCCAAGTCACGGTGCCTGTTGGAACGCTGCCAGGCGATTACGAATACAGATATTTGCTGTGCACGACTGCTACCCCTGAGAAGTGCGACCCGGCGGAAGTTACGCTGAAAGTCGTTGTGGTCGATGCCGTGGACAACAACTTTGGCGAGGTCAGCGCAGGTACGACGGCGATGGCGCTGACGCCTTCCATTTATGGCAATGACACCGTCAATGGCGCAGCAGCGGATGCAAGCAACGCCGCACTCAAGCCTAATTCTTGGAGTCTGGTTTCTGCGCCGGCAGGCGGTAGCTTGACGCTGGATGACGCCACTGGCGTGGTCACCGTGCCCGCTAATGCACCAGCGGGCGATTACACCTACAGCTACGAAATCTGCGCGCAGCCGGGCAACAAGCCTTGCGACACGGCGCAGGTGAAGTTGAAGGTGAAGTCGTCGGCGCCAGCAGTGCCTGTGGTGAAGGCGGAAGACAACGCCTTTGGCGAAGTGGTTGCAGGCAGCAGTACGACCTCGGTGTTTGCCAACGACACCGTTGATGGCGCTTTGGCCGTGTTCACCGGCCCTGGCAAGAACGCAGAACTGAAAGCGGGCAGCTGGAAGGCCGGTGCGGGCAACCCTGCCGGCGGCAAGCTGACGCTGAACGCGGATGGCACAGTGAGCGTGCCGGCCGACGCGCCAGCGGGCGATTACACCTACACCTATGAAATCTGCGCGCATCCTGCTGGAACGCCTTGCGATGCAGCGACGGTCACCCTGAAGGTCAAGCCTGCGCCGATTCTGGCCTTGGACAACCACTTGGGCAGCATTGCGGCTGGCAGCAATACGGTGTCGATCTTCGCCAATGATTTGATCAATGGCGTGCCCATGCAGGCCGGTGTCAATGCCAAGCTCAAGCCTGGTTCCTGGAAGAAGCTGTCTGGCCCTGCGGGTGGCGATCTGAGCTTGAAGGAGGATGGCACTGTGGTGGTGCCGCCAGGCACGCCTGCAGGCGCGTACGAGTACAGCTACGAGATCTGCGTCTTCCCTGGCGGCGCGCCATGCGCTGTGGCGAAAGTCACGCTGACG
Organism: Vandammella animalimorsus; assembly: GCF_002288875.1. Taxonomy (NCBI): domain Bacteria; kingdom Pseudomonadati; phylum Pseudomonadota; class Betaproteobacteria; order Burkholderiales; family Comamonadaceae; genus Vandammella; species Vandammella animalimorsus. The sequence goes on along the minus strand of NZ_NTBH01000009.1, from coordinate 68,413 downwards.
GTGACGGCTGCCGGCCTGGTTGGCGCTGGCGTAACGCCTGTGCCGGTGGGCGCGCCCTGGGCATTGCTGCTGGCGGCGCTGGGCATCGTGGGCCTGGGCCGTCGCTTCACCGGCAGAAAGTCTGCGTAAAACGGCTTTGGCGCCCATCCGTGCTGGATGGGCGCCGGCTGTATTGAGATGAGTTTGCCTCTTGGGGGCAGCCCGTCTGAATGTGCATGACAGGCCGCCCAGGCGGCTTGTGCGGGGGTAGATTCCCTGGGGGCCTTGGAGCGCTATGGCGCTTCAAGGCTTATTTTTTGGCTTGGGCACATGGTGCAGTGGGTGGACAAAAGGCTTGAGCAGTGCGGCTCTGTAGCCATGTGCGGCCCTGTGCAGCCCTGCCTGTGCAGAGCGTGCGCGGCGGCCTTGTCGCCACTGAACAAGGCTGGCAGCAATCTCAAGCAAGGGGCTGGTCGGGCGCGGCGCCATCGTGGCGCTGCTGCCAGTGGCGGTGCTTTTTGAATTGCCACATGCCCAGGGTGAAGCAGGCAATGGCCAACACTTGGCCCAGCTGCCAGGTGATGGCGGCCCAGTGCTTCCAGAGGCCTGCATGGGGGTTGCCATAGAGCACGTACATCAGGCAGGCCACGGAGGTGGCCAGCCATGCCAGGGCGGCGATCCATCCGGCGAAGGCCCATTTGCGGTGCGGCGATGCCTGGGGCTGCGTGCTGCTGTGGTGATGCTGATCCATGGCAATGTGAGCAGAGGGCGCACCCACAGGTGCGCACAGAACAGTGCAGTGCCCGACGCAGCGCGCGCGTCGGGCAAGGGTGCTGGCGTCAGGGCGGCGCACAGGGCGGCGAGTGCTTGCCGCTTGCGCGCCGAGCTGCTGCGCCCAGTGGCCCAGTGGTTGTCAGCCAGCGCGGTAGTTGGGCGCTTCCTTGGTGATTTGCACGTCGTGCACGTGGCTTTCGCGGAAGCCTGCGGAGGTGATTTGCACGAACTCGGCGCGATCGCGCATGTCCTCGATCGTGGCACAACCGCAATAACCCATGGCAGCGCGCACGCCGCCGGCCATCTGGTAGATGATGGCCACCAGCGAGCCCTTGTAGGGCACGCGGCCTTCGATGCCTTCGGGCACGAGCTTGTCGGCGTTGGCGTTGCCGGTGCTGCTTTCCTGGAAGTAGCGATCGGCGCTGCCTTGCTGCATGGCGCCGATGCTGCCCATGCCGCGGTAGCTTTTGTAGCTGCGGCCCTGGAACAGCACGATCTCGCCGGGCGCTTCTTCCGTGCCGGCGAAGATGCTGCCCATCATCACGGTGCTGGCGCCGGCGGCAATAGCCTTGGCGATGTCGCCCGAGTAGCGCACGCCGCCATCGGCGATCAGCGGCACGCCTGTGCCATGCAGGGCCTTGGCCACGTTGTCGATGGCGGTGATTTGCGGCACGCCCACGCCGGCCACGACGCGGGTGGTGCAGATGGAGCCGGGGCCAATGCCGACCTTGACGGCATCGGCGCCTGCTTCGACCAGCGCGCGCGCGGCCTCGCCGGTGGCGATGTTGCCGCCGATCACATCCACCTGCGGGTAGTTTTGCTTGACCCAGCGCACGCGCTCGATCACGCCCTTGCTGTGGCCGTGGGCGGTGTCCACCACGATGGCGTCCACCCCGGCCTTGACCAGGGCCTCGACGCGCTCCTCGGTGCCCGCGCCCACGCCCACGGCGGCGCCCACGCGCAGGCGGCCGTCGGCATCGCGCGCGGCGTTGGGGAAGGTGGTTTGCTTGGTGATGTCCTTGACGGTGATCAGGCCCTTGAGTTCAAACGCGTCGTTGACCACCAGCAGGCGCTCGATCTTGTGCTTGTTCAGCAGCGCCTTGGCGTCCTGCAGCGAGGTGCCTTCGGGCACGGTGATGAGGCGCTCGCGCGGCGTCATGATGTCGCGCACGGGCAGGTCAAAGCGGTTTTCAAAGCGCAGATCGCGGCTGGTGACAATGCCCACCACCTTGCGCCCTTCGACCACGGGGAAGCCGGAAATGCCCAGCTCCTCGGACAGGTCGATGACGTGGCGGATGGACTGCTCAGGCGTGATGGTCACGGGCTCGCGCACCACGCCCGATTCATGGCGCTTGACCTTGAGGATTTGGCTGGCCTGCTCTTGCGCCGAGAGGTTCTTGTGCACGATGCCCATGCCGCCTTCCTGGGCGATGGCAATGGCCAGGCGCGCTTCGGTCACGGTGTCCATGGCGGCCGAGACCAGCGGCAGATTCAGGCGGATGTTGCGGGAGAACTGGGTGGCCAAAGAAACGTCTTTGGGCAGGATTTGCGAGAACGCTGGCACCAGTAGAACGTCGTCAAAGGTGAGCGCTTTGCCAAGAAGTCGCATGGGGTTTTCTCCAAAAAACGGATTGTAGCGCTGCGGGCTCAACGGCAGGCCATCATGAAAAAGCGCCCGCAAACCAAGTGGCTGCGGGCGCGTGTGCTGGGCGGCGCGGGCGGGCTGCCGCTCAGCCTGGGCTTGCGGTTGCTCAGTGGTGCGCGGCTTTGTCCTTGGAGGCCAGGCTGGCCACCGTGGCCACCACCATCGAGGCCACGATCACGCCCAGCGATACCCAGGTCGTGATGTGCGGCACCCAGTCGATGGGCTGGCCGCCGTTGATGAAGGGCAGCTCATTGACGTGCATGGCGTGGAACACCAGTTTGACGCCGATGAAGGCCAGGATGAAGGCAATGCCGTAGTGCAGGTACTTCAGGCGGTCGAGCAGGCCGCCGAGCAGGAAGTACAGCTGGCGCAGGCCCATCAGCGCAAAGACGTTGGCGGTGAAGACGATGAACGGGCTTTGCGTGATGCCGAAGATGGCCGGGATGGAGTCGATGGCGAAGATCAAGTCGGTAAAGCCAATGGCGATGAACACCATCAGCATGGGCGTCCACATGCGGCGGCCATTGAAGGTGGTGCGCACCTTGGCGCCGTCGTAGTCGGGGGCGATCTCCATGTGCTTGCGGGCAAAGCGCACGATGGCGGGCTCCAGGTTTTCATCGTCATCGTCCTGGCCTGGGAAGGCCTGCTTGTACGCGGTGTAGACCAGGAAGGCGCCGAAGATGTAGAAGATCCAGCTGAAGTTCTGAATCAGCGCCGCGCCCAGCAGGATGAAGATGCCGCGCAGCACCAGCGCCAGGATGATGCCCACCATCAGCACTTCCTGCTGGTACTGGCGCGGCACGCGGAACTGCGCCATCAGCAGCACGAAGACGAACAGGTTGTCAATGGACAGCGAGTATTCGGTCAGCCAGCCGGCGATGAACTGGCCAGCGTGCTCCTTGTCGGCGAAGAACCACATCAGCCCGCCGAAGATCAGCGCCAGCGTGACGTAGAACACCACCCACAGCGATGCCTCGCGCATCGAGGGGATGTGGGGGCGCTTGATGATGAGCAGCAGGTCGGCGACCAGGATCAGCGTCAGCACGATGAAGGAGCCGACTTCAAATTCCAAGGGGAGGGCGAGTTCCATGCATTACCTATGGGCAGTTTTGCGGTTGATGGGCTCGAAAGTCTCTCCCCTGGCGCAGGCCTGGCCGGTACGCGTGGCGTACGGTCAGCCCGCTGGCCAGCACCGCACCCGGGGCCGCAGTGTGCGCGGCCCGTATTGACGGATGGGTGTTGGGCGCATGTGGCGCACTAACTCAGGCGGCGCAGTGCCGCTGGCGCCTGGCAGCCCGGCCAGGGCGGCGTGCCTATTGGGCAGCGATGTGGCGCGCTGTCCCCGGCAAACCGCAAGCGGGCTGCAGCATGGCTGCAGGAATACTCCCCTTCGAAATCGAGGTGCGAATTAAACCACAAGGGATGCTCTACATGAACCGCGGCGCTGCGCTGGGTGCAGAGGCATTCCTGGGTGCAGGCGTCTCAGATGCGCCGCGCCAGCTCCTGGGCCTTGCCGGTGTAAGTGGCTGGGGTCAGGGCCAGCAGTCTGGCCTTGGCCTCGGCGGGGATCTCCAGGCTTTGGATCAGGCCGTGCAGGTCGCTGGCGGCCACGCTCTTGCCGCGCGTGACGGCCTTGAGCGCTTCGTAAGCGCCGGCCACGCCGTAGCGGCGCATGACGGTCTGGATGGGCTCGGCCAGTACCTCCCAGGCGTTGTCCAGATCCTGGGCGACGGCCTCGGCATTGAGCTCAAGCTTGTTCAGCCCCACCAGCAGGGCGTTGTAGGCCAGCGTGGCATAGCCCAGGGCAACGCCCAGGTTGCGCAGCACGGTGCTGTCGGTCAGGTCGCGCTGCCAGCGGCTGACGGGCAGCTTCTCGGCCAGGTGGCGCAGCAGGGCATTGGCCAGCCCCAGATTGCCTTCGGCGTTCTCGAAGTCGATGGGGTTGACCTTGTGCGGCATGGTGGAGGAGCCGATCTCGCCCTCCTTGAGCTTTTGCTTGAAGTAGCCCAGGCTGATGTAGCCCCAGATGTCGCGGCTGAGGTCGATCAGGATGGTGTTGGCGCGAGCCACGGCGTCGAACAGCTCGGCCATGTAGTCGTGCGGCTCGATCTGGATGCTGTAGGGCTGGAACACCAGCCCCAGGCCCGCCGGGGCGGGCGATTCGATCACCTGGCGGCTGAAGGCCTCCCAGTCGAACTCGGGCCAGGCCGAGAGGTGGGCGTTGTAGTTGCCCACGGCGCCGTTCATCTTGGCGCGCAGCGGCACCTCGGCAATGGCGGCGGCGGCGCGCTGCAGGCGCGCGACCACGTTGGCCAGCTCCTTGCCCACCGTGGTCGGGCTGGCTGTCTGGCCGTGCGTGCGGCTGAGCATGGGCACGTCGGCATGGGCCAGCGCCAGCTCGCGCAGCCGCGCGATGACCTGCTGCAGGCCCGGCAACACAACTTGATCGCGCGCGGCCTGCAGTTGCAGTGCGTGGCTGGTGTTGTTGATGTCCTCGCTGGTGCAGGCAAAGTGCACGAACTCCGCCGCGCGCTCCAGCGCGGGCCGGCCTTTGAGGCGCTCCTTGATCCAGTACTCCACGGCCTTGACGTCGTGGTTGGTGGTCTTTTCGATGTCCTTGATGGCCTGGGCATCGGCCTGGCTGAACTGCTCGACCAGTTGCAGCAAATAGGCCTTGTCATCGGCGCTGAGTGTGGGGAATTCGGCAAAGCCCGCTTCGGACAGGGCGATGAACCAGGTGATTTCCACCTGCACCCGGCGGTGCATGTAGCCGTATTCGCTGGCGATGGGGCGCAGCGCGGCCAGTTTTTTTTCGTAGCGCCCATCCAGGGGCGAGAGGACGGTCAGGGCAGAGAGATTCATGCCCGTTATTGTATGTAGGCGCAGCCGCCCGAGCGGCCGCCCAAGAAGCCGCGGCGGGGCGGCTGCGCGGGGTTTGCTTGCATAGTGTGAACACGCTCTAGCTCGCCGCGCGCTGGGCGGCCTCAGCCAGCCCATTGCGTACGCGGTTCACGCCAGTCCAGATCAGCAAGGCCAGCACCACGGCCAGGATGACGCTCACCCACGTGGCGCTCCACCAGCCCAGGGCGACCAGCAGCGCCAGCGCGCCGAAGACGAAGGCCCGATCGCTCTTGCCCATGGGGCCGTCGTAGCGGCGGCTGGCGCCCACCATCAGGCCCAGCACGCCGGCCAGCTCGACCACGGCCGCGCCCAGCACCACCAGGTACACCAGCAGGGCCGCGGGCGTGCTGGCCACGCCGGGCAGCAGGGCAAAGGGCAGGAACAGCGCCGCATCGGCCAGCACATCGCACAGCTCATTCAAATAAGCGCCCAGCGCCGATTGGTGGCCGAACTCGCGCGCCAGCATGCCGTCGATGGCGTTGAGCGCCATGCGCAAAAACATCCACAGCGGCAGCAGCGCAAACCAGCCGCTGCGCCCTGGGTTGAGCGCCAGCGCCAGCCCCAGCAGCACGGACACGGCCGCAGCCAGCAGCGTGACCTGATTGGCGCTCACGCCCGCGTTGTGCAGGCGCGCCACCATGGGGCGCAAAAGGTTCTGGAACTTGGGTTTGAGCTGGTAGATGGAAATCATGCCGGCGAATGTGCGATGCAATGGCCCGACAGTATCGCGCAAGGTGTGTTCGAGAAGAGTTGGCAAGAGCCGACAAGCGCCACGACCATTGAGCAGACGCTGGCGGGCATGAGGGCTTCATGGGTATTGGCGGGATGTGATTTGACCTGCCTTGGGTAACGATCTAACATTACAAAAAATAATGGAATGAATAAGCCCCGCAAAGCCATGACCAGCCCTTGCCAGCACGATCAAGCCACGCCGCCTGCGATGCAGTACCCGGCCCGGCAGCTGGAGTTGGCCGCAGCCATGTGCCATGCGCTCAGCGATCCGGCGCGGCTGCGGCTGCTGCTGTGGCTGGCTGAGCGGGAGATGTGCGTCTCCGAGCTGGTGGCCTGCGAGGGCGGCAAGCTCAGCAGTGTGTCTGCGCGACTGCAGACCTTGCATGCCGCAGGCTTGGTGACGCGGCGGCGCGAGGCCAAGCACATCTTCTATGCGCTGGCCGACGAGCATGTGCATGAGCTGCTGCGCAACATCTTGCACCACGCTGCGGAGTACCCCTGGAAGGCCGCGGCGCGCTGATTCCCCTCTGTTTGATGTACCACTGAAAGGAGTCGTCCATGACTGCACCCACTTGCAACCACCCGCACCACCAGGACCACGCTCACCAGCATGGCCCGCACTGCGGCCACACGGCCGTCATGCATGATGGCCACGTTGACTACCTGCACGACGGCCACCTGCACCACCCGCATGGCGACCACGTGGATGAGCATGTGATTGCCGTATCGGCTACCAACCCCGATGCCTGCACACCGCAGCACCGCTGCCAGGGCCACGAGCCCGGCCATGTGCATGGCCCTGGCTGTGGGCATGAGGCCGTGCCCCACGGCGATCACGTGGACTATCTGGTCGACGGCCACCTGCACCACCCGCACGGCGACCACTGCGACGACCACGGCCCGTTGCAAGTGGTGTCGCCCGCTGCGTGAGCGCGGGCGATGACAGCGCCGCCGCACAAGGGCTGCGGCGGCGCAGCCTGTTTGCCCTGTTGAGCGCGGCGGGCGCGGCGGGCGCGGCGAGCGCGGCCTTGGGGCTGGGCGGCGCCCAGGCATCGCCGCTCAAGCGCGATGAACACGTGCTGGCGCTGCCCGGGCTGCTGTGGCAAGGCGCCGATGGCCAGCTGCAGGCCGACATCGAGCTGTGGGTGTACGAGAACGAGCGCCGTCCAGGCGCTCGCAGCCTGTTTGCGCGCTATCTGGGCATCGAGTTGAGCCAGCTCAGCGCGCGCGAGCGCGCACTGTTCGAAACGCGTGCACGCTGGTTCCTCAAGGATTCCGAGCGTGGCAAGCGCTTGTCGATTGAGATGGATGGGCAAGGCCCACTGTCTTTGAATCGCACCGACCGCGCAGGCCGCAGCTCTACGCAGATCAGCCTGCCCAGTGCGCTTTGGAACCGAGCTTGGGAGCGCGCCCCGGCACAGCCGCAGGCCTATTCAGTGACAGGCCGTAGCCAGAGCCAGGGTTGGCTCTGGCCCATGGCCGCACAGGGCTTGTCCATCGTCAGCGACATCGACGACACCATCAAAATCTCCCAGGTGCGCGACACGAGCCAGCTGCTGCGCAACACCTTTCTCGCCCCCTTCGAGGCCGTGCCCGGCATGGCCGCCTGGCTGGGCCAGATGCAGGCCGCTGGGGCGCAGGCCGGGCGCAATGTGGAAGTGCACTACCTGTCATCGAGCCCAGTGCAGCTGCTTGAGCCCCTGCAGGACTTCTTGCAGGGCCATGGCTTTCCGGGCGGTTGCTTGCTGCTGCGCGAATCGACTTCTTGGAGCCGCCTGATCCCGGGCGCGCAAGATGGCGAGCGGCACAAGCTGGCGCACTTGCAGCGTTTGATGGTGCGTTTTCCCGGGCGACGCTTCGTGCTGATCGGCGACTCGGGCGAGGCCGACCCGGAGATCTACGCCCAAGCAGCCAGCCGCCATCCGCAGCAGGTGGCGGCCATCCTGATTCGCGACGTGACCGGCGAGGCCGCATCGGCCGCACGCTACCGCCAGGCCATGGCGGCGCTGCCGGCGGCCACGCCCTGGTATCTGATCGAGGATGGCGCGCAAGGCCTGGCCATTGCGCAGCAACACGGTTTTTGGCTTTGACGGCTGCGCAGCCCCACCTGCCCCCAGCCCAGTCCTGTAGGTTCCCGGCCTGCAGGGGCTTTACGTTTGCTTGCAGCCAGGCTGGGCGGCGCGGGGCTATAACCACGCGATCGTCTTGAACAAGGATTGCCCATGCCAATGAAGCCCCTGAACTGCCAGCGCCCCAAAGGACTTGCCCCCCAAGCGCTCCGTTGGCGCCCCGCCGTGCTGGCGCTGTTGGCCAGCCCGTTGCTGGCGCTGGCGCAGCAGCCAGAACCTGAGCCGCAGCAGGCGCAGCCGCCGCTGTACACCGAGGACTACGGTCGCTGCCTGGAGCGCGCCGATGCCGTCAATGCCGAGATCATCGACTGCATGGCCAAGGAGCTGGCCGTGCAGGACGGCCGCCTCAACACCCACTACCAGGCGCTGCGCGCGCAGCTGAGCGCGCAGCGCAAGGAGCAGCTCAAGCAAGCGCAGCGGCTTTGGCTGCAATACCGCGATGCGCATTGCGAATTTCTGTTCGACCCCAACGGCGGCACCATCACCCGTCTGCTGGCCAACGACTGCACGCTGCGCGAAACCGCCCTGCGCGCGCAAGAGCTGCAGGGCCTGGCCGAAACAGGCCTGTTCGAGGATGTCAGCAGCTCGCCCGCGCAAGAGGCGCAGCCCGGAGCATCGGCCAACACGGCCAACACGGCTAACACGGCCAACGCCGCTGGCGCAGTGCAAAAGGCCGCCCAGCCCGATGAGGCCGGCTGGCCAGCGCTGCTGCAACAACTGCGCCAGCGGGCCCAGGCCCAATCGGCGGCCGGGCGCTAGAGCGGCTCTGCGGCGCTGCCCGATAATCCGGCGCGACAGCTCTTCTTGAATCCCCGCCATGTTCGCCTACATCGTCAAGCGCTTGCTGCTGATGCTGCCCACCTTGCTGGGGGTGCTGCTGCTGACCTTCATCGTGGTGCAGTTCGTGCCGGGCGGGCCGGTGGAGCAGTACCTGGCCGAGTCGCGCGCCGGGCCGGGCGGGATTGAGGGCGCGGGCCTGCACTACCGGGGCAACGAGGGCGTGGATGCGCGCCGCCTGGAAGAGATCAAGGCGCTGTACGGCTTCGACAAGCCGGCGCACGAGCGTTTTTTGCAGATGCTGGGGCAGTTCGCGCGCTTGGATCTGGGGCGCAGCTTCATGCACAACAAGGACGTGTGGCAGCTGATCCGCGAAAAGCTGCCCGTGTCCATCAGCCTGGGTCTGTGGAGCTTTTTCATCAGCTATCTGGTGGCCGTGCCGCTGGGCGTGGCCAAGGCGGTGCGCGCGGGCAGCCGTTTCGATTTCGTCACCACCTTGCTGGTGCTGTTGGGCTACGCCGTGCCAGGCTTTGTGCTGGGGGTGATTTTGCTGGTGGTGTTTGGCGGCCAGCTCGAATGGTTTCCGCTGCGCGGGCTGAGTTCGCCGGGCTGGGAGGACATGGGTTGGGGCGAGCGCGTGCTCGATTACCTGTGGCACGTTACCCTGCCCGTGATCTCGATGGTCGCTGGCAGCTTTGCCGTGACCACGCTGCTGACGAAGAACGCCGTGTTGGAGGAAATTCGCAAGCAGTACGTGCTCACGGCCCGCGCCAAGGGCCTGGCGCCGCGTCAGGTGCTGTGGCGCCACGTGTTTCGCAATGCGCTGATCCCCATCATCACGGGCTTTCCTGCAGCGTTCATCGGCGCGTTCTTTGCAGGCTCGCTGTTGATCGAGACGCTGTTCACCCTCGATGGGCTGGGCCTGTTGGGCTATGAAAGCATCATCCGCCGCGATTACCCTGTGGTGCTGGGCACGCTCTACCTGTTCACGCTGATTGGGTTGCTGACCAAGCTCATCAGCGACCTGTGCTATGTCTGGGTCGATCCGCGCGTGAAGTTCGATTGAGCTGGCCGCCACACCTGAAAACAAGCCAAGCGCCTGCGGCGCGGTTGATTTGTGCAGAGCTTTTAGGGGCTTGGCGGCTTTGGCATGATGGCGCGCATTTTGTTTCATCCCGCATTGCAGGAGAGTTGCGATGACCCAGACCCCCAATACTGCCGGCCAAGCCCAGGGCAAGCCGCTGCAGGACTTTCTCATCACCCGCAAGTGGCCAGCGCGCCACCCCGAGCGCATCCAGCTGTATTCGCTGACCACGCCCAATGGCGCCAAGGTGTCCATCGCGCTGGAGGAGCTGGGCCTGCCCTACGAGGCGCACCGCATCGACATCACGGCCAATGACCAGTTCACGGCCGAATTCCTCTCGCTGAACCCGAACAACAAAATCCCGGCCATCCTCGACCCTGATGGCCCGGGCGGCCAGCCGCTGGCGCTGTTCGAGAGCGGCGCCATCCTCATCTACCTGGCCGAGAAAACCGGCCGACTGCTGCCGAAGGACGGCGCGCAGCGCTATCAGGCGCTGCAATGGCTGATGTGGCAAATGGGCGGCCTGGGGCCGATGTTTGGCCAGCTGGGCTTCTTCTACAAATATGCTGGCCGCGAGATCGAGGATCAGCGCCCGCGCGAGCGCTATGCCAATGAATCGCGCCGCCTGCTGGGCGTGCTGGATCAGCAGCTGCAGGAGCGCGACTGGTTGCTGGGCCGGGGCGAGGCCGCCTATTCGATCGCCGACATCGCCATCTTCCCCTGGGTGCGCAACCTGGTGGTGGGCTATGGCGCTGCCGAGCTGGTGGGTTTTGACCAGTTCAAGCATGTGCAGCGCGTGCTGGCCGCTTTCAACGAGCGCCCGGCGGTGCAGCGCGGCCTGCTCGTGCCCGCTGCAGGGGAGCAGCCATGACGGCGGGCAAGCGCGCGAAACTGGCGCGCAAGAGTGGCGAGCTGATGCAGGCGGCGCCGCAGGTCGTGGCCGTGCGCGTGGGCCGCATGCTCACGGCTGGGCCGCAGCCCAGCGCGCGCGACCGGCGTGAGTTCCAGCGCATGGGGGCCGAGAAAGTCGAAGCTTTTGCGCAATCCTGGCAAGCCATGGCAGTCCAGGCGCTGGCCGCGCAGCAGCAATGGGCGCTGTGGTGCACCCAGGCCTGGTGGCAAATGGCGCTGGGCGGCTGGATGCAGCCGGGCGCCTGGGAGCAATTGGCCCGTGGGGCGCAGCAGCGCCTGCGCGAGGCGGGCCTGGATACGGCGCTCAGCGGCATCCAGCCCGTGCACCGCCGCGCCACGGCCAATGCTCGGCGGCTGACCGGCCAGCGCCGGTCGCGGCGCTGATCTGGCGGGGCCCGCCGCCCGGGCCGTTGCAGGCGCTCAGGGGTGCAGTATGCCCAGCCCCAGCAGCGCCAGCACCAGCAGCCCCAGAGCCAGACGGTAGATCACAAAGGGCAGATAGCTGTGGTGCGAAACCCATTTGAGAAACACCACGATCACCGCATAACCGCTGGCAAAGGCCACCAGCGTGGCCAGCGCCGTGGGCCCGGCAGGCACGGCGTTGCTGCCCCAGGTTTTGAGCAGCTGGTAAAAGCCCGAGGCAATCACCGCCGGAATGGCCAGCAAAAAGGAATAGCGCGCTGCGGCCTCGCGGGTGTAGCCCAGCAGCAGGCCGCCGGTGATGGTGCCGCCCGAGCGCGACACGCCCGGGATCAGCGCCAGCGCCTGCGCCAGGCCGAACAGCAGCGCGTGGCGCGTCGTCAGCGCCTGCAAAGGCCTGGTCTTGCGCCCGATCCAATCGGCCCAGGCCAGCACCAGCGCAAAGCCGATGAGCATGCTGGCTGTGATGTAGAGATTGCGCAGCGTCGATTCGATCGCGTCCTGAAACAGCAGCCCCAGCACGACGATGGGCACGGTGCCGACGATGATGAACCAGCCCATGCGGGCATCGGCATCGAGCCGCGCCAGCGGCTGGCCCAGCGTGCGCAGCCAAGACTGCGCGATGCGCCATAAATCCTTGCGAAAGTACAGCAGCACCGCTGCCTCCGTGCCCAGCTGGGTGATGGCCGTGAAGGCCGCGCCCGGATCACCGCCCGAGGGCAGCAGCGGCCCGAAGATGCGCAGATGCGCGCTGGAGGAAATGGGCAGGAATTCGGTCAGCCCCTGCAGGAGCCCGAGAACAATGGCTTCAAACCAGCTCATGGTGACGGTGCGCGCGCCGCAAGCGCCCGGCAGGCGCCTGGCAGGCGCGCCCTCTGTGCCAGCGGGGCGGGAAGATGTGGGAGGAAAAAGCGCCACGCCAGGCCTTTACGGCAAGGGCATGGGCCCGGGTCAGGGCCGTGGCATTGTCGCATGCCGGTTGCGTGCCCCGGCGCTGCGCGGTGTGGCAGTTGATCTGGTGTGCCAGCCGGCTCAGCTCAGGCCGCTGACCGGCAGCGCAGCGCCGTGGATGGGGTTGGCGGCGTTGGAGCAGAGAAAGCCAATGATCTCGGCCAGTTGCTGCGGCCTGACCCAGCGGGCCGGGTCGGCATCGGGCATGGCGGCGCGGTTTTCCGGGGTGTCGATGATGCTGGGCAGGATGCAATTGACGTTGATGCCCTGCTCGCGCAGCTCGGCGGCCAGGCTTTCGGTCATGCGGATCACGGCGGCCTTGGCGGTGGTGTAGGCGGCCATGTGCGGCGCGCCCTGGTGGGCGGCGGCCAGCGCGCCGATGTTGACGATCTTGCCGCGGCCCAGCGCCAGCATGTCCGGCACCACGGCCTGGCAGGCGTGCAGCGCGGTCAGCAGGTTGAGCTGGTATTGACGCTGCCAAGCCTCCAGCGGCGTGGCATGCACCGGCGGGCCCATGTCAAAGCCGCCAGCCAGGTTGCACAGCACCTCGATCGGGCCGAAGTGTTGGCGCGCGCGCGCCAGCGCAGCGGCCAGCGCGGCCGGGTCGAGCAGGTCGCAGTCCAGGCACAGGGCCTGCGCTTGGGGCCAGTCGCCAAAGTGCTGTTGCAGCGCCTGCGGGCTGTGGTCGAGCAGGATCAGGCGCTCGCCAAGGGCGCGGAAGTGCTGGGCGACGGCGCGGCCCAGGTTGCCGCTGGCGCCGGTGATGAGCAGCGTGCGTGCGGGGTGGTTCATGGCAGGTGCTCCAGAAAGGGGGGGCTCAGGCGTTGGCGCCGGCATCGGTGTCGGCATTGGCAGCGGCGCGGCGGGCGCGGTGGTAGTCGCCATTGCCACGGGTGAAGAGCAAGTCGCTTTCCAGCACCTCGCCTGGCTGCAGATCGCCGGCCTGGCCGACGCGCTGGTAAATGGGCGCAAAGTCGATCTGCGCCAGCTCCAGCAGTTCATCCAGGTCGCGGATCACGAAATAGCTTTCCTGGAAGTCGTCGATGCGGTAGCGGGTGCGCATGACGCGCTCCAGATCGAAGCGGATGCGATTGGGCGAGGCGTCTTCCAGGCAGAACAGGCTTTCGGTGCGTGAGGAAGCGATGCCTGCGCCGTAGATGCGCAGGCCGCCATCTTCCTGCAGCAGGCCAAACTCCACTGTGTACCAGTACACCCGCGCCAGCTTGTCCAGCACGCCCAGCTCCTTGGCGCGCATGCCGCCTGCGCCATAGGCCTGGATGAAATCGGCCAGGGTCGGGTTCATCAGCATGGGCACGTGGCCGAAGACGTCGTGGAACACGTCCGGCTCTTCCAGATAGTCCAGCTCGTGCGGCTTGCGGATGAACTGCCCGGCGGGAAAGCGGCGGTTGGCCAGGTGGTCGAAGAACACGTCGTCGGGCACCAGGCCGGGCACGGCCACGACCTGCCAGCCGGTGTGCTTCATCAGCACGTCCGACAGGCGGCGGAAATCGGGGATTTCATCGGCGCGCATCGGCAGCTGCCGCATGCCTTCGACGAAGGCGCGGCAGGCGCGACCGGGCAAGAGCTTGCTCTGGCGCTCGAACAGGGTTTTCCAGACGCCGTGCTCCTCGGCGCTGTAGTGCTCCCAGCCCTGGTCGATGGTCCAGTCCGGGTTGGCTGGTGCGGCCTCCAGCCCGGCGGCCAGGCCGTGTTTGGTTTTCTCGGGTGCGGCGTTCATGCGGTGTCTCCTCGTTGTTTTGACAGGCATGGCGCGCCCAAGGCGCCTGCCTGGGTTTGGTCGGGTCTTGTGCCGACTTTTGCCAGCTTGCGCCAGCGTGCGCGGGAGGGTGCCTGCGCACGCTGCGCTGTCATGGCGCCGGCGCGAAGCGGGCGGCGATGGCGTCGATGCTGCGCGCCAGCGCGATGTCGCGCTCGCTCAGGCCGTCGGCGTCGTGCGTGGTCAGGGTGATGTCCACGCGGTTGTAGACGTTGAACCACTCTGGGTGGTGGTCGCTTTTCTCCGCGTGCAGCGCCACTTCGGTCATGAAGGCAAAGGCCTGGGTGAAATTGGCGAAGGTGAAGCGGCGCTGGATCAGGCCGCCGCGCTCGGGCGCATAGCTCCAGGCGGGCAGGGCGGCCAGGGCGCATTCGCGCTCGGCATCGGTCAGGCGTTGCATGGCGTAGTCCCCCTGGCCTCAGGCTTTTTCGGTCTGCAGCACGCCGCGATTGATCTGGTCGCGCTCCAGCGATTCGAACAAGGCCTTGAAGTTGCCCTCGCCAAAGCCCTCGCGGTAGTCGCCCTGGCGCTCGATGAACTCGAAGAACACCGGGCCCAGCAGGGTCTCGGAGAAGATCTGCAGCAGCAGGCGCGGCTGGCCACCCTCGGTCGTGCCGTCGAGCAGGATGCCGCGCGCCTGCAGCTCGGGCACAGGCTGGCCGTGGCCGGGCAGGCGCTTTTCCAGGTTCTGGTAGTAAATGTCGTTGGGCGCGGTCAGCAGCGGGATGCCGGCCATTTGCAGCTTGTCGATGGCCTCCACCAGGTTGTCGCACAGCAGCGCGATGTGCTGGATGCCCTCGCCGTTGAACTTCATCAGAAACTCTTCGATCTGGCCGCCGCCTTGCTTGGCCTCCTCGTTGAGCGGGATGCGGATCTTGCCGTCCGGCGCGGTCATGGCTTTGGAGGTCAGGCCGGTGTACTCGCCCGAGATGTCGAAATAGCGGATCTCGCGGAAGTTGAACAAGCGTTCGTAAAAATCGGCCCAATAGGCCATGCGACCGCGATAGACGTTGTGCGTGAGGTGATCGACCACTTGAAAACCGTGGCCCACGGGGTTGCGATCCACGCCATCGAGCCACTGGAAGTCGATGTCGTAAATCGTCTTGCCTTCCTCGTAGCGGTCGATCAGGTAGATCGGCATGCCGCCAATGCCCTTGATGGCCGGCAGGTTCAGCTCCATCGGCCCGGTGGCAATGTGAATGGGCTGGGCGCCTTTTTCCAGCAGCTGCTCGTAGGCCTTGTGCGCATCACGCACGCGAAAGGCCAGCCCGCAGGCCGAAGGGCCGTGCTCGGCGGCGAAATAGCCCGCCAGGCTCTTGGGCTCGCGGTTGACGATGAAGTTGATGCCGCCCTGGCGGTACAGAGACACGTCCTTGGAGCGGTGCCGCGCCACTTCGGTAAAGCCCATCTTCTCGAACAGCGGCTCCAGCACGCCGGGCGTGGGCGAGGCGAACTCGACGAATTCAAAGCCGTCAAGACCGGCGGGGTTGTCAAACAAATCGGCCATGGGGTGTCTCCTGGATCAGTGGGGGTGATGCGGCGGCGGCCCGGCCGCGCCGTGGAAAGAAAATCGGCCGCCAATGATAGGGGCGCAGTCCTGCAAGATTCCTGCAAGCATCGGGCGTAAACTGCGCAAACTCACAGGAAAACTGCAAGAAAAAAATGGAAGACGCACACTTTCAATTGGATTCCATCGACCTGCGCGTGCTGCGTGCGCTGCAGCACAACGGCCGCGCCACCTACGACGAACTGGCCGCCGCCGTGGGCCTGTCGCCCTCGGCCACGCTGCGGCGCGTGCGACGGTTGGAGGAGGAGGGCGTCATCGACCACTACGCGGCCCTGCTCAGGCCCGAGCGCGTCGGCCTGGGGCTGACGGCCTATCTGAACGTGCGGCTGGAAAAGCTCACCGCCACGCACAAGCGCAACCCCATGGACAGCTTCCGCGCCGCCGTGCAGACCTGGCCCGAAGTCGTCGAATGCTGCTCACTGACCGGCGAGATGGACTACCTGCTGCGCGTGGTCGTGCGCGACATGGCGCACTACTCGCGCTTCGTCATGGACACGCTGCTCAAGCACCCCAGCGTGCAGGACTGCAAGACCAGCTTCGTGCTCGACCGCGTCAAGCACACCACGGCGCTGCCGATTTGAGGGCCTGTTGACGTTTTTGGATGCGAGCAGGCGATGGCATGAGCGGCAAGGCGCAAAGCATCATCCCAAAACGATATTGGGGTTGCTGTTGAGTGCCGCTGGAGATTTGGGGCAGGAGGGCCGCCTCACTCAAGCTGCTGCTGTTGTGCCCGTGCTCGGCAAAGCCTCGGCCTGGGTGATGATGCCGCCGCCCAGGCAGACCTCGCCGTCGTACAGCACGGCGCTTTGGCCAGGGGTGACGGCCCATTGCGGATCGGCAAAGCGCAGGCGCCAGCGGCCGGGGGTGTCGTCTGCGGCCAGGGTGCAGGCGGCGTCCTGCTGGCGGTAGCGGGTCTTGGCGGCGCAGGGGCCGGGCGCAGGCGGTGTGCTGGCACACCAGCTGGTGTCGTCGAAGGTCAATTCGTGTGAGAGCAGCCAAGGGTGATCGTGGCCCTGCACGGCGTACAAGGTGTTGGTGGCCATGTCCTTGCGGGCCACGAACCAGGGCGCGTGCGTGCCGCCGCCACGCTGCGCGCCTTTTTCCTTGATGCCGCCAATGCCCAGCCCCTGGCGCTGGCCCAGGGTGTAGAAGCTCAGGCCCACGTGCTCACCGATCTTGCGGCCGCGCTCGTCCTTGATGGGGCCGGGCTGGTTGGCCAGGTAGCGGTTCAAGAATTCGCGGAACGGCCGCTCGCCGATGAAGCAGATGCCGGTCGAATCTTTCTTCTTGGCGTTGGGCAGGCCGATTTCGGCGGCGATGCGGCGCACCTCGGTCTTGTGCAGCTCGCCCACGGGGAACAGGGCCTTGCCCAGTTGCGCCTGGTTGAGCCGGTGCAGGAAGTAGCTCTGGTCCTTGGTCGGGTCCAGCCCCTTGAGCAGCTCGTGGCGCTGCGTGGCGGCGTTCAAGCGCACGCGCGCGTAGTGGCCGGTGGCGATTTTTTCCGCGCCCAGGCGCATGGCGTGGTCGAGAAAGGCCTTGAACTTGATCTCGGCGTTGCACAGCACGTCGGGGTTGGGCGTGCGGCCGGCCTGGTATTCGCGCAGGAATTCGGCGAACACGCGGTCTTTGTAATCGGCGGCGAAGTTGACGTGCTCGATCTCGATGCCGATGACGTCGGCCACGGCGGCGGCGTCCAGAAAGTCTTGCCGGCTGGAGCAGTATTCGCTGTCGTCGTCGTCTTCCCAGTTCTTCATGAAGATGCCGACCACTTCGTGGCCCTGCTGCTTGAGCAGCCAGGCGGTGACGGCCGAATCCACGCCGCCGGAGAGGCCCACTACGATGCGCTGTTTGTCTGTCATGGCGCGCATTATGCGGCGCGGCAAGGGCGGCGGCGTGCTGGCCTGCGCCGGCCTTCGCAGCCCTGCGCCGGGGCGGGCCGGCGGGGCGGCAAAGCTTCGTATCATCGGCGCATGCTTGATCGAATCGCCCCGTCCGCCCACCCCCAGGCCCAGGAGGAGGCCATCACCGTCAGCGGCGTGACGCCGCCCGAGGACGCCTGGCGCCAGACGCATCTGGGCCGCCTGCTGGGCCATGCGATGCGGCGCTTCGATGAGCGCGTGCTGTACCTGATGGCGCACGATGTGGAGGTGCCGCTGGTGCTGTCGAACCTGGCGGCGCGCAACAAGGTCAGCGCAGCGCACATTCATGTCACGCGGCATTTGTCGCTGCGCGGCGATCGCATCACCACGCTGGCGCAGCGCGCGGGCATGAGCAAGCAGGCCATGGCCGACTTGATCGACCAGTGCGAGGCCTGGGGCCTGGTGCGGCGCGAGCGCGACCCGGCCGATGGACGCGCAGTGCGCGTGGTGTTCACGGCCGATGGGCTGCTGTGGCTGGCGGCCTTCAAGCGCTCGGTGGCGCAGGCTGAGGCGGAGTTCAAGCAGGCCGTGGGCGAGCAGGTGGCGGTGGTGGTGCGCATCGGCCTGGAGAGCTACGCCAGCGAGGGCTGAGCGCTGGCCGGGCCGCAGGGGCAGCCGCGCTGTGGAGCTTTGGCGCGCTGGCCTGGCCGTTATTTGGACAGCATGCGCATGGCGTCTTCCAGGCCTTTGAGGGTCAGCGGGTACATGCGCCCGCCCATGAGTTGGTGGATCAGGTCGATGCTTTGGCGGTAGCCCCAGACGCCTTGCGGCTCGGGGTTGATCCAGGCGTGCTGGGGGAAGGCACCCGTCAGGCGCTGCAGCCACTCGGCGCCAGCCTCGGCGTTGTGGTATTCGACGCTGCCGCCGGGCTGCAGGATTTCGTAGGGGCTCATGGTGGCGTCGCCCACGAAGATGAGTTTGTAGTCCTTGTTGTACTTGCGGATGATGTCCCAGGTGTCGAACTTCTCGGTGAAGCGGCGGCGGTTGTTCTTCCAGACGAAGTCGTAGACGCAGTTGTGGAAGTAATAAAACTCCATGTGCTTGAACTCGCTCTTGGCGGCCGAGAACAGCTCTTCAACGCGCTGGATGTGTTCATCCATGGTGCCGCCCACGTCCATCAGCAGCAGCACCTTCACGCTGTTGTGTCGCTCGGGCACCATCTTGATGTCCAGCCAGCCGGCGTTGGCGGCGGTGGCGCTGATGGTGCCGGGCAGGTCCAGCTCCAGCTCGGCGCTGGTGCGTGCGAACTTGCGCAGGCGCTTGAGCGCGACCTTGATGTTGCGCGTGCCCAGCTCCTGGCTGTCGTCGTAGTCGCGGTACATGCGCGCGTCCCAGACCTTGACGGCGCTTTTGCCGCCGCCCTTGCCGCCGATGCGGATGCCGCGCGGGTTGTAGCCGCCGTGGCCGAAGGGGCTGGTGCCGCCGGTGCCGATCCACTTGTTGCCGCCTTCATGCCGCCCCTTTTGCTCTTCCAGGCGCTTTTTCAGCGTCTGCATCAGCTCGTCCCATTCCATGGCCTCGATGGCGGCCTTTTGTTCGGGGCTGAGCTCGCGCTCGAGCAGCTGCCGCAGCCAGTCCTCAGGGATCTCGCGGCTGTAGTCGGTGAGCATCTCCACGCCCTTGAAGTAGGCGGCAAAGGCGCGGTCGAACTTGTCGTAGTGCTTTTCGTCCTTGACGAGGATGGTGCGCGCCAGGTGGTAGAAATCCTCCATGCTGGTGGGCTGCTCGGCCTTGGGGCCGATCACGCCGCGCTCCAGCGCTTCGAGCAGGGCGAGGAATTCCTTGACCGAAACGGGCAGCTTGCCCGCGCGCAGGGTGTAGAAGAAGTCGATCAGCATGGGCGGTGGTGGGGTGGGGCAGGTGCTCAGCGCTGGCCCTGGGCCAGCAGGTATTGCAGGTGGGCGCGGGCCTCGGGCCATTCGCCCTGGGTCAGGCTGTACATCACGGTGTCGCGGATGGTGCCGTCGCGGCGCAGCGCGTGGCCACGGATCACGCCATCCTTTTTTGCGCCCAGGCGCTCGATGGCGCGCTGGCTGGCGTAGTTGAAGTTGTCCGTGCGCCAGCCGACCACGCGCGCGCCCAGCGTCTCGAAGGCGTGGGTGAGCAGCAGCAGCTTGCAGCTGGTGTTGACGTGCGTGCGCTGCGCACGCTTGGCGTACCAGGTGTAGCCAATCTCCAGCCGCTGCACGGCCGGCAGGATGTCGTGGTAGCTGGTGCTGCCCAGCACGTCGCCGCTGGCCGCGTCGATCACGGCAAAGGGCAGGCGCTGGCCTTGCTGCTGCATGGCCAGCGCGGTGTCGATGTAGGCACGCACATTCTCCGGCTCGGGCACGCTGCTCACGCGCAGCTCCCACAGCCGGCCGTCGCAGGCGGCGGCGCGCAGACCCTCTTCATGGCTGGGCTGCAAGGGCTCCAGGCGCAGGCCGTCGGCGTGCAAGGTGGTGGGGGCGATCCAGGTCATGGGTGGTCTTCCAGGTCATGGGTGGTCTTGGGTCTGTGGCGTCGCTGCCAGCAGCTCGCCCAGGCGCTGCAAATCCTCGGTGGCGATATAGCCATTGAGCTCCCGGTCGGCGCCGGGCCCGCAGGCCCAGTTGGCCGAGCGGTAGCGCTGCGCGCCACTGGCGTCGGTCAGGCGCAGCTCATACACGGTGGCGCCGGCTTCGCACTGGCCTGGCGCGCTCAGGCGCAGCCGCGCCAGCGCTTGCTGGGCCTTGGGGCTCAGTTGCGCCAGTTGCTGCTGTTGCGTGTGCAGCGGCTGTTGCTGGCGCCAGGTGTCGAGCTGGCTTTTGGTGACGGTAACGATCACGCGTGCGTCGTCGTCGCTGGGCCTGGGCTGCCAGACCAGGCCGCCTTCGACGCTGTAGCCGTCGCCACAGGCGCTCAGCCAAGCCAGCGCTGCCGCCATGCTCGTGGCAGCGGCCAGGCGCTGCAGCGTGGCGCGGCGGGGCGGGGGGCAAGGTGCAGGGTACATGGCGGGCCTCCGGGCGGTTGCGGCTGGGGGGGGGCTGGGCCGATGGGCGCAGGCAATCAGCGATTGCGCTGGTTCATGAACACCAGCTTCTCGAACAGGGTCACGTCCTGCTCGTTCTTCAGCAGCGCGCCCAGCAGCGGCGGCAGGGCGATCTTGTCGTCCTGGCTGCGCAGGGCCTCGGCCGGGATGTCTTCGGCCAGCAGCAGCTTGAGCCAGTCGATCAGCTCGCTGGTGGAGGGCTTTTTCTTCAGCCCAGGCACGCTGCGGATTTCGTAGAAGCTCTTGAGCGCCGCGGTGAGCAATTCGCCCTTGAGCTGGGGGAAGTGCACCTTGACGATCTCCTGCATGGTCTGCGCGTCCGGGAACTTGATGTAGTGAAAGAAGCAGCGGCGCAAAAAGGCATCGGGCAGCTCCTTCTCGTTGTTGGAAGTGATGAACACGATGGGCCGCTGGCGCGCGCGGATGAGTTCGCGCGTTTCATAGACGTGGAACTCCATGCGGTCGAGCTCGCGCAGCAGGTCGTTCGGGAATTCGATGTCGGCCTTGTCGATCTCGTCGATCAGCAGGGCCGTGGGCTGCTCGGCGGTGAAGGCCTGCCAGAGCACGCCCTTGACGATGTAGTTGTGGATGTCCTTGACGCGGTCGTCGCCCAGCTGCGAATCGCGCAGGCGGCTGACGGCGTCGTATTCGTACAGGCCCTGCTGCGCCTTGGTGGTGGATTTGATGTGCCATTGCAGCAGGTTCAGCCCCAGGGCCTGGGCCACTTCCTCGGCCAGCATGGTCTTGCCGGTGCCGGGCTCGCCCTTGACCAGCAGCGGGCGCTGCAGGGCAATGGCGGCATTGACGGCCAGCATCAAATCCTGCGTGGCGACGTAGTTTTCGGATCCTTGAAATCTCATGTGCAGTGCTCGGTGAAGATGGGATGGAAGGGGGAACAGGCTCTTGGCGCATGCGGCCTATGCCGCGCCCGGCGATGTTATTCCAGACGGATGCGCGCCAGGCCCGGGTCAGGCTCTGGCAGGCGCAACTGCATGTCGCGCAGCGCGTGGCACAGCAGGTCGGCCACCAGCAGGTTGCGCTGGCGCTTATTGTCAGCGGGGATGACCCACCAGGGTGCGTGGGCGGTGGATGTGGCCTCCAGCAGTGCGTCGTAGGCACACTGGTAATCGTCCCATTGCGCGCGCGCCTGCAGGTCCTCGCGGGCGAACTTCCACTGCTTGGCTGGGTCGTCCAGGCGTTTTTGCAGGCGTCGGCGCTGCTCGTCCTTGCTGATGTGCAGCAGGCACTTGAGCACGCGCGTGCCGGTCTCGCTGAGCAGCTGCTCGAAGTGGTTGATGTGCGCGTAGCGGCGCTGCGTCTCGCGCTCGTCGATCTCGCCGCGCACCACGGGCACCAGCACGTCTTCGTAATGGCTGCGGTTCCAGACCGTCAGCTCGCCAGCGCCAGGCACGACGGCATGGCAGCGCCAGAGGAAGTCGCGCGCGCGTTCTTGGGCGCTGGGGGCCTTGAACGCATGCACGTGCACGCCCAGCGGCGAGGTGCGCGAGAACACCCAGCGGATGGTGCCGTCCTTGCCGCTGGTGTCCATGCCCTGCAGGATCAGCAGCAGTTTGCGTTGCCCGTTGGCGTAGAGCAGGTTTTGCAGCTCATCGAGCTGCAGCGCCAACTCGTCCAGGCGCTGCAGCTCGGCCTGCTTGCTGCCCAATGGATAAGGGGTTTGGTCGGGGTCGATGTCGGCCAGGCTGTGGCCGGGGCGGATGCGGTATGCGTCGAATGCGTTCATGGCAGGCTGACTCGGCAAGGCCGTGGCGGGCGCGCAGGCGCCCGGAGGGTGAGGGCGTTCAGGCGGATTTCCTGGCGCCTGTTCATGCTCTCGGCGGGCCGAGAGCACAAATAGGCTCTTATACCAACACGATGTCGTAGCGATCGGGCGCCAGGCCGTTTTCGGCCACCAGCGCGATGGGCTTGTCGATGAAGTCCGACAGGCTGGCCAGGTGCGCGCTTTCCTCGTCGAGGAACAGCTCGATGACCTCGGGCGCGGCCAGCACCTTGATCTCGCGCGGGTTGAACTGGCGCGCCTCGCGCAGGATTTCGCGCAGGATGTCGTAGCAGACGCTGCGCGGCGTCTTGGTGCGGCCCGTGCCGCCGCAGCAGGCGCAGGGCTGGCTGAGCAGGTGCGCCAGCGATTCGCGCGTGCGCTTGCGCGTCATCTCCACCAGGCCCAGCGGCGAGAACTCGCACACCGTGGTGCGCACGCGGTCGCGCGCCAGCTGGCGGCGGAACTCCTGCAGCACGGCGCTTTGGTGCTTGTCCTGCACCATGTCGATGAAGTCCACGACGATGATGCCGCCCAGGTTGCGCAGCCGCAACTGGCGCGCAATGGCCTGGGCCGCCTCCAGGTTGGTCTTGAAGATGGTTTCGTCGAAGCTGCGCGTGCCGATGAAGCCGCCGGTGTTGACGTCGATGGTGGTCAGCGCCTCGGTCTGGTCGATCACCAGGTAACCGCCGGACTTGAGCGCCACGCGCTGGCCCAGGGCGCGGTCGATCTCCTCGTCGATCTGGTAGAGGTCGAAAATCGGGCGCTCGCCGCGGTACAGCGTCAGGCGCCCCAGGGCGCTGGGCATGAAGTCGCGCGCAAAGGCACGCAGCGCGGCAAATTGCTCGCGCGAGTCGATGGCGACGCTGCGCGTGTGCTCGCCCACCAGATCGCGCAGCACGCGCCGCAGCAGGTCCAGCTCTTGGTAGAGCAGGCTGGTGACGGGCCGTGACAGTGCGGCCTCGCGGATTTTTTGCCAGGTGGTGCGCAGGTAGCGGATGTCCTCGATCAGCTCGGCGTCGCTGGCGTCCTCGCCGTTGGTGCGCAGGATGAAGCCGCCGGTGTTGCGCCCCGGCGGCGTGTGCGCCTGCACCAGGGCCTGCAGGCGCTGGCGCAGCGCATCGCGCTCGGGCAGGGCGATTTTTTGCGATACGCCGATGTGGTCGTCCTGCGGCAAAAACACCAGTGAGCGCCCGGCAACGCTCAGCTGCGTGGACAGGCGCGCGCCCTTCTTGCCGATCGGGTCCTTGATGACCTGCACCACCAGCGACTGGCCCTCGAACACCTGGCGCTCGATGGGCAGCGGCGCCTCCTGGCGGCGCACCGTGGCCGGGGCCTCGCCGCTGCTGTGGCGCTGCCAGACATCGGCCACGTGCAAAAAGGCCGCGCGCTCCAGGCCGATGTCCACAAAGGCCGATTGCATGCCCGGCAGCACCCGCGTGACCTTGCCCAGGTAGATGTTGCCCACCAGGCCGCGCTCGAGCGTGCGCTCCAGCAGCAGCTCCTGCACCGCGCCGTGCTCGATGACGGCCACGCGCGTCTCCTGCGGGGCCCAGTTGATGAGGATGTCCTGCGCGGCCTCGGTGGTGGCCTGCACCGGCAGCGGCGTGGGCTGCGCGGGCGATGCGGGCGCGGGCGGCGTGTGTGGGTCGGGCAGTGGCGGGGGGCTGGGCTGGTTCATGGCTGGGGGCCTGGGCTCAGGCACTCATGGCTGCTGCAGCCAGGGCTGCAGCAGCAGGTGGGTTTCGAACAGCGGCAGGCCCATGATGCCTGAATAACTGCCCTCGATGCGGTCGATCAGCGTGGCCGCCAGCCCTTGGATGCCGTAGGCGCCGGCCTTGCCCTGCCACTGGCCCGAATCCAGGTACTGCTGCAGCCACTCGGGCCGCAGACAGTTGAAGCGCACCTTGGAGATGGACACGGCCTGCTGCACCTGGCCGTCGTCACCGCCCTGGCCGCCCTGGTCGCCCTGCATGCGCGTGCTGGGCAGGGCCACGGCCACGGCCGTGAGGACCTCGTGCGGGGGGCTGGCGCACAGCAGCTCCAGCATGGCCTGGGCTTGGGCCCGGTCGGCGGGCTTGCCCAGGATTTGCTGGCCCAAGGCCACGGTGGTGTCGGCGCACAGAATGGGCGCGGGCGGCAGCCGGCGGCGGGCGGCGCGGCGCATGGCCGCATGCAGCTTGAGCCGCGTGACGCGCTGCACGTAGTCCAGTGGGCGCTCGTCTGGCAGCGGGGCCTCCAGCGCCTCCAGCGCCTGGGCGGTGTCGCCCGGATCGGGGTCTTGCGCATCGGGCAGCAGCAGCGTGTGGGCGATGCCGATTTGCTGCAGCAGCTGGCTGCGGCGCGGGCTTTGCGAGGCCAGGTAGATGGCGCGCGGGCCAGCGGTGGGCGCGGCCTGGCCATTGCCGTGGGCGTTGCCTTGCTCTGTCATGCTCATTCGCGGTGGTAGGGGTGGTTGTTCAGCAGCGACCAGGCGCGGTAGAGCTGCTCGGCCAGCAGCACGCGCACCATGGCGTGCGGCAGCGTCAGCTCCGACAGGCGCAGGCGCTCGTGCGCCGCCTGGCGCAGCTCGGGCGCCAGGCCATCGGGGCCGCCGATGACGAAGACGATGTCGCGGCCCAGATCGCGCCAGGCGGCCAGGCGCTGGGCCAGCTGGCGCGTGCCGCCGCCCTGGCCGCGCTCGTCGAGCACGACGATGTGCGCCTGCGCTGGCCATTGCGCCTGCAGGCGCTGGGCCTCGGCGGCCATCAGCTGCTCGGCGCTTTTGCCGCCGCTGCGCGGCTCGGTCTTGACGGCCCGCAGCTCCAGCCGCATGTCGGCCGGAAAGCGTTTGGCATAGTCCTCGTAGCCTTGCTGTGCCCAGGCGGGCATCTTCTGGCCGACGGCGGTGATGATGAGCTTGCGCATGGGGCGGTGGGGGCAGGGCGCGCTGGCTTGCCGTCAGCCGATGCGCTCGGCGCCGCCCATGTAGGGGCGCAGCGCGGCGGGGATGGTGACGCTGCCGTCGGCGTTCTGGTGGTTTTCCAGAATGGCCACCAGCGTGCGGCCTACGGCCAGGCCGCTGCCGTTGAGGGTGTGCACCAGCTCGTTCTTGCCGGCCGCGTTCTTGAAGCGCGCCTGCATGCGCCGCGCCTGGAAGGCTTCGCAATTGCTCACTGAGCTGATCTCGCGGTAGGTGTTCTGCGCCGGCAGCCAGACTTCCAGATCGTAGGTCTTGGCCGCGCCAAAGCCCATGTCGCCGCTGCACAGCAGCACCACGCGGTAGGGCAGCTCCAGCGCCTGCAGCACGGCCTCGGCATGGCCGACCATCTCCTCCAGCGCCTCATAGCTTTTTTCCGGGTGGGTGATTTGCACCATCTCCACCTTGTCGAACTGGTGCTGGCGGATCAGCCCGCGCGTGTCGCGCCCGTAGCTGCCTGCCTCGGAGCGAAAGCAGGGCGTGTGCGCAGTCAGGCGCAGGGGCAGCTCGGCCTCGGCCAGGATGGTGTCACGCACGATGTTGGTCAGCGGCACCTCGCTGGTCGGGATCAGGTACAGGGCCGTCTCGTCCGGCTCCGGTTCGGCCTCTTGCCCGCCCTTTTGCGCGGCAAACAAATCGCCGGCGAACTTGGGCAGTTGGCCCGTGCCCAGCAGCGAATCGGCATTGACGATGTAAGGCACATAGGTTTCCTGATAGCCATGCTGCTGCGTCTGCATATCCAGCATGAAGGCGGCCAGGGCGCGGTGCAGGCGGGCGATCTGGCCGCGCATCACGGTAAAGCGCGCGCCGCTGAGCTTGGCTCCCAGCGCGAAATCCAGCCCCAGCGGCTCGCCCACGTCCACGTGGTCCTTGACGTCGAAATCGAAGGCGCGCGGCGTGCCCCAGCGGCGCACCTCCACATTGTCGGCCTCGCTCTGGCCCACAGGCACGCTGGCATGCGGCAGATTGGGCACGGCCTGCAGCAGCGCATGCAGTTGCGCCTGAATGTGTTCCAGGCGCTGGGCAGAGGTCTCCAGTTCCGTCTTGATGGCGGCGACCTGGGCCATCACAGCCTCGGCGCTTTCGCCCTTGGCCTTGAGTTGGCCAATCTGCTTGGACAGGCTGTTGCGCTGGGCCTGCAGCTCCTCGGTGCGGGCCTGCAGCTGCTTGCGCTCGGCCTCCAGCGCGCCAAAGGCACTGACATCCAGAAACGCTTGCGGCGTCTTGCGGGTTTCAAGGCGGGCGACTACGTGGTCGAGCTCCTTGCGGAGCAAAAGAATATCGAGCATGGATTCTGTGCAAACGGCTGTGGGACGCAGGCGCTGCGCCCCTGTGAAAATCGAAGGCGCTATTGTCACCGATGGACTCTGTAGCTCAGCGCCAAGGCCAGGCGTTGCGCAATTCCTGCGCAGTGGCCAAGGCCGCGCGGCCGCCCCAAAAGTCGCACGCCGTACGCAGGCGTTGGCACGATTACAAAAAAAAACAACAAAACACTTGCCCCGCTCTGGACGCTTATTTTTATTGCACTCACAATGCCAGCCATTTTCAAATGCGACAGGCTTTGCTGGGCTTTGTTTTGTCGCGGTCAATCGGCTTTTTCTTTGACACCAGGAGAACTCAATGGCAACAGCGAAAAAAACTGCGGTGAAAAAAACCGCAGCAAATAAAACTGCCACCGCAAGCAAGCCTGCGGCCAAAAAAGCGGCAGCCAAATCCGCAGTAAAAGCCGGCAGCGCCGTTGCCAGCAAGAGCGCAGCAGCCAAAAAGCCCGCCAGCAAGACCGCAGCCTCCAAAACCGTTGCCAAGAAAGCCCCGGCCAAAAAAACCACCGCTGTGAAAACCGCCGCCGCCAAGAAAACCACGGCAGCGAAAACCCCAGCGGCCAAGAAAGTCAGCGCAGCCAAGAAGCCCGCAGCCACCAAGGCAGTGGTGAAGAAAGCCCCGGCAGCGGCAAAGAAAGTTGCAGCGAAAAAGCCCGTGGCCAAGAAAACCACTGCTGTGAAGAAGACTGCGGCCAGCACAGCCGCCGCCAAGAAAACCAGCGCCAAGGCGGCCGCCAGCAAAGCCACTGCCGCCAAGAAAACCACGACCGTCAAAAAGCCCGCAGCGAAAACCGCCGCTGTGAAGCCTGCGGCCAAGCCGGCAGCCAAAAAGCCCGCAGCCAGCGCCAAGAAACCTGCCGCCAAGAGCACGCTGGCCCCCAAGGCCGCCTGGCCGTTCCCGGTCACCAGCAAACCCTGAAACCCTGTTTCAGCCACACATGCAAAGCCACCGCCTGCGGTGGCTTTGTGCCGTTTGGCCGTGCACCGCGCCTGCGCCAGGGCAGGGCGCCCCGGCATGCATGGTGGCAGCCGGCGAGGTGGCCTGCTACTGCTATAAAGCAGGCCCCACACTCGCCTAAAGCCGCGCATGATCCGTCCCGAGTATCTCCTGCATCCGCCCTTCACGCCCGCGCCCACGCGCCCGGCCGTCACACTGATTCTGGTGCGCGATGCGCCGCAGGGCCAGGGCTTTGAGGTGCTGCTCTCGCGCCGGTCGCACCAGGCGCGCTTCGTGCCTGGCGTGTATGTCTTCCCAGGTGGCGGCATCGACGCCGGCGACGCCGCTGCAGCGGCGCTGGCCGATTTGCGCCCGCAGCAGGACGCGCGCCAGGCCGAGCTGGCTGCGGCGGCGGTGCGTGAGTGCCTGGAAGAGCTGGGCATTCTGCTGGCGCGCGATGCCCAGGGGCTTATGCTCGACGGCCAGACGCTGGCCGCTGCCGGCATCGCCCGCCAGCAGCCATTGGCGCCCCAGTTGCAGCGCCTGGGCTGGCGCCTGGCGCTCGATGCCATCTATCCTTTTGCGCACTGGATCACCGACCGCGACTATCCAATGCGCTTTGACGTTCCCTTTTTGCTGGCGCGCGCTCCGCAGGGCCAGCAGGCCATGGCCGATGAAGTCGAGCAGTTCGACGCCACCTGGATCAGCCCAGCGCTGGCTCTGCAACGCCACGAGCATGGCCAGTTGCCGCTGGTGTACCCGACCATCCGCAGCCTGCGTCGCCTGGCGCAGTTCGACAGCGCCGAGGCCGTGTTGGCCGCCTGCCGCCAAGGGCCCATCGTGCCCGTGAGCTGCCCGCGCGCCGGCTGGCTTGAGGGCCGCGAAGTGCGCTATATGGAGCACGAGCCGGCCTTTGGCGAGCTGCATCTGGTTTGCCCGGACGGCCAACTGCTGCACGAGCTGGACTGGCGCCACGATCAACCCCGCGCCCTGCTGCGCCACGTCCAGCGCCTGACGGCGCCCAATGCAGGCCTGATGACCGGCCCGGGCACCAACACCTACCTCATCGGCGAGCCCGCCACCGGCTACATCGTGCTCGACCCCGGCCCCGACGATGCCCAACACCTGCAGCGCATCGTGCAGCACACCGGTGCGCAGGTGCGGCACATCGTCTGCAGCCACTCGCACCCGGACCACTCGCCCGGCGCGGCTCCGCTACAGGCGTTGGTGCAGGCCGCCGGCGGCGGCCTGCCGAGCATCTACGGCATGGCCTCGGGCCCGCATGCGCGCTGCGACAGCCGCTTCACGCCCGAGCAGCCGCTGAAGACGGGCGACACCGTGGTGCTGCAAGCTCAGCTGGGCGATGGCCGCGCCGTGCGCCACAGCCTGCATGCGCTGCACACGCCCGGCCACACGGCCAACCACCTGTGCTTCGTGCTCGAAGAGGACGGCCTGCTGTTCAGCGGTGACCATATCCTCGGCGGCACGACCACCGTGGTGCTGCCGCCGGACGGCAACATGCAGGCCTTTCTTGATTCGCTGGACCTGCTGCAGCAGGCCTGCGCGCGCTGGGGCATCGAGTTCATCCTGCCCGCGCATGGCCACGTGCTGGACCAGGCCCCGCAGGTGATTGCGCAGCTGCGCGCGCACCGGCTGCAGCGCGAGGCCAAGGTGCTGCAGGCCATCGAACAGGCCCCGCAGGGCACGGTCGAGGACTGGCTGGCCAGCGCCTACGCCGATGCGCCGCGCGCGCTCTGGCCGGTGGCGCGCTACTCGCTGCTGGCCCACGT
The DNA here is from genome assembly GCF_002288875.1 of Vandammella animalimorsus. Taxonomy (NCBI): domain Bacteria; kingdom Pseudomonadati; phylum Pseudomonadota; class Betaproteobacteria; order Burkholderiales; family Comamonadaceae; genus Vandammella; species Vandammella animalimorsus. The sequence goes on along the minus strand of NZ_NTBH01000009.1, from coordinate 39,051 downwards.
GCAGCGCCTGGCCACATTGCACCCGCAGCTGGGCCTGCAGCGCATCCCCATGCCAGAGGCTGACGCCGCGCCGCACTGAGAGCCTGTTCAAAATCTTTGCACGGCGGTCAAGAGAGCGGATTTGGGCGCTCTGCTGCGCCCGCAAAGCCTCGCCATAGCCCCAGCTATGGCTGCGTTTTGCGCCTTGCAGCCCACCCCAAACCGCTTCTTGCCCACTCGCGCCGAGATTTTGAACAGGCGCTGAGGGTGTGAACAGGTGCTGAGCGCACGCCCCGCCCGCCCAAGGGAAACTCCCAGGGCCTGGCTGCGAATTTTTAATTGACAGCTAAACAATTGAGCCAAAAAATAAATGCCGTACAGGAGGTGCGGCATGAAGATCGTATGCATAGGCGGCGGCCCGGCCGGGCTGTATTTCGGTTTGCTGATGAAAAAGCTCGACGCGGCGCACGAGGTCATCGTGGTCGAGCGCAACAAGCCCTACGACACCTTTGGCTGGGGCGTGGTGTTTTCCGACGCGACCATGGACAACATGCGCCAGTGGGATGCCGAATCGGCCGCCGAGATCGAGCAGGCCTTCAACCACTGGGACGACATCGAGTTGCTGTTCAAGGGCCGCACCATCCGCTCGGGCGGGCATGGCTTTGTGGGCATCGGGCGCAAGAAGCTGCTCAACATCCTGCAAGAGCGCTGCGAGCAACTGGGCGTGAAGCTGGTGTTCGAGACCGAGGTGCAGTCCGATGAGGACTACGCCGATGCCGATCTGATCGTCGCCAGCGATGGCATCAATTCGCTGATCCGCAAGAAGTACGAGGCCATCTTCAAGCCCGACATCGTCACCCGCCCCAACCGTTACATCTGGCTGGGCACGAACAAGGTGTACGACGCCTTCACCTTCGACTTCCGTCGCACCGAGCACGGCTGGTTCCAGGCGCACATCTACAAGTTCGACGAGAACACCTCGACCTTCATCGTCGAAACCACCGAGGACACCTGGCGCGCCCACGGGTTGGACAGCGCCGACCAGGATCAGTCCATCGCCTTTTGCGAGCAACTGTTTGCCGAAAACCTGGGCGGGGCCAAGCTGATGAGCAATGCGCGGCATTTGCGCGGCTCGGCCTGGATCAACTTCCAGCGCGTGGTCTGCGAGCAGTGGTGGCTGCAAAACGCGCGCGGCAGCCACGTGGTGCTGATGGGCGATGCGGTGCACACGGCGCACTTTGCCATTGGCTCGGGCACCAAGCTGGCCATTGAGGACGCCATCGAGCTGACGCGCCAGTTCCAACTGCTGGGCGATAGCCCGGCACAGATCCCCGAGGTGCTGGCCGCCTACCAGGAAGCGCGCCGCGTGGAGACGCTGCGCCTGCAAAACGCGGCCTGGAATGCCATGGAGTGGTTCGAGGTCTGCGGCCAGCGCTATTGCGACCAGCTCGATCCCGAGCAGTTCATGTACTCCATGCTCACGCGCAGCCAGCGCATCAGCCACGAGAACCTGCGTCTGCGCGATGCCGCCTGGCTGGAGGGCTACGAGCGCTGGTTCGCCCAGCGCGCCGCCGATGCGGCAGAGCGGCAACTGCCCGCGCAGGACAAGCCCACGCCGCCCATGTTCACGCCCTACAAGGTGCGCGGCCTGACGCTGAAGAACCGCATCGTCGTCTCGCCCATGGCGCAGTACTCGGCCCGCGACGGCCTGGTGGGCGACTACCACCTGATGCACCTGGGCGCGCGCGCCATGGGCGGCGCGGGCCTAGTGATGGTGGAGATGACCTGTGTCAGCCCAGAAGGGCGCATCACCCCCGGCTGCCCCGGCCTGTACCGGCCCGAGCACACAGCCGCCTTCAAGCGCATCATCGACTGGGTGCACAGCTACACGGATGCCAAGATCGGCATCCAGATCGGCCACGCCGGGGCCAAGGCCTCGACCCGCCTGGCCTGGGAGGGCATCGACCAACCGCTGGTCCAGGGCAACTGGCCCATTGTTTCGGCCTCCGAGCAGCAATACCTGCCCGGCGTGAGCCAGACGGCCAAGGCCGTCACCGCCGAGGACATGGCGCAGATCAAGGCGCAGTTCGTCGCTGCCGCCCAGGCCGCCCACGAGGCGGGCGCGGACTGGCTGGAGCTGCACTGCGCGCACGGCTATTTGCTTTCCTCCTTCATCAGCCCGCTGACCAACCAGCGCACCGATGAATACGGCGGCAGCCTGGAAAACCGCCTGCGCTACCCGCTGGAGGTGTTTGCCGCCGTGCGCACCGCCTGGCCCGAGGACAAGCCCATGTCGGTGCGCATCTCGGCGCACGACTGGGTCGAGGGCGGCACCACGCCGGCCGATGCGGTGGAGATCGCCAAGGCCTTCAAGGCCGCTGGCGCGGACATGATCGACGTCTCCTCCGGCCAGGTCAGAAAGCAGGAAAAGCCCGTCTATGGCCGCATGTTCCAGACCCCGTTTGCCGACCGCATCCGCCAGGAGGCAGGCATTGCCACCATCGCCGTGGGCGCCATCAGCGAGGCCGACCACGCCAACAGCATCCTGGCCGCAGGCCGCGCCGATTTGTGCGCCGTGGCGCGCCCGCACCTGGCCAACCCGGCCTGGACGCTGACCGAGGCAGCCAAGATCGGCCACACCGCCATCACCTGGCCGCCGCAGTACCGCTCGGGCAAGCAGCAGATGGAGGCCAACTTCGCCCGCGAGCAGGCGGCCCAGCAGGCTGCGCTGTCCGCCGCCCAGGTGCGCCCCCCGGCCAATGCCGCATCCAACGGGCAGGGGCAATGAGCATGGCGCAGGGCAACACCGCACCCCCCGCAGCGGCCAGCGCGCCCGCGCTGCGCCATGCGCTGGTCACGGGCGGCGGCAGCGGCATTGGCGCGGCCATCGCCCGCCGTCTGGTGGCCAATGGCTTTCGTGTCACTCTGCTGGGGCGGCGGCTGGCGGCTGTGCAGGCCGTGGCCGATGAGCGGCCCGAGGCCATGCAGGCCGTCAGCGCCGACGTCAGCGACCCGGCCCAATTGCAGGCCGCGCTGGCCCAGGCGCGCCAGCGCTTTGGCCCCATCGACACCCTCATCAACAACGCCGGGCAGGCGCAGACCGCGCCCTTTGCCAAGATGGAGCTGGCGCTGTGGCAGCAGATGCTGGCTGTGAACCTCACCGGCACCATGCTGTGCACCCAGGCGGCGCTGCCGGACATGCTGGCCGCTGGCTGGGGCCGCATCGTCAACGTGGCCAGCACGGCCGGGCAGATCGGCTACGCCTACGTCAGCGCCTACTGCGCGGCCAAGCACGGCGTCATCGGCCTGACGCGCGCACTGGCGCTGGAGCTGGCGCGCAAGGGCATCACCGTCAACGCCGTATGCCCCGGCTACACCGAAACCGACATCGTGCGCGAAGCCATCGAGAACATCGTCGCCAAGACTGGTCGCAGCGCCGAGCAGGCCAGGGCCGAGTTCGTCAAAAGCAACCCGCAGGGCCGCCTGGTGCAGCCCGCTGAAGTGGCCGATGCCGTGGCCTGGCTGTGCGGCACAGGCGCGGGCGCCATCAACGGCCAGGCCATTGCCGTGGCCGGCGGGGAGGTGATGCCATGAGCCGCAGCGCCGCAGGCGGCAGCGCGCAAAGCCGTTTTGGCCTGAGCCAATTGCTGGGCGAGGAGCACATCGGCCTGGAGGCGCGCGCCCAGCAGGACGACCACATGGACACGCGGCTGTGGCTGCGCCTGTTCTCGCTGACCGAGCAAATCGAGCAGCGCATCCGCCAGATGCTGCGCCAGCAGTTCGACACCACGCTGCCGCGTTTCGACTACCTGGCCCAGCTCGACCGCCACCCGCAGGGGCTGCGCATGAACACGCTCTCGCGCTATCTGATGGTCACCGGCGGCAGCGTCACCGGGCTGACCGACCAGCTCGTCAAGGATGGGCTGGTCGAGCGCATCCCCGACCCGCAGGACCGCCGTTCGCTCTACGTCAAGCTCACGCCCAAGGGGCGGCGGCAGTTTCGCAAGATGGCCCAGGCCCACGAGCAATTGCTGGGCACGCTGCTGGCTGGCCTGGGCAAGCGCGACAAGGACTTGCTCTACGAACAACTGGGCCAATTGCGCGTGCTGCTGGCCGCGCAGGACATGCAGGCCTGACCCATCCACTCAACGACATTGCAGGAGCACCCCAGACATGAACAGTGCAGACACCCGCATCGACCCGGCCTTGCAGGCCGGCAACCGCAAGCCCATGGCGGGCTACCAGGCCCAGCATTTTCTGTGGCAGGCCGATGGCCCGGTGGCCACCATCACCCTCAACCGCCCCGACCGCAAGAACCCGCTGACCTTCGACAGCTATGCCGAGCTGCGCGATTTGTTTCACCAACTGCAATGGGCCAGCGACATCAAGGCCGTGGTCGTCACTGGCGCGGGCGGCAACTTCTGCTCCGGCGGCGATGTGCATGAAATCATCGGCCCGCTGGTGCAGCTCAAGGCCCCCGAGCTGCTGATGTTCACGCGCATGACCGGCGCGCTGGTCAAGACCATGCGAGCCTGCCCGCAGCCCATCGTGGCCGCCATCGACGGCGTGTGTGCGGGCGCGGGTGCCATCATCTCCATGGCATCCGATTTGCGCCTGGGCACGGCGCGCGCCAAGGTGGCGTTCTTGTTCAACCGCGTTGGCCTGGCCGGCTGCGACATGGGCGCTTGCGCCATGCTGCCGCGCATCATCGGCCAGGGCCGCGCCAGCGAGCTGCTCTACACCGGCCGCGTGCTCGGCGGCGAGGAGGCCGAGCGCTGGGGCTACTTCAACCGCCTGTGCGCGCCCGATGAGGTGCTGGCGCAGGCCCAGCAACTGGCCGCCGAGCTGGCCGCTGGCCCCAGCTTTGCCAACGGCATCACCAAAACCATGCTGCACCAAGAGTGGAGCATGGGCATCGACCAAGCCATCGAGGCCGAGGCCCAGGCCCAGGCCATTTGCATGCTGACCGAGGATTTCTCGCGCGCCTACCACGCCTTCGTGGCCAAGCAAAAACCCGTGTTCCAGGGAGATTGACATGCAGCGCGGTCTGGACACCTCCTATCAGCAATGGCCGTTTTTCGAAGCGCGCCACGCCGAGCTGGCGCAGCAGCTCGATGCTTGGGCCAGCACCCACATCGGCCATGAGCCGCACGGCAGCGGCAGCGATGTGGACGCGCATTGCCGCCAACTCGTCCAGGCCCTGGGCGAAGCGGGCTGGCTGCGCCATGCCGTGGGCGAATCGGCCCAGAGCATGGACGCGCGCGCCATCTGCCTGATCCGCGAGACGCTGGCGCGCCACAGCGGCCTGGCCGACTTCGCCTTTGCCATGCAGGGCCTGGGCAGCGGCGCCATCAGCCTGCACGGCACGCCCGAGCAGCGCCAGCGCTACCTGCCGCGCGTGGCGGCGGGCCAGGCCATTGCGGCCTTTGCGCTGTCCGAGCCGCAGGCTGGCTCGGACGTGGCCGCCATGGCCTGCGCCGCGCGCCGCGAGGGCGATGATTACGTGCTCGACGGCGAGAAAACCTGGATCTCCAACGGCGGCATTGCCGATTTTTACGTCGTCTTCGCCCGCACCGGCGAAGCGCCCGGCGCGCGCGGCATCAGCGCCTTCATCGTCGATGCCGACACCCCCGGCCTGACGATTGCCGAGCGCATCGACGTCATCGCCCCGCACCCGCTGGCGCGGCTGAAGTTCGAGGGTTGCCGCATCCCCGCCAGTTGCCGCGTGGGCGAGGCCGGCGAGGGCTTCAAGGTCGCCATGCGCACGTTGGACGTGTTTCGCACCTCGGTGGCCGCCGCTGCACTGGGCTTTGCGCGCCGCGCCCTGCAAGAGGCTTTGTTGCGCGCCACCTCGCGGCAGATGTTCGGCGGCGTGCTGGCCGACTTCCAGATCACCCAGACCAAGCTGGCGCAAATGGCCACTGCCATCGACAGCGCCGCCTTGCTCACCTACCGCGCCGCCTGGCTGCGCGATGGCGGCCACAGCGTCACAAAGGAAGCGGCCATGGCCAAGCTCACCGCCACCGAGAACGCCCAGCAGGTCATCGACGCGGCGGTGCAGATGTTCGGCGGCCTGGGCGTGGTCAGCGGCCAGCCGGTCGAGTCGCTGTACCGCGAGATCCGCGCGCTGCGCATCTACGAAGGCGCCAGCGAAGTGCAGCAGCTCATCATCGGCCGCGAGCTGCTCAAGGCGCTCAAAGCCTGAAGCGGTTGACACGGGGTGTTGATGGACTCGCCAAATTGCATCAAGACCCATTGCCCACGTTGCCGAAAAAGGGACATTTGATTTCCTATCGGCTGGTATGAAAAAGAGGCGCAAAGCGCCCATGCAGGAGACAAACCACATGCCCAGCGCCCATACCGACACCTTTGCGCGCGACAACCTGCCGCCGCTGGAGCAGCAGCCCGAATACCTGTTCGAGCTGCCCGAGCTGCAATTTCCCGCGCAGCTCAACTGCGCCACCGAATTGCTCGACCGCCACGTGGCCCAAGGGCGCGGCGATCGCCTGTGCCTGCGCGCGCCGGACGGCACGCGCTGGAGCTACGCCGACTTGCAGGCCCACGCCAACCGCATCGCCAACGTGCTGGTGCAGGACATGGGCTTGCAGCCGGGCAACCGCGTGCTGCTGTTTGCGCCCAACACGCCCTGGATGGTGGCCTGCTGGTTTGCGGTGATGAAGGCCGGCGGCATTGCCGTGGCGGTGATGCCGCTGCTGCGCGCCAAGGAGTTGCGCACCATCATCGACATCGGCCAGATCAGCCACGCGCTGTGCGATGCGCGCCTGGCCGGCGAGCTGGAGGGCGCGCGCGCAATGCCATCTTCAGCGCCGCAACTGGCGCAGGTGTGCTACTTCAACACCGCGCTGGCCGCGCCATCGAGCGGGGCCGAGCTGCCCTGCCTGCACCGCGCCATGCAGCAGGCCGCGCCCGATTTCAGCAACGTGGACACGGCCAGCGACGACGTGTGCCTGCTGGGCTTTACCTCTGGCACCACCGGCGTGCCCAAGGCCACCATGCACTACCACCGCGACGTGATGGCCATCTGCAAGTGCTGGCCGCGCCACGTGCTGCGCGCCGATGCGGACGATGTCTTCATTGGCAGCCCGCCGCTGGGCTTTACCTTTGGCCTGGGCGGGCTGGTGCTGTTCCCCATGGACATTGGCGCCAGCAGCGTGCTGCTGGAAAAGGCCGGACCGCAGCAATTGCTGGAGGCCTGCGCGCAATTTGGCGCCACCGTGGTGTTCACCGCGCCCACGGCCTACCGCCACATGGCGGCCATGCCCGAGCTGCTGGCCCAGGCGCGGCTGCGCAAGTGCGTCAGCGCGGGCGAGGCGCTGCCCGCGTCCACGCGCGCGCTGTGGAAGCAGGCCAGCGGCATCGAGCTGATCGACGGCATTGGCGCGACCGAGCTGCTGCACATCTTCATCTCCGCCGACGAGGCCAGCGCCCGCCCGGGCGCGACCGGCAAGCCCGTGCCCGGCTACCGCGCCCGCGTGCAGGACGATGACGGCAACGAGCTGCCGCCGGGCACCGTGGGCAAGCTGGCCGTCAAAGGCCCCACGGGCTGCCGCTACCTGCGCGACGAGCGCCAGAAAACCTATGTGCAGGATGGCTGGAACCTCACCGGCGACGCTTATTTGATGGACGAGGACGGCTACTTCTTCTACCAGGCGCGCACCGACGACATGATCATCTCGGCGGGCTACAACATTGCCGCGCCCGAGGTGGAGGAGGCGCTGATGCAGCACCCGGCCGTGGCCGAATGCGCCGTCATCGGCACGCCCGATGAGGAGCGCGGCCAGATCGTCAAGGCCTTTGTCGTCGTCAAGGAGGGCGTGGCCGCCGATGCCGAGCTGGTCGCGGCCTTGCAGGAGTTCGTCAAGCAGACCGTGGCGCCCTACAAATACCCGCGCGCCGTGGAGTTCATCGCCGCGCTGCCGCGCACCACCACCGGCAAGCTCCAGCGCAGCGCGCTCAAGCGCCGCATGGGCGAGCAGCATGGGTGAAAGTGCTTAGAGCGTGTTATGCACTTTGCGCACCCCCGCGCTGGCCCCAAAACCGTGTAATCGCAAGGCGGCGCGCGCCGCCAAGGCTGACTGCCTTGGCAAGCGGGCCAACGCGGCGAGTGCATGGTTTTGGGGTCAGCCCGAAGGGAGAAGCGCCCCGGCATGCGCATTGCGGCGTTGCCGCCCCCTTGCAGCGCAGCCAGGCTGCGGCGGGGACGGCGCCTTGCACTGCACACGCCGGGGCGCTCTCGCGGGGAGCGCAAAGTGCATAACACGCTCTAGACCAAAGCCTGGCCCAAGCGCCCGATCGCCCGGCTCTGGATGCGATACTTTTTCGCCCTGCAAATGCAGCAGGCCCTTTGCTCCACCCCATTCATGACATTCAAGGAGACACCCGCATGACCCGCACCACCCGCCCCAGCATCCGCTTTTCCAGCCTTCGCTCCCACACCCTGGCCGCCGTGGCCGGTGCGGCGGCGCTGTGCCTGGCCCAGGCCGCCTCGGCCGCCGAGGAGGTGAAGATCGGCCTGCTCAGCACGCTCTCGGGCCCAGGCTCGACGCTGGGCATCGACATCCGCGACGGCTTTCAGCTCGCGCTCAAGCACACCGAGGGCAAGCTCGGCGGCCTGCCGGCCAAGGTGGTGATCGTTGATGACCAGCAAAGCCCCGACGCGGCCAAGCAAACCACCGACCGCCTGCTCAAGCGCGAGAAGGTGGACTTCATGACCGGCGTGGTGTTCTCCAACATCATGCTGGCCGTGGCCCCGGCCATTTTTGCCAACAAGACCTACTACATCAGCGCCAACGCCAGCCCTTCGCAACTGGCGGGCAAGCAGTGCAACCCCTATTTCTTCAGCGCCGCCTACCAGAACGACAACCAGCACGAGGCCGTGGGCCAGGCCGTGCAGGACAAGGGCGTCAAGAAAGTGGCGCTGATCGCCCCCAACTACCCCGGCGGCAAGGACGCACTGGCCGGTTTCAAGCGCTTCTACAAGGGTGAGGTGGCGCTGGAGCTTTACACCCCGCTGTCGCAATTGGACTATGGCGCGGAGCTGTCGCAGATTCGCGCCTCCGGCGCCGAGGCGGTGTACTTCTTCCTGCCTGGCGGGCTGGGCATCAACTTCATCAAGCAGTTCCATGGCGCGGGCCTGAAGGACAGCATGGCCTTGTTCGCCCCGGGCTTTTCCGCCGATGAGGACGTCATCAGCGCCGTGGGCGAGGCCACCGTGGGCATTTACAACGCCTCGCAATGGGCCTGGGATCTGGACAACGCCGCCAACAAGCGCTTCGTCGAGGACTTCCGCAAGGAATACGGCCGCACGCCCACGCTGTATGCCTCGCAGGGCTACGACGCGGCCATGCTGATCGACTCGGCCGTCAAGGCCACGGGCGGCAACCTCAAGGACAAGGCCGCCATCGGCAAAGCCTTGCAGGCGGCCAACTTCAACTCGGTGCGCGGCGATTTCCGCTTCAACACCAACCACTTCCCGATCCAGCACTACTACATGCGCGAAGTGGTCAAGGGCGAAGATGGAAAGGTCACCAACAAGCTGATCGGCAAGGCCTTCGAGAACCACAGCGATGCCTACGTGGGCGATTGCAAGATGCCGCAGTAAGCGTCTGCCCAAAGCCTGTTCAAAAACAGCCGGGCTTGATGCGATGGCGTTCTTGCCCCGGCGCTGTGCGACGCCCCCGCGGGCGCCCCCCCATCCTTTGCCTTTTCTTTCATGCAAACCACCCTGGTTCTGGAGCAACTGCTCAACGGCCTGCAATTCGGGCTGATGCTGTTCCTGCTGGCCGCTGGCCTGACGCTGGTGTTCGGCATCATGGACATGATCAACCTGGCGCATGGCTCGCTGTACATGATCGGCGCGTATCTGATTGCCAGCATCGCGGCGGCCAGCGGCTCGTTCTGGCTCGGGCTGCTGGGCGGCATCGGCGCGACGGTGCTGGTGGGCGTGCTGCTGGAGCGCACGGTGCTGCAACGCTTTTACCGGCGCGACCATCTCTCGCAGGTCATGGGCACCTTCGCCATCATGCTCATGGCCAACGAGGCCGTGCGCATGCTCTGGGGGCCGCAGCCCATCCAGCTCAACCCGCCTGCGGCGCTGGCAGGCCCCATCACACTGGCGCCGGGCTTGAGCTATCCGGCCTACCGGCTGTTCATCATCGGCGTGGGGCTGCTGGTGGCGCTGGGCATGTACTGGCTGATTACGCGCACGCGCATCGGCATGCAGGTGCGCGCGGGCGCGTCCAACCGCGAGATGGCGCTGGCCATGGGGGCCAACGTGCGGCTGCTGTTCACCGCCTTGTTCGCCTTTGCCGCCGCGCTGTGCGCGCTGGCCGGCGGCATGCTTGGGCCGCTGCTGGCCGTGCAGGTGGGCATGGGCGAGAGCATTTTGATCCTGGCCTTTGTGGTCATCGTCATCGGCGGTATTGGCTCCATCCGTGGCGCGTTGCTGGGGGCCTTGCTGGTGGGGCTGGTCGATACGGCCGGGCGCACGCTGATCCCATTGCTGTTTCGCCAGCTCATGGATGCCGAGCTGGCCGCCAACGCCGGCCCGGCGGTGGCCTCCATCCTGATTTACCTGCTCATGGCCGTGGTGCTGTTTTTCAAGCCCAGCGGCCTGTTCCCCGCGCGAGGCTGATGCCATGACCACCCCATCTGCCACCTCTGCCACCACCCCTGCTGCCCCGGGCATCACCAGCTTGCTGGACCAGCGCCTGCCGCGCGCGGTCAGCGCCGCACTGCTGCTGGGCCTGCTGGCGCTGCCGCCCGTATTGACGGCGCTGGAGAGCGATTTCTACATCGCCGTGGCCAGCCGCATCCTGATCTTCACGCTGGCGGCCACCAGCCTGAACCTCATCCTGGGCTATGGCGGCATGGTCAGCCTGGGCCATGCGGCTTTTCTGGGCATCGGGGCCTACACCGTGGGCATTGCGATGCAAGAGGGCTGGGCATCGGCCTGGCTGACCTGGCCGCTGGCGATGGCGCTGGGCGCGCTGTTTGCCCTGGCCATTGGCGCCATCAGCCTGCGCACGCAGGGCGTGTACTTCATCATGATCACGCTGGCCTTTGCGCAAATGCTGTTTTATCTGATGGTCTCGCTCAAACAGTACGGCGGCGAGGATGGACTGTCGCTGATGCAGCGCTCGGAGCTGGGCCTGGGCATCGACCTGGCCTCGGACACGCATTTTTATTACGTCGTGCTGGCCCTCTCGGCGCTGGCTTTCGTGCTGGTGCAGCGCCTGCTCAATGCGCGCTTTGGCCATGTGCTGCAAGGCATCCGCGAAAACGAAACGCGCATGCAGGCGCTGGGCTTTGCCACCTACCGCTACAAGCTGGCCGCCTTCACGCTGGCCGGGGCCATGGCCGCGCTGGCTGGCGCGCTGCTGGCCAATCAGGCCAGCTTCGTCAGCCCGGCGCTGATGCAGTGGAACCAGTCGGGCATGCTGCTCATCATGGTGATTCTGGGCGGCGTGGGCTATTTGTACGGCGGCTTTGCCGGGGCTGTGGTGTTCCTGCTGCTGGAGGAGGTGCTGGTGAGCTACACCATCCACTGGCAGTTCTACCTGGGCGCGCTGCTGCTGGCGGTGGTGCTGGCCGCGCCCAACGGCGTGCTCAGCCTGCCTGCGCGGCTGCGCCAATGGGCTTACAGGAGGGCGGCATGACGGGCGCGGCGCAGACTTCCCATCCCCCGGTCTTGCTGCACGTTGACGATCTGGTCAAGCGCTTTGGCGGGCTGACGGCCACCGACCACGCCCACCTGCAAGTGCGCCCCGGCGAGCTGCATGCGCTGATCGGCCCCAACGGCGCGGGCAAGACCACGCTGATCGCGCAGATTGCCGGGGCGCTGGCGCCCAGCAGCGGCCGCATCCTGTTCGATGGGCAGGACGTCACCGCCTGGCCCATGCACCGGCGCGTGCACCTGGGGCTGGTGCGCTCCTACCAGATCACCAGCATCTTCAAGCGCCTGCCGGTGCTGGACAACCTGGCCCTGGCGCTGCAATCGCGCAGCGGCAGCAGCTTTGCCTTCTGGCGCGCCGCACGCGCCGAGCGCGCGCGCTACGAGCAAGCCGCGCAGATCGCCCAGCGCGTCGGCCTGGGCGCGCGCCTGGCCCGCCTGGCGGGCGACTTGTCGCACGGCGAGCAGCGCCAGCTCGAAGTGGGCATGGCGCTGGCGCTCTCGCCCAAGCTGCTGCTGCTCGATGAGCCGATGGCGGGCATGGGGCCGGAGGAATCCGAGCGCATGGTGCAACTGCTGCTGGCGCTCAAAGAGCAGCAGGCCACCATCTTGCTGGTCGAGCACGACATGGACGCCGTGTTCCGCGTGGCCGACCGGATTTCGGCGCTGGTGTTCGGCAAGGTCATCGCCACCGGAGCGCCGCAAGACATCCGCCGCCACCCCGAGGTGCAGCGCGCCTACCTGGGCGATGAGCACGCCAGCGCCCCATCCGCCGCTCCACCCTGCGCCGCAACCGCAGCAACCGCCGCCACGATGGAGAGCACCGCATGAGCGCCCTGTTGGAACTGCAAGACGTGCACGCCGGCTACGGCCAAAGCCAGGTGTTGTTTGGCATGCACTGCGCCATTGCCCCGCACAGCGTGGCCACGCTGCTGGGGCGTAACGGCATGGGCAAGACCACCACGGTGCGCGCCATCCTGGGCCTGACGCCTGCCTTTGGCGGCAGCATCCGCTTTCGCGGCGAGCGCATCGAGCGCCTGCCGCCCGAGCGCATCGCCCGCATGGGCCTGGCCGTGGTGCCCGAAGGGCGGCAAATCTTCCCCAACCTCAGCGTGCGCGAGAACCTGCAAGCCTTTGCCGCCAACCGCTGCCACAGCGAGCAGCCCTGGACGCTCGAGCGCGTCTTCCACCTGTTCCCGCGCCTGCAAGAGCGCCAGCACAACATGGGCAACCAGCTCTCGGGCGGCGAGCAGCAAATGCTGGCCATTGGCCGCGCGCTGATGACCAACCCCCATCTGCTGATCCTGGACGAAGCCACCGAGGGCCTGGCGCCCCTGATCCGCGAGGAAATCTGGCAATGCCTGGCCGCGCTGCGCGCGCAGGGCCAGACCATCTTGGTGATCGACAAATACGTGCAGCGCCTGATCGAGCTGGCCGACAGCCACACCATCATCGAGCGCGGCCAGCCCGTCTGGCAGGGCAGTTCGGCGCAACTGGCGCAAGAGCCTGCGTTGTGGCAACGCTATATCGGCGTCTGAGAGGCCTTCGGCCGTCGTTTGACAAGGAAAGGCCTTCATGCCCACGCCCCCTGCAACTTCCGGCACAACCGCCACGCACGCGCTCCGGCCCATGCACTTCGAGCGCCCGCTGCGGATTCGCTTCTCGCACTGCGACCCCGCTGGCATCGTCTTCTTCCCGCAGTACCTGGTGCTGTTCAACCAATTGGTGGAAGACTGGTTCGACCACGGCCTGGGCATTGGCTACGCGCACATGCTGGGGCCGCGCCGCATCGGCCTGCCCATCGTGCGGCTGGAGTGCGACTTCCGCGCCATCAGCCGCATGGGTGATGACGTACAGCTTGGCCTGTGGGTTGAGCGCGCAGGCGGCAAATCCCTGACCTTGCACATGCAATGCCGCGCTGGCGCGCAATTGCGCGTGCAGGCGCGCAAGGTGCTGGTTTTTACCAATCTGGATACGCACCAGGCCATCGCCATCCCCGAAGACGTGCGCGCCGCGCTGCAGGCGCTGCCGCTAGTGCCCATGCAGCCAGCGTCAGCCGCTGGCTTGGCCACCAGCGTCGCGCGCCCTGAACTTTCTTAACAAACAAAGGAAATCCCCATGCAAGTCCTGCTCCCCCAAGGCTGGCCACGCCCCAAAGGCTATGCCAACGGCGTGGCCGTGCGCGGCACGCAAATCTACGTCGCCGGCATGATCGGCTGGGATGGCCAAGGCGTCTTCCACACCGATGAGCTGGGCGGCCAGGTCCGCCAGGCACTGCAAAACATTGTGGCCGTGTTGGCCGAGGCCGGCGCAGGCCCGCAGCACATCGTGCGCATGACCTGGTACGTCAAGGACAAGAAGGAATACGTTGCCGCCTACCCTGAAATCGGCAAAGCCTACCGCGAGCTGATCGGCAACTTCAACATCGCCATGACGGCTGTGCAGGTGGCCGATTTGGTGGAAGACCGCGCCAAGGTGGAAATCGAAGTCACCGCTGTGCTGCCCGATTGAGCGCTGGCGCGCCGCCGCGCTCTGCCTTCTGCCCAGCCCCAAAGGTTTTGGCGCCGCTTGCAGCCCCTTGGCGGCTCAGCCTTGTCTGTCCGCGCAGGATGCGGCATGACTGGGCCTGCTGTCTCTTGCTGCTGCGCTGCAGCCACGGGCAAGTGGCAAGCCCCAACCTCAAACTCAACCTCCAACCCCGCAAGGCCAAGCCCTGCGGGGTTTTTCATGTGCGCAGAGGCAGCCGCCGCCATGGCGAATTTGCAACAAGGGCCACCATCACAGCCGCAGCCATCGACTGCGCAGGATGCAATTCATTGACTATTGGTAACATCTATAACTAGAATAAGAACAATTTTCATCATTCTTTTTAACTGGATTCAGCAATGACCCCACACCAAGCTCACAAGGGCCTTGGCCCATTGGCCATGCGCTGCACGCCACTGGCCCTGGCGGCCGCATGCTGCCTGTTTGGCGGCAGCGCCCTGGCACAAACTGCCGCTGCGCCCCTGCAGGAAAAACAACAGGCGGACGACAAGGAATTGCCCTCCGTGGTGGTGACCGGCACACGCAGTGAACGCACGCTGCGCGAAGTGCCGGCCAGCGCCCAAGTGGTCGAGGAGCAGGCTCTGCAAGAGCGCCAGTTGGGCGACATCCGCGAGCTGGCCGAGACCGTGCCTGGCGTGACGGTGGAGCGCCGCTCCAACCGCATGACCATCAACAGCCGCGACGGGCGCAGCGGCAATGCCGGCTTCAACATCCGCGGCCTGGAAGGCAACCGCGTGCTGATGCTGGTGGACGGCGTGCGCATGCCGCGCGGCTACAGCTTTGGCGCATCCAGCCGCGACAACGTGGACTTCGGCCTGGTCGAGCGCGTGGAGATCATCAAGGGCCCGTCCTCGGCGCTGTACGGCTCGGACGGCATCGGCGGCGTGGTGCAGTTCTTCACCCGCCGCCCAGCCAGCTACCTGGGCGGCGGCAAGACGCTGGGCGGCCAGGTCGGCCTGGGCTATGAGGGCGACAGCCGCGCCGTGCGCGCCAGCGCCACGGTGGCAGGCCAGGCCAGCGAGAGTGTGCAATGGCTGCTCTCGGGCAGCGCGCTCAAGGGCCACGCGCTGGACAACCGCGGCAGCAACGACAGCGCCAGCGCGCTGCGCACCAAACCCAACCCTGAGGACACGCGCGATGCAGCGCTGCTGGGCAAGCTGGTCTGGCAGCCCAATGCGGCGCAGCGCCACACCTTCTCGGCCGAATACGTCAGCAAGCGCGACGATTTGCAGCTGCTGTCGCAATATGGCTCCGTCTCGCGCGGCGTGACCACGCTGACGGCTTCGGGCAAAACGGACAACCAGCGCCGCCGCCTGAGCTGGCAGGGCCAGTTCGAGCTGGACAGCCCGGTGGCCGATTCGCTGCGCACCTCGCTGGCCTATCAGCGTCTGCGCTCGCTGGAGCATTTCGAGAACACGCGCGAACGCCGGCCCGCCCAGGTGCGCGACACGCTGGACCATGAGAACCTGCTGCAGGCCAGCGTACAGGCCGAGAAGCTGCTGCGCACGGGCGCGCTGGCGCACAAGCTGGCCTATGGCCTGGATGGCGCGCGCACCGAGGCCGACAACCTGCAGACCGGCATGACGCCGCCAGCGGGCGAAACCTTCCCGCTCAAGCGCTTTCCAGACACCACCGAGACCGCCATCGGCCTGTACGTGCAGGACGAGATCATCGGCAACGGCTGGAGCCTGATCCCCGGCCTGCGCTGGGATCGCTACCGCATCGCCGCCAGCACCAAGGGCTTTGCAGGCATGGCCGCCAACCGCAGCGGCTCGGCCCTGTCGCCGCGCCTGGGGGCCACGCTGGACGTGACGCCGGACTGGACGCTCTACGGCCAGTGGGCCACGGGCTTTCGCACGCCGGGGGCCGACCAGCTCAATCGTTTCTTTGAAAACCCCATCGGCCATTACATGACCGTGCCCAACCCCAACCTCAAGCCCGAGAAGACCCAGCACGTGGAACTGGGTGTGAAGGGCCAGGGCGAGCGCTGGCGCTTGGAGGCCGCAGCCTTCCACGGCCGCTACCGCGATTTCATCCTCGACAACCAGCGCGTGGCTGGCACGGGCCGCCCCGGCGATCCACTGGTGTTCCAGGCCATCAACACTGGTCGCGCCAGCATCAGCGGCTTTGAGCTGGCCGGCGAATATCGCCTGCCGCAAGTGGCCGGCGGCGAGCTGTCCTTCCCGGCGGCCTTCGGCATGGCCCGTGGCCGCAACAAGGCTGACAACCAGCCCATCGACAGCGTGCAGCCCGCGCGCCTGAACCTGGGCGTGCGCTATGCCCAGCCAGCCTGGATGGTGCGTCTGGACATGACGCACCGCTGGGCCAAGAAGGCCGGCGACGTGGCGCGCGCCAGCGACCCGCGCGCCGCGCCCACCGTGCCCTTCCTGCCGGCTGCGGCGACCACGTTCGACCTCAGCGGCCAATGGCGCCTGCTGCGCCACGCCCATGGCGACGTGCGCCTGAACGCGGCGGTGCACAACCTGACCGACCGCAAGTACTGGCGCTGGGGCGATGTGCGCGGCCTGGCGGCCGATCTGCCAACCATCGACGCCTACAGCCAGCCTGGCCGCAAGTTCAGCCTGTCGGTGGTGGCGAGCTTCTGAGGCCAGCCTTCAATAAACCTTTTGAAAACCCAACCGCTTGCGGTTGGGTTTTTTTCTGCCTGCGCGATGGCCATTGCGCATGGCTTTTTGCAGGCCATTCGCTATACTGCCCCGCAGTATGTGGCCTGCGCCCGGTGCTGGGCCGCGCGCCATTTGCAAGCCGCCAAGCCATGCCCCATTCCCCCGAAGAGAAAAAACGCGCCATCACCCGGCTGCGCCGCATTCGCGGCCAGGTCGAGGCGCTGGAGCGCAGCATTGCCGAAGGCGCCGAGTGCGGCGCCGTGTTGCAGCAACTGGCCGCCATGCGCGGCGCCGTCAACGGCCTGATGGCCGAGGTGCTGCAAGGCCATTTGCGCGAGACCTTCGGCCACGCCGACTGCGGCCCCGATGCCGCGCGCGATGCGGCCCACGCGCGCCAGCACCAAGCCATCGACCAGGCCGTGGCGCTGGTGCGTTCCTACTTGCGTTAGCCCCCCACCCACCAAGGAGACCTGCCATGACCGCCACCGCCGACACCGCTGGCAAAACCCTCAAATCCCGCGCCGCCGTGGCCTTCAAGGCAGGCGCTCCGCTGGAAATCGTTGAAATCGACGTGGCCCCGCCCCAGCCCGGCGAAGTGCGCATCCGCATCACCCACACCGGCGTGTGCCATACCGACGCCTTCACCTTGAGCGGCGAGGATCCCGAAGGCATCTTCCCCGCTGTGCTCGGGCATGAAGGCGCGGGCATCGTCGTCGATGTGGGCGAGGGCGTCACCAGCGTCCAGCCTGGCGACCACGTCATCCCGCTGTACACCGCCGAATGCCGCCAATGCCTGTTCTGCCAAAGCGGCAAGACCAACCTCTGCGTGGCCGTGCGCGCCACCCAGGGCAAGGGCGTCATGCCCGACGGCAGCACGCGCTTTAGCTACAACGGCCAGCCCATCTACCACTACATGGGTTGCAGCACCTTCAGCGAATACACCGTGGTGGCCGAGGTCAGCCTGGCCAAGATCGACCCCGCCGCCAACCCCGAGCAGGTTTGCCTGCTGGGCTGCGGCGTGACCACTGGCCTGGGCGCGGTGAAGAACACCGCCAAAGTGCAAGAGGGCGACAGCGTGGCCGTGTTCGGCCTGGGCGGCATCGGCTTGGCCGTGATCCAGGGCGCCAAGCTGGCCAAGGCCGGGCGCATCATCGCCATTGACACCAACCCGGCCAAGTTCGAGCTGGCGCGCACCTTCGGCGCCACCGACTGCGTCAACCCCAAGGAGCACGACAAGCCCATCCAGCAAGTCATCATCGACATGACCGGCTGGGGCGTGGACCACAGCTTCGAGTGCATTGGCAACGTGCAGGTGATGCGCGCCGCGCTGGAATGCGCGCACCGCGGCTGGGGCCAGAGCGTCATCATCGGCGTGGCCGGCGCGGGGCAGGAAATCAGCACCCGCCCCTTCCAGCTCGTTACCGGCCGCCGCTGGCTGGGCACGGCCTTCGGCGGCGTCAAAGGCCGCAGTGAACTGCCCGGCATGGTGCAGCAGGCCATGAAAGGCGAGATTCAACTGGCCCCGTTCGTCACCCACACCATGGGGCTGGAGGAAATCAACAGCGCGTTTGATTTGATGCACGCGGGCAAGTCGATTCGCTCGGTGGTGCATTACTGAGGTGCGCCACGATGCGTTCGCTTGAGTTGAAAATCCCGCCGCTGCTGTGGTTGGCCTTGTCGGCGGCGGCGATGTACGGCTGCACTGCCCTCATGCCGCACTGGCGGCTGCCGCTGGCCTTGCCAGTACGCGCGGGCTTTGCTGGGTTGTGGGTAGTGGCAGGTGTGGTGATTGCCGCGCTTGGCGTGCTGGCCTTTCGCCGCCATGCCACCACGGCCAATCCACTGACCCCGGAGGCTGCCAGCCAGATCGTCAGCACCGGCATCTTTGCCCATAGCCGCAATCCGATGTATCTGGGCATGGCGCTGTGCCTGACGGGCTGGGCGCTGTGGCTGGCGCATCCGTTGGCGCTCTTGGGCGTAGTCCTGTTCATCGCCTGCCTGCAGCGGTTCCAGATCAGGCCGGAGGAGCGCATCCTGCTGCAGAAATTCGGCGAACCCTATGCCGAGTACCTGCGTCGAGTGCGACGCTGGTGTTGATGTTTTTCAAACCACATTGCACTGATTGGAGTTTGAAGCATGGAAAAAATCGAGTCGCGCGCCAGCTTTGGCGGCCGCCAGGAGGTCTGGCAACACGATTCCACGAGCACCGGCACGCCGATGAAGTTCGGCATCTACCTGCCGCCGCAGGCGCTGGCGGGGCAGAAGTGCCCGGTGCTGTACTGGCTCTCGGGCCTGACCTGCACGGAGCAGAACTTCATCACCAAAGCCGGGGCGCAGCCGTTTGCGGCGCAGCATGGGCTGATCGTGGTGGCGCCCGATACCTCGCCGCGCGGCGAAGGCGTGGCCAATGACGACGCCTACGACCTGGGCCAGGGCGCGGGCTTTTACGTCAACGCCACGCAAGCGCCCTGGGCGGCGCATTTCCGCATGGAAGACTATGTGGTGCAGGAGCTGCCCGCGCTGATCGAGCAGCACTTTCCCGCCAGCGCCGCACGCGCCATCAGCGGCCACAGCATGGGCGGGCATGGTGCGCTGACGCTGGCGCTGCGCCACCCGGGGCGCTACCAGAGCGTGAGCGCCTTCAGCCCCATCGTCGCGCCCAGCCAAGTGCCCTGGGGGCAAAAGGCCTTGCGCGCCTACCTGGGCGATGACCAGGCCGCATGGCGGCAGCACGATGCGGTGGCGCTGGTGGGCACGGCGTTGCAAGAGCGCCTGCCGCTGCTGGTCGATCAAGGCGAGGCCGACGAGTTTCTGGCCGGGCAGCTGCGGCCCGAGCTGTTGCGGGCAGCCTGCGCGCAAGCGGGCCACCCGCTGACGCTGCGCATGCAGCCGGGCTACGACCACAGCTATTACTTCATCGCCAGCTTCATCGGCGATCACTTCGCGCACCACGCCAAGGCGCTGAAGGCGGCCTGAGTCCCTCAAAGCCCGCGTTCACTGGTTTGGCGCTGCGCATCGCGCCTGGCCTGGCGCGAAGGCGCAAAAAAACACCACCGCTGCGGCGGTGGTGTTTTTGCTTCGCCTGGGCCAGGTTTCATGGCCCGGGCAGATGCTCACAGGCCCTCGTCGGCCTGCTCACCCTTGTGGTAGGTGGTATAGACCACGACCGGGATGTCCAACTCGCCCAGGTACTGCTGCACCAGCGGCTTGACGTCTTCCCACTCCAGGCCGCCCACGCCGGTGGCCAGGCGCGGCAGGGCCAGGCTGCGGATGTTTTCCTGCTTGACGTACTTGGCCAGGTTCTGCAGTGCGTGGCGCACGTTCTCGACTGTGGCCTTGCCGGGCTTGGCGCTGGGGCCTTGGCCCATGGTGTTTTGCGTCACCAGGTTGACGATGCGGCGCACGCCGCCTTCTTCCTGCACGCCCACCCAAGGCCAGATCTCGCCAGCCTCGATGGCGTGCGAGTGGGTGTGGTGGCGGTAGTCCTTGACCAGCGAGGGCCAGCGCTCACGCAGCGCCAGCGCCAGGCCGCTGTCGAACGGGTCCTGTGCCGAAATGCCATGGGCCAGCAGTTCGGCCTTGCTCAGCAAAATGTCGCCAGTGACTTCCTTGATCAATTGCATTCTCCTTGTTGCGTTGTTGTGGATTCTGAGGACAGGCCCCTAGGGTGCCCCGCGCGCCTTGTGGTGCGGGTGAGCCAAGCGCTGGGCTGCGTGCGCAGCGGGCCTTTCCAACTGCGTTCAAATATAGCAGCGCCTCAGTGAGCCCAAGGGGGTTGTTGGGTGTTTTACTCGGCTGACCTGGTCGCTTTTGTTGGGGCGTGCGGCAGTGCTCTGCAGGCTCTGAGCGCCGGTGCGACAATGCGCCGCGATGGCGCGCAGTCAGTGTGCGCTGTGCCTGGCAAATTGTGAAAGGAAGACCATGAAAAAATCCCTCCAGCCCTGGGCCATGCCTTGGAAGACGCCGCTGGCCGCTGCGGCTTTGAGCGCAGCGCTGGCCTGTGGCGCTGCTGGTGTGGCGCAGGCCGAGACTTTGCGCTGGGCGGCGGCCAATGACATTCTGACCTTTGACCCCCATGCGCAGAACCACCTGATGACCAACACCTTCGTGCAGCTGGTGTACGAGGGTTTGACGCGCTATGACAAGGAGTTCCGCATCGAGCCGGCGCTGGCCAGCAGCTGGACGTTCATCAACCCCACGCGGGTGCAGTTCAAGCTGCGCGAAGGGGTGCGCTTTCACAATGGCGCGACGATGACGGCCGATGATGTGGTGTTCTCGCTGCAGCGCGCAATGACGCCGCCCTCGAACATGGGCGCCTACGTGCGCAGCATCGCCAAGGTCGAGAAGATCGACGACATGACGGTGCAGCTCGATCTCAAGGGCCCCAGCCCCTTGCTGCTGCGCGAGCTGATCGGCGCGCGCATCATGAACAAGGCCTGGGCGGAGGAGCACAACTCGGTGCTCTCGCAGGACTTTGCCGCCAAAAAGGAGAACCACGCCGCGCGCCACGCCAATGGCACCGGGCCGTTCGTGCTGCAGAGCTGGCAGCCCGACACGCGCACCCGCCTGACGCGCAATGAGCAGTGGTGGGATCGGCCCGAGGGCAATGTGACTGAAGTGGTGTTCACGCCCATTGCCTCAGCGGCCACGCGCACGGCCGCGCTGCTGAGCAATCAGGTGGACTTCATCAACGACCCGCCGCCGCAGGACTTGCAGCGCCTGGCAGCCAATGCCGACATCCGCATCCTGGAAGGGGCCGAGTACCGCACGATTTTCTTCGGTCTGGATCTGCACCGCGACGAGCTGCTCTATGGCAGCGTCAAGGATCGCAACCCGCTCAAGGATCGGCGCGTGCGCCAGGCGCTCTACCAGGCCATCGACATCGATGCCATCCACAAGCGCATCATGCGCGGCCTGTCCGTGCCCACCGGGGCCATGGTGGCGCCCATGGTGCATGGCTGGTCGCAGCAGCTGGAGCAGCGCGCCAGCGCCTACGACCCAGAGGCCGCCCGCAAGCTGCTGGCTGAGGCGGGCTACCCCGAGGGCTTCTCGCTGGAGCTGGACTGCCCCAACGACCGCTACATCAATGACGAGGCCATTTGCCAGGCCGTTACCGCCATGTGGGCGCGCGTGGGCATCAAGACGCAGCTGCGCACCATGCCCATGGCTACCTATTCGAAGAAAGTCGCCAGCCACGATGCCAGCGTCTATCTGTACGGCTGGGGCGTGGCCACTTTCGATGCGCTGTACACGCTGGACTCGCTGGCGCACACGCGCGAGGGGGGCAGCGCCGGCAACTTCAACATGGGTCGCCTGTCGGACGCCAAGCTCGATGCGGTGATCGCCGCTGCGCGTACGGAAACCGACCAGGCCAAGCGCGATGCGCAACTAAGCCAGGCGCTGCAAATCGTCAAGGACGAGTACTACTACCTGCCGCTGCACCACCAGATCCGCCCCTGGGCCATGCGCAAGAACGTGCAGACCATCTACCGCGCCAACGACGTGCCTATGCCGCAGTGGACGACGGTACAGCCCGCCTCTGGCAAGGCGCGTTGAGGCACAAGGGGCTTGCACGCGGCGCGAGGATTTTGAGGACAGCCACGCTCGGGGCCGTTGGGATGAAGTGTTGCGGCGGTGTTTTCTGTCGAAACTGCGCAGCAACTGCGGCTGTTGCCCCGAAAAGCCGCTTCACAAACCCAATCTCAACAGCCCCTGGTGTTTGATCCCAGACTTTGATGGTTCAATCTTCTCCCCCGAATGGAAGGAAGGACTATGGGCCAGATTCTTCATGCAAGCGCCACGACGACAGAGGCAACCCGCCGAGCGATACAACATAGTCAAGAGAGCCTGAGCGCAGGCCCAGCGCTATGGCATCAGCGAGCAGACGGTCTACAGGTGGAAAAACCGCCAAAGCGTGTATGGCCGCCCGCACACGGCGCACCAACTGCCGCAGTCTGCCCTCAAGGGTCAAACGCCCATGCAGGCCATGAAACTATGGCACCGAGAGCGGCCTGATCTGTTCAACAAGCGGCCATATGATCGCGCGGGATGTGAAACCTAGAGCGTGTTATGCACTTTTCGCCCCCCCACACACACAGCAAAATTATGAAAACCACGAAAAATTTTTGAGAGAAAAATGAATAACGTATTCATCATTCGGGTCCATGTTCGAAAAATGGAAAACTCCATTATGCCGGGCAACATGAGTGACGCCTATGCCAGTTGCTATACTGCATCGACCGATTATGAGGAGGCTGTCAAAAGGGCGCTAAAAAAATTGATATCCGATGGCCTATATCCTGTAGAGATATTGGCGCCTATCGCGATGCTTAAGGCAAGTGAATGGGGTATTCATGTCAAAGAACAGTGGGGGATTTATGCTAGTGAAATGCCAGACCAAGATGAATTCATGAAGCGAATGGATGATGACGATGTTGTTTACGGCCCCTTCGGTGGATGCTGATTTCTCCAAGGCTCAATCCAGAAAACCATGATTAGAGATAAACACAAGGATAAAGCCTATTTTGATGAGCACATCATCCTGAATGATATTGCCATAGAAAAACGTCTGGATGTTGAAACGTTTTCGAATGTCGAAGGACGTATTGGCCGGTCATATACGCTTGTACATGATGCATTCATCAGTTGCATATACCGGTTTAGCCGGGGCGACAGTCTGGAAGACATTCGTCCGCATGTGCTGTTATGGATGCAGACCAAGGAAATCCAGCAACGCGTCATAGAGAATACTCCCAGCGAATTCAAAAAAACATGCGAACAATACACACGAGTAACGCTGGACACCGTTTATGACGCATTGACCATGATGGCCTTCAGCGCGGCCTTGCGCTTTACCCCTGAAGAAACGCATCGGTTATTGAATGCGATAGGTCACGCGGGCAAAGATGCGCTGATAGACGAGGCGGCCCGTGCCTTGGGGGACGTAAACCGCCCTATGGCTGAGGAATGCGCGTTCCCGAACGTTTACGCGCCATTGCTGGAAGTTTGGCGCTCTGCTCCAGAGCAGCGTGAAGCGCTACTGCAAAAATATATCAGCAGCTGGAAAAAGAAAATATCGCCTATTTACTGGTCTGACAACCTGAAAGGCGCGGGCGGCGCTTATTTTGGTTATTGGTGTTTTGATATCGCGCTGGTCGTGATTTTATTGAATATCCAGGATGCGGGATTAAGAAAAAATCAATATTATCCGACTGATTTGGTGGATGCGGCGACCGGCTCCCGCTGAGGCATACCAGCCCGCCAACCACGAGGATTGCAGGCCCGAGCGACAGGGCAACAAGCGCGCGGTCAGGGCCAGCGCGACGTGTGCCTCATCCCCGCCAGCGCCCAAATGGCGGGTCTCAAAGTCGTCCGTCACCGCCACCGACGCGTAAGGCAACGTGGATATGGCCGACCTGCAAGCCAAGTGCGCGCAATACAGCCAGCAACGGGCCTGCATCATGATCACCGACCCCAGCTACCCACGGCGTTTTTGAAGAACAGGTCAAAGACCTGTGCGCGCTGGTGCACCAGCATGGCGGGCGATGAGTGCGCCATCGGCACCGTCAGCGCCGCCCCCTATGGCGACGCCAGCGTACTGCCCATCAGCTGGATGCACATCCGCATGATGGGCGCAGAGCGCTTCCATCGACGCCATGATCGCCTTTCGCGCCGAAAGGCAAGGCGCGTTGAAGCACAAGGGGTTTGCACGCAGTGGAGGACTTTGAGGGCAGCCACGCTCGGGGTGAAGTGTTTCGGCGGTGTTTTCGGTCAAAACTGCGCAGCTGCTGCGTTGACAGCGCTTGCAAGCTGTTCAGGCCTTGCGCGCGCGTTGGCCTTGCATCTGCGGCAGTTGCCTCGCAAAACTGCTTCGCAAATCCAATCTCAACAACCCTAGGCCGTAGCCGGGTTGGCAAATAATACGGCGCTATGCAGCGACAACCCTTTGCCTTTCAGCCCGTGGGGCACTATGAGAACTTCCCGGTGGCCAGTTGGCTGTGCCCGGCCCGCTTGCGTGCGCCGGTGGCGGCCATCTACCACTACGCGCGCACGGCCGATGACTTGGCCGATGAGGGGCAGCTGCCCATGGCCGAGCGCCTGCAGCTGCTGCGCGAATACCGGCTGTGCCTGCATGGCGAGATCGTGCCGCCGCAGCATTGGCAACCCATCTTTGCCGCCGTGCAACATGCCCGCACGGAGTTCGATCTGCCCCTGGAGCCTTTCGATGCCCTGCTCGACGCCTTTGAACAGGATGTGAAAAAGACCGCCACGGGCCAGGGCTACGCCGACCGTGCCGAGCTGCTGGACTACTGCGCGCGCTCGGCCAATCCCATTGGCCGCCTGCTGCTGCGCCTGTACGGGGTGGACAGCGCCACGGCCCAGCAGCAAAGCGATGCCATTTGCACGGCTTTGCAACTGATCAACTTCTGGCAGGACCTGGGCCGCGACATCGAGCGCGGGCGCTGGTATGTGCCCGAGCGCGATGCCAGCGCCTACGGGGTATCGCGCCCCATGCAAAAGCAAGCCTGCCAGCAGCCAAGGCCGCCACAGCCCCTGGCCGATTTGATGGCCTCGCTGGTGCAATGGGCGCGCGAGTGCATGCAGGAAGGCTTGCCGCTGGTGCAGCGCCTGAGCGGGCGCGCGGGTTGGGAATTGCGCGTCATGGCGCAAGGCGGTTTGCGCATTCTGGAAAAGATCGAAGCCAGCGGCTATGCCAATTACTACCATCGCCCCAGCATCGGCCGAGGCGACGCGCCACTGTTGTTGTGGCGCGCCTGGCGCATGTAGCGCGCCGGTATTGGATGGCCTATACCTGCCAACACCCCACTCACCGACAGGAGAACGACATGCTCACCCTTTGTGGCTTTGCAGCCAGCAATTACTACAACCTGGTCAAGCTGGCCCTGCTGGAGAAGGCTGTGCCTTTCGAGGAGCGGCTGGTCTGGCTGGAGGACGTGGACCGCAGCGCCAGCCCTTTGGGCAAGGTGCCGTACCTGCTCACGCCCCAGGGGACGGTGAGCGAATCCGTGCCCATGCTCGAATACATTGAGGCCATCCATCCGCAACCAGCGTTGTTGCCGGCCGATGCATACGAGGCGGCCAAGGTGCGGGAGCTGGTGCGCCACATGGAGCTGCATTTGGAGCTGGTGGCGCGCACCCTGTACCCGCAAGCCTTGTTTGGCGGTCGCGTCAGCGACGAAGTGCAGCAGACGGCGGCGCGGTTGCTGAAGAAGAACGTGCCGGCCTTTGCCCGGCTGGCCGACTTCTCCCGCCCGTTCCTGATCGGCGATGCACTGAGCTGGGCCGATTGCGCTGCTATCGTGCACTTGCCGCTCATCAGCAGCGCCACGCGTGCCCTCTACGGCCAGGATGCGCTGGCCGAGCTGCAGGCGCAGGATTATCTGGCGCGCATGGCGCAGCGCCCCCACGTGCAGGCGCTCAATGCCCAGCGCAAGCGCAACGCCGAACAATTGCTGGCCCGCTACAGCGCGGGCCGCTGATTTGCATTCAAGAGATCAAAAAAGCCTTTGAACAGGCGCTGACTGTCAGGGCGCGTGCAGGCCAAAAGCCGCCCTGGCGCGGCCAGCCATCATTGCTGGGCAGTGGGCGCGACCTGCGGCGCGACCGAGGGTGTCGGGCCGCTGCCGCTGTTTACAGTGGCTGGGGCACTACCGCTGGCGGTGGCTGTCGTGCCGTTGGCGGCTGTGGCGCTGCCGGTGGCATTGGCGCTCGTTGCTGCAGCGGCACTGCTGTTGTCTGCAGCGGCACTCGCCGCTGGCGGGCGCAGCTTGTCGAGCTCTGCGCGCTGCAGTTGCAGCCGGTCGACGCGCTCCTGCGCGATATCGTCCTTGCGTTGCTGGCGGTTGATCTGGCGCTGGCGCGTGACGTCGTCAACCAGGCGCCCGCCGGAGGTAGCCCCGGCGCAAGGGGTTTGCTGGTAGATGGTTTTGCCGCCCGGCCCCTTGCATTTGTAGGTCTGCTGCGCTGAGGCGCTGCCGGGGGCCGCCAGAGTGGCCAGCGCGGCCAGGGCCGCAGCGCTGGCGAGCAGGCCGGCAGAGAGAAGGCGTGTGGGTCGGCGTGTGACGAACATGGCGGTTGGACTCCCTACGTGTGTGTGATGTGAATGTCGCCCTGCATGGCAGCGCGCCAGGCCTGCGGGCTGCTCTGGCGCGGGCAAGGCGTTTGATCCCGCATAGTAGCGCAGCAGCCAGCAAAAAGCCCGGCATATGCCGGGCTGCATGTGACGGGCGGTGCGGGCGGCGATCACATGTCCGAGTAGTTGGGCCCGCCACCGCCTTCTGGGGCCACCCAGACGATGTTTTGCGTCGGATCCTTGATGTCGCAGGTTTTGCAGTGCACGCAATTCTGCGCGTTGATCTGCAGGCGCTTGCCGTCCTCGCTGCCAGCGTCGTCCACGAACTCGTACACGCCTGCCGGGCAGTAGCGCGACTCGGGGCCACCGAACTTGCGCAGGTTGATCTCGATGGGCACGCTCGGGTCCTTGAGCGTCAAGTGCGCGGGCTGGTCCTCGCCGTGGTTGGTGTTGCTGATGAACACGCTGGAGAGACGATCAAAGGTGATCGTGCCATCGGGCTTGGGGTAGTCGATCTTGGCGCACTCAGCCGCTGGCTTGAGGAAGCTGTGGTCGGGCGCGGGGTTCTTCAGCGTCCAGGGCGGCACCTTCACGCCCAGCTTGGGCAGCAGCCAGTGCTCCACCCCGGCCATCAACATGCCGATGGTGCGGCCCTTCTTGAACCAAGGCTTGAAGTTGCTGGCCGCCTTGAGTTCTTGGTACAGCCAGCTTTTCTCGAAGGCCTCAGGGTAGGCAGTGAGCTCATCGCGCTGGCGGCCGGCGGCAATGGCGTCGAACAGCGCATCGGCCACCAGCATCCCGCTCTTGATGGCCGCGTGGCTGCCCTTGATGCGGCTGGCGTTGAGGTAGCCGGCGTTGCAGCCCACCAAAGCGCCGCCGGGGAAGATGGTCTTGGGCAGGCTGGGGATGCCGCCATTGTTGATGGCGCGCGCGCCATAGCCCAGGCGCTTGCCGCCCTCGATGTGCTTGAGGATGGCCGGGTGCTTTTTCCAGCGCTGCATTTCCTCGAACGGGCTCAGCCAGGGGTTCTTGTAGTCCAGCCCGACGACAAAGCCCAGCGTGACCTTGTTGCCCTCCATGTGGTAGAGGAAGCCGCCGCCGAAGGTGTCCTTGTCCATCGGCCAGCCGGCGGTGTGCACCACCAGGCCGGGCTGGGCTTTCTCAGCGGGGATTTCCCACAGCTCCTTGATGCCGATGCCAAAGCTCTGCGGGGCCTTGCCCTCCTGCAGGTTAAAGCGCGCCAGCAGCTGGCGACCGAGCTGGCCGCGCGCGCCTTCGGCAAACACGGTGTACTTGGCGTGCAGCTCCATGCCCAGCTGGAATTCGCCGGTGGGCTGGCCATCCTTGCCGATGCCCATGTTGCCCGTGGCAATGCCCTTGACGGCGCCATTTTCGTCGTAGAGCACCTCGGTGGCGGCAAAGCCGGGGAAGATCTCCACGCCCAGGGCCTCGGCCTGCTGGGCCAGCCAGCGCACCACATTGCCCAGGCTGATGACGTAGTTGCCTTCGTTGTGGAAATTGTTCGGCACCAGCGCGGCCGGGGTCTTGGTAGCGCCAGTCTCGCTCAGCAGCAGCACCTCGTCGGCGCTGACGGGCTGGTTCAGCGGCGCGCCTTTTTCTTTCCAGTCGGGGATCAGCTCGCTCAGCGCAATCGGGTCCATCACGGCGCCGGAGAGAATGTGGGCGCCGGGCTCGGAGCCTTTCTCCAGCACCACGACGTTGAGCTCCTGCTCCTTGGCTGCCGCCAGCTGCTTGAGGCGGATCGCAGTGGCCAGGCCGGCGGGCCCGCCGCCGACGATCACCACGTCGTATTCCATCGATTCTCGCGGGCCGTACTGGGCAAGGATTTCTTCGTTGGTCATGCTCGATTCCTGTGGGGGCGGGCCGGCTGCGCCGGACTTGTGGGAGGCTTATTTGAGAGCCTGCGCACGAACTCGACTCGGGGCGGCAAGAGGCGCGGCATCGGGCGGTTTGCGGCGTTGTCAATCCCCGCATCCCATCCTAGACCGCCTCTTGCCCACTCGCACCCAGATCGCGCACGGGCTCTGAGAAACCATGTCCGGCTGGTGACGCACATCGGGGCAGGCTGACGCCGACAATGCGCAACCGCCGCAGGTGGCTGCGCTAGGGGCGATTGATATTGAGATTGAGTGTTGCAGCGGTGTTTTCGGTCAAAACTGCGCAGCAGCTGCGACTTTTGCCTCGAAAAACCGCTTGGCAAATCCAATCTCAACAACCCTAGGGCGCAGGCCAGCGCGGCGGGCGGCACGGTTCGGGTGCCAATGATACAAGCAACCTCAGCGCTGCCAGGGCGTACAGGCCCTGCCCGCTGTACATGGAGAACGACATGGCATACACCATCGATTTGGCGGGCCGCGTGGCCTTGGTGACGGGCGCATCCAGCGGGCTGGGCAGCCGTTTTGCGCAGACGCTGGCCGCGGCCGGCGCCACCGTCGTGCTGGCCAGCCGCCGCCGCGATGCGCTGCAGGCGGTGCAAGAGCGCATCGCGCAGGCCGGCGGGCGCGCCTTCATCACGGCCATGGACGTGACCGACCCGGCCAGCATCGAGGCGGCGCTGGCCGATGCCCAGGCCCAGGCCGGGCCGATCGACATCCTGGTCAACAACTCGGGCGTGAGCACCACGCAAAAGCTGCAGGACGTCACGCCGCAGGACTGGGATTTCGTGCTGGACACCAACCTCAAGGGCGCTTTCTTCGTCGCCCAGGGCGTGGCGCGGCAAATGATCGCGCGCGCCCAGGCCGCCGGCGGCGCGCTGCAGGGCGCGCGCATCATCAACGTGGCCTCGATGGCGGGCCTGCGCGTGCTGCCCATGATCGGCATCTACGCCGTCAGCAAGGCCGGCGTGGTGCAGATGACCCGGGCCATGGCGTTGGAGTGGGGCCGCTTTGGCATCAACGTCAACGCGCTGTGCCCAGGCTACATCGAGACCGAGATCAACCGCGCGCACTTCCAGACCGAGGCGGGCAAGAAACTCATCCAGATGCTGCCGCGCAAAAAAGTCGGCCAGCCCGAGGATCTGGACGGGCTGATCGTGCTGCTGGCCAGCGGCGCCAGCCATTTCGTCAACGGCGCTGTCATTGCCGCCGACGATGGCTTCGGGGTTTGACCGGCTTGCAGGCCGCTGGCTGCGGGCGGCAGAATCTGCCGCTTTGAACAAGTTCTGAACGATCAGGAGACACCATGAAGCACACGACGACGATGCGGCGCGCAGCCGCTGCCTGGCTGGCCGCTGCAGCGCTGGGGGCCGTGGGCAGCGCGCAGGCGCAGTGCCTGGACGACGCGCAGATCCAGGCCTGGGTGACGGGCTATCTGGAGAAAACCCCGGTGGACAACCCGCCGGGCGATCTGAGCGCTGCCGATGGCGCTTGCACGCGCGCCAAGTTCAATGCCGCATTGGCGCAGCGCCTGGGCAAGGTCGTGGGCTACAAGGCCGGGCTGACCAACCCGGCGGTGCAAAAGCGCTTCAACACCGACCAGCCCGTGTGGGGCAAGCTCTACGAAGGCATGCTGCTGCCCAATGGCGCGACGGTGCCGGCCCGCTTTGGCGCCCGGCCGCTGTTCGAGGCCGACCTGTTGCTGCGCGTGGCTGATCCGGCGGCGCTCAAGCAGGCGCGCACGCCCGCGCAGGCGCTGGCTGCCATGGACCAGGTCATCCCCTTCATGGAGCTGCCAGACCTGCTGGTGCAGGCCCCGCCCAAGCTCAACGGCGCGGGCGTGAGCGCCATCAACGTCGGCGCCCGTCTGGGCGTGGCTGGCGAGCCGCTGGCCGTGCCCCAGGACGAGGCTGGCCGGGCCGCGCTGCTGCAACAGCTCAAGGCCATGGAGGTCACGCTCAGCGATGCGCAGGGCAAAGAGCTCGGGCGCGGCAAGGGCAGCGATGTGCTGGAGCATCCGCTCAATGCCGTGCTCTGGCTGGTGCAGGCCCTGGGCGCTGAGGGCATCGAACTCCAGCAGGGCGATGTGCTCAGCGTCGGCTCGTTCTCGCCGCTGCTGCCGCCTGCGGCCGGGCAGAGCGCCGAGCTGCGCTACGAGGGCTTGGCCGGCGCCCAGCCGGTGCGCGTGCGCTTCGAGTGAACGGGCCTGCCCAGACCGGCCAGCGCGCCAGTGCCCGGGCATTCCCATGGCGCTGGCGGCGCTTTGCTTGGCTCAGGCCGCCTGGGCCGTGCGCCCCACGGCCAGCAGGCTGGCGCCCATGGCCATGAGCACGCCGCCGAAGACGCGGTTTTGCACGCGCCGCGCGCGTGGCGTGCGCAGCAGCGCGCGCAGGCGCGAGGCCAGGAACGCATAGCCGTGCATCACCACCACGTCCACCGCCAGCGTGGTGATCAGCAGGATCAGCAGCTGCAGCACCAGCGAGCGCTGGGGGTCGATGAACTGCGGCAGCACGGCCACCATGAAGACGATGCCTTTGGGGTTGGTGGCGTTGGTCAGCGCGCCGGTCAGCAGGCGCTGGCGTACGGACGGATGCGCGGGCAGGTGTGGCGCATGTGCGGCGCCTGCCGTGTCTGCGGCGTCCAATGGGCTGCCCACGTGCGCTGGCGCACGCCATTGCTTGAGGCCCAGCCAGCATAGGTAGAGCGCACCGGCCACCTTCACTACCCAGAACGCCGTGCCAGAGGCCAGCAGCACCGCGCCCACGCCCACCCCGGCCACCAGCAAGATGAAGGCCAGCCCAATCTGCAAACCCCAGATGGTGGCCGAGGCCTGGCGCACGCCATAGGCCAGCCCGTGGCTCATGGACAGCACCGCGCCAGAGCCGGGCGACAGCGCGATCAGCCAGGTAGCGGCAAAGTAGGCCAGCCAGAGATGAAAGTCCATGGTTTGATTTCCGTTGTTTTCAAAGGCGTCAAAGATACCCTGCGGCGGAAGGGGTGCTGGGTGTGGGGTGCACACACGCGCACAGTTGGCGTGTGTGCGTGCTTGTATGTGCGTTTCGCGTGGATTTTGCCCTGCCCCTGGCTATGACTGGGCCAGACGGCCATCTTGCATCAGCAGCTGACGGTCGCAGCTGCCCGCCAGCTGTGGGTCGTGCGTGACGATCAGGCAGGCGCTGCGCTGCTGGGCCGATTGCTCGGCGCTGAACTCGCGCAGCAGCGCAAAAATTTCGCGCGCGGTTTGGCTGTCGAGGTTGCCGGTGGGCTCGTCGGCCAGCAACAGGCGCGGCGCGGGCAGCAGCGCTCGGGCAATGGCCACGCGCTGCTGCTGCCCGCCCGAGAGGGCGTGTGGCCTTTTGTGCGCGTGCGCGCGCAGCCCTACGCGGTCGAGCAATTGCAGCGCGCGCTCGACGTCCTGCTCGCGCGCCCTGTTGTGGGCGATGCTGGCGGGCATGAGCACATTCTCCAGCGCGCTGAAGGCCGGCAGCAGATGGTGGAACTGAAACACAAAGCCGATGCTGCGGCCGCGCAGGGCAGTGCGCTGGCGCTCGCTCAGGCCGCTGGTGCTGCGGCCGTCGATGAGAATGTCGCCGCTGGTGGCCGGCTCAAGCAGGCCGATCACGTTCAGCAAGGTGCTCTTGCCCGAGCCTGAGGCCCCGGCCAAGGCGCAGAACTCACCGGCGGCAATGCGCAGGTCGATGCCGTGCAGGATTTCAATTTCCACCGGCGTGCCAACGTTGTGTGATTTGCGCACGCCGCGCAGCTCCAGCACGGGCGTGGGGGCCGGTGCGGGGGCGGCAGATGGTGGAGGCAGTGCGGCGGCATCGGGCATAGCAGTTGGCGGACGGTAAGTTGGCAAGTCGGTGCAGCGCGTTGGCGGCATCAGGTTTTGATGGCCTGCACCGGCTCCAGCCGGCTGGCGCGCCGCGCTGGCCACCAGGCGCCGGCCAGGCCGATCAGCACGGCCCCGGCCATGGTGGCGGCCATGGTGGGCAGGCCCAGGCGCACGTCGGCAAAAATGCTCCCGGGCGCCATGCGCCCCAGGCCCGTCAGCAGCGCCAGCGCCAGCAGCAGGCCCAGGGCCGAGCCGGCCAGCCCCAGCAGGCCGCCCTGCAGCAAAAAAATGGCCTGGATTTGCCGCTGCGCCGCACCCATGGCGCGCAGGATGCCGATCTCCTTTTGCTTTTGCACGGCCGAGACCACCAGCACGCTGGCAATGCCCAGCGCCACGACCAGCACGGTGAAGCTGCTGATGACGCGGTTGGAGGCCGCCTGGCTGCGCAACGCCTTGAGCAGCTGGGCGTTGGTGTCCATCCAGCTCTCGGCCTGCAGGCCGCTGCGCGCGGCCAGCCGCTGGGCGATGTGCTTGGCGGCAAACAGCTCGTGCACGGCAATCTCGATGGTGGAGGCGCCGCCGGCCAGATCCAGCAGGTTCTGCGCCAGCGTCATGGTGGTGAACACCCAACGGCGGTTCAGGTCGCGCGTGCCAATGTCGAACAGGCCGGCGATTTGCAGGGTTTCGCTGCGGCCTTCGGCCGTGCGCAGAAAAATTTTGTCGCCCACGCTGGCGCCCAGATCCTCAGCCAAGTCGATGCCGATGATGGCCTGGTTGCCGCTGAGTGCGAATTGGCCCTGCACCATGTATTCGTGCATCTTGACGATGTTCAGATAGCGCAGGGGCTGCATGCCCAGCACGGCCACCGATTTGCTGGCGCGGCCGCGCACGGCAAAGGCCGGGCCGCTGACCAGCGCCGAGACTGCGCGCACGCCATCCATCTGCTCGGCCAGCGCCAGCATGGACTGCCACTGGTCGATGGCGCGCAGGCGTTGCGGGCGTGGCTCGATGATGGCGGCGGCGTCGCCCGTGCTGGCGCGCACGTTGCGCTCCTCCAGCGGGCGCATGACGATGTGCGCCTGGTTGCCCAGCACGCGCGCAATGGTGCTGCGCTGCAGTTCGCCAATCAGCTCGGCAAGGAACACGACCACCGCCACGCCGATGGTGATGCCCGCCAGCACCAGCGCGGTTTGCACGCGCCCCTCGCGCAGAAAGCGCAGCGCCACCATCCAGACGAAGGGCAGGCGCTGGCGATGGGGCCGCTGCGGCGGTGTGGCGAGGGCGCTGCTCATGGTGCGACGCGCTCGCCGGATGGGCCGCGCACGGCGGCGCGCTGGCCCTCGCGCAGCGCCGCGTTGGGGTAGAGAACCCAATCGCCCGCCTGCAGGCCGGCGCTGACCTCGACCTGTCCGATGCCCTGGATGCCCAGCGTCACCGGCGTGCGCTGGGCGCGGCCTTGCTGCAGACGCCAGACCCAGTGCGCCTGGTCGCTGTGTTGCACGGCATCGGCTGGCAGGATCAAGGCGTTGGGCCGCTGCCTGGCCAGCAGCTCGACCGAAACGCTCATGTCCGGGCGCAGAAAGGGCGGTGGCTGTGGCACATGCAGCCGCAAGCCAACTGTGCCGCGCAGCGCATCGATGCCCGGTGCAATGTGCTCCAGCTCGGCGGCAAAGCCCTGGCCCGGATAGGCGTCGGCCACGGCCTGCGCGGCCATGCCCAGCTGCAGCAGGGCAAGGTTTTTCTCATCGACGCTGGCTTCGATGCGGGTCTGGCCTGTCTGCGCCAGCTCCAGCAGCGTGCGGCCGGCCTGTACCACGTCACCGGGCTCAACCTGGCGTGCCAGCACCAGCGCATCTGCAGGCGCGCGGATGTCCAGCGACTGGCGCTGTGCCTGCGCCTGTTGCAGCTGGGCCTGGGCCTGCTGCAGCCGTGCCTGGGCCAACGCCTGTTGCGTGCCCCCAGCCTGCCGCGCCGCGTGCTGGGCCTGGGCGCTGCGCAGCTGTGCCTGCGCGGCCGCCAGTGCGTTGCCGGCCGCATCGAGGTGGGCCTGGGCCAGAAAGCCCTGCGCCACCAGCGCCTGGGTGCGCTCATGCTCGCGCCGCGCCAGTTGCAGTGCAGCCTGCGCCTGCTGCAGCGCCTGGGCGCTGACAGGGGCATCGACCACCTGCAGATTGCGCAGTTGCAGCTGGGCCTGGGCCAGCTCGGCCTGGGCCTTGTGAACCTGGGCCTCGGCTTCGTGCGCGCGCAATCGCAGCAGCAGCTCGCCAGCTGCCACCTGCTGACCTTCGCGCACCAGCACCTGCGCAACGGTGCCAATGGTTTCACTGCCGAGAGTCAGGCGCGCGGCGCTGTCCACGCGGCCAGTGGCGACCACAGTCTGCTGCAGCGGCCCTTGGCGCACTTGCACGGCATCGAACACGGGCACGCGCGCCCACCACCAGAGCGCGGCGGCAGCGCACATGCCCAGCAGGAGCAGGGCGATCAACCAGCGGCGGCGTTTCGGGGTCATGGTGCCGGGGCTTTGGCGGGCGCGCTCAGCTGGCGCTGCCCAGGGTCAGCAGTTCGGCGCCGTCCATGACTTGGTCGCCGGGGGCGAACAGCAGCTCGGCCACCACGCCGTCGCGCGGGGCGACGATGGTGTGCTCCATCTTCATGGCCTCCATCACGGCCAGCGGCTGGCCTTTCTTGACCTTGTCGCCGGGTTGCACGGCGAAGGAGACGACTTTGCCGGGCATGGGCGCTGCCAGGCCGCCGCCTTCGCCTTCGCCTTCGCTCTGGCTCAGCGGGTCGATCCAGGTGATGCTGTCGTGGCCGCGCGCGGCAAAGACTTCGACGGCGCTGCCGTTGCGGTAGATGGACAGGCGCGCGCTGCGCTCGGCGAATTGCACTTCCAGCGCATCGCTGCCGGGTACGGGGGCGAACTGCACGATGCCTTCGCGCAGCGGCGCGGCTTTGTAGTCGCCGTGCGGGCGGATGCTCAGGTGCAGGCTGCCGTCGTTGAGGTAGCTGATGGTGGCGTCCAGCTTGGCTTCGCCCTTGGCAAAGAGGAAGAAGCGCTTGGCCACGCCCCAGCCGCGCCAGCCGTCGCGCTGGGCGAAGGGGTCGCGCTCGGGGCTGGCTTCTTCTTTGTGCAGCATGTCGGCCACGGCGGCGGCCACGGTGTATTCCACGGGCCAGGCGCTTTGGCCAAAGAGTTGGGCGGCCTCGCGCTGGATCAGGGCGGTGTCGAGCTTGGCCTGGGCGAAGGATTCGGTCTTGATGGCGCGGCGCAGGAATTGCACGTTGTTGGGCAAGCCGACGATGTGCAGCTGCGAGAGGGCTTCATCGAGCCGCGCCAGGGCTTGCTCGCGCGTTTCGCCGTGCACGATGAGCTTGGCGATCATGGAGTCGTAGAACGGGCTGATGGCGTCGCCCTCGCGCACGCCGTCGTCCACGCGCACTTCGCTGACGGCAAAGCTGCTGGAGGCGGGCTTGCGGTAGAAGTGCAGCGTGCCGGTGGCGGGCAGGAAGTCGTTGTCGGGGTTTTCGGCGTTGATGCGCGCCTCAATGGCGTGGCCGTTGAGGTGCAGCTCCTGCTGCTTTTTCGGCAGCGCTTCGCCTGCGGCCACGCGCAGTTGCCATTCGACCAGATCCAGGCCGGTGATGGCCTCGGTGACGGGGTGCTCGACTTGCAGGCGGGTGTTCATCTCCATGAAGTAGAACTTCATGTCCTCGGGCTTGTCGTAGCCGCCGGG
The DNA here is from genome assembly GCF_002288875.1 of Vandammella animalimorsus. NCBI lineage: Bacteria > Pseudomonadati > Pseudomonadota > Betaproteobacteria > Burkholderiales > Comamonadaceae > Vandammella > Vandammella animalimorsus. The sequence goes on along the minus strand of NZ_NTBH01000009.1, from coordinate 2,649 downwards.
CTGCTCGACGATGAATTCCACCGTGCCCGCGCCCACGTAGCCCACGGCGCGCGCGGCGTTGACGGCGGCCAGCCCCATTTGCTGGCGCAGGGTGTCGGTCATGCCGGGGGCGGGCGCTTCTTCCAGCACCTTCTGGTGGCGGCGCTGCACGGAGCAGTCGCGCTCGAACAGGTACACCACGTTGCCTTGCGTGTCGGCAAAGACCTGGATTTCGATGTGGCGCGGGCGCTGCACGTATTTTTCGACCAGCACGTTGTCATCGCCAAAGCTATTGATGGCCTCGCGCTTGCACGATTGCAGCGCGGCGGCGAAGTCCTCGGCTTTTTCCACGATGCGCATACCCTTGCCGCCGCCGCCGGCGCTGGCCTTGATGAGCACGGGGTAGCCGATGCGATCGGCCTCGTGCTGCAGCAGGGTTTCGTCCTGGTCCGTGCCGTGGTAGCCGGGCACCAGCGGCACGCCGGCCTGCTCCATCAGGCGCTTGGATTCGGCCTTCAGCCCCATGGCCTTGATGGCGCTGGCCGGCGGGCCGATGAAGACCAGGCCGCTCGCGGCGCAGGCCTGGGCGAAGTCCTCGTTCTCGCTCAAAAAGCCATAGCCGGGGTGGATGGCCTGCGCGCCCGTGGCCTTGGCGGCATCGATGATGCGCTGCCATTGCAGGTAGCTCTCCTTGGGCGTGTTGCCGCCCAGATGCACGGCCTCGTCGCAGACTTGCACGTGCTTGGCCTTGGCATCGGCATCGGAATACACGGCCACGGTTTGCACGCCCAGGCGGTGGGCAGTGGCGGCGACGCGGCAGGCGATTTCGCCACGGTTGGCAATCAGGATTTTGCTGAACATGGTGGGCTCTCCTCGTTGTTCAAACGGCGCGTTGGGCGAAGTCGCCTGCGCACGCTGCGCGTGCCAGGCATTTTGTCGATGCCTGCCCCAGGGGCTGGCTTTCGCCACGGTTGGCAATCAGGATCTTGGTGAACATGGTTTGTCTCCTCAAATGTCTGGATTCGGAAAATGAAGGCTCAAGGTGTGGCGGGCGCCGGCTGGCGGCGCAGCTTGTGCAGCACCAGCTTGAAGAATTTGTAGAGCAGCGCGATCAGGGCAATGGCCAGCAGCACCATCACCGCCAGCGCGATGCCAAAGGCCACGGGGTATTGCGTGGCCAGCCAGACCACGGCGATGACCAGGCCGTCCTCGAACAGCGAGGCCAGCCAGTTGGAAAACGGCTCCGGGCTGGTGTTGATGGCCGCGCGCGCGGTGGCCTTGGCGGCGAACGAGGTGGCCGCGAGCGAGCCGCCCAGCAGCCCGGCGGCCACGCCCATGGCGGCGCTGTCGGCGCCGAACACGCCGGCGGCCAGCAGCGCGCCAGCGGGCACGCGGATGAAGGCGTTGATGCCGTCCCACGCGCTGTCCAGCCAGGGCACCTTGTCGGCAAAAAACTCCACCAGCAGCATGAAGCCGCTCACGGCCAGCACCAGCGGATGCTCCAGCACGGAAAGGCCGCTGGGCAGCGCCAGCCAGCCCGCCGCGCCCATGGCCCCGACCAGGAAGGTGACGGCATAGAGCCGAAAGCCGCTGGCCCAGCCCAGCGCGGCGGCCAGGGCCATGAGGCCCGCCATGTCCAGCTGGGCCACGGCGCCGCTGGCGGCCTGGCCCACGGCCTGTGCGCCCTGATCCACGGCATCGCCCACGGCGCGCGCCGTGTCGGGCCCGATGTGGATGCCGATGCCGTGCAGCCACTGCACGATGGCGTCGATCAAGCTCTGGTCTTGCATGAGGTTCTACATTCCCGGTAGCGGTTTGCGGCGGATGGATGAAAGCAGGGCCTGGGCTGGCGCGGTCAGGACGCTGGCATGGGAAGCACGGCCATGAACTGGCCGCACACTTTGACCTGGCCGTTTTGCACCTGCCAGCCCTGCAATTGCTCCGTCACGCTGAGTGCGCAGTCTGCCCAGGGCTGGTCGCGGGCCTGCACCTGCACGGCGCCCTGGGCGGTTTCGGTGACCACATAAGGGATTTTCTCCCCTGGCCTTTCCGCCCCCATGATGAGCAGCCCCGGCCCGGGCAGCAGTTGCAGCGCCTGGCAGTTGTTGTAGCTGTTTTGGCGCTCGAACAGGGTGTCCAGCTGCACGGGCTGGCCCCGGTGGCTGATCCAGTAGTCGCAGAACGCCGTCGCCTGGCCTGCGCGGCCAGCGATGTAGCGGCGGATCTCAACGCTGAAGGGGCCGTGCTGCACCGTGCGCAGCAGCTCACCCCGATCGCGCGTGGACGGCGGCGTGCCGGCGCCAAAGCTGCCCGATGACGGGCCGGGCCATTCACACCCGGCCACGGCCAGCAGCGCGCCCAGCGCCATGAGTGCGGCCATGGCCCGCTTGAACACCGCTTGCCCTGCGCCGTTGGCCGCTCCGCTTACAGCGCCCACGGTGCGCACGGCAGCAAGCGCCAGCTGCGCGCCCGCATCATGCAGGCGCGGCAACAAGGCATCGGTCAGGCGTTCCAGTGACATTGTTTGCTTCAAAAACAATCGCTATTGAGCAGAAATCAAACAACTTGAACAAATAAATCCTTCAAGCCGCATATTTGACGCTGTCCTTTTGAAAGAACTGCTTGACCTTTTGAGGTGACTTCTGCAGGTGTCTCATGTGGCTGACTGCG
>NZ_NTBH01000008.1:0-132650 GCF_002288875.1 Vandammella animalimorsus | reverse complement strand
GGCCTTGCCTGGGAGCAGATCTTCGATCCGCTCCCATTGGGTTTGGGTCAATTCGTAGCGGCTGGGCCGCGGATGCTTGGTCTTGGACATCCGCCGAAGATACCGGATGAATGTCGATTCGGCCTAGTCAGTCGCGCCGAGATTTTCCATAGGTGATAAGAAAGACGACTCCCCTTGTCACCTACCATAGCCATCAATAGCCCAACAACTATTGTAATGGCATGTAACACGATGGGCTTTCGATGCGTGTGAGCTTTTCGGGATTGCGAACAATCAAAATTTTGTCCGGATTATGCGCAGCATCCCAGGAAAAACCGACAGCGGCAATGATCTTGCCTTGCTCATGGATGAGTGTGCCTTGAAGACCATTGATGGCAGTTGGCCTCCATTGGCAGGTTTTCCAGAAGCTCCCCAGCTTAGCGGCAACGAAATCGAGAACCTTGCTCTGACCTGTCAGCAGTCCGAGTTGGGCCGGCACTTTACCGCCGCCATCGGTGCTCAGCGTGATGTCCTGCGACAGCATCGCTGCCAGTTTCTCGATATTGCCTGTCTTGACAGCTGACTTGAAAGCTTCGAGCAGCAAAACCTGACGCTCAACGGGTACGATATTGCGACCGTCAGCGTGGCCGATTTTCGCTCTTGCTCGGGAAACAAGCTTGCGACACGTCGCCTCCTTCACACCAAGTGTTGCGGCAACATCAGCATAAGGGCGGCCGAAGATTTCATGCAGCAAATAGGCTGCGCGTTCCTTGGGTGCAAGCCGCTCAAGAACCAGTAAAAACGCCATGGAGAGCGACGATGCATGCTCAACCGCATCCTCCGGTGTTAAGTCGGCATGCGTGTAAACAGGCTCTGGTAGCCAGATGCCAATATAGTCCTCTCGGGTGCGATGGAGGGAGCGCAACATGTCAACGCAGCGGCGCGTGCAGGCGGTTGTCAGCCACGCAGCGTGATTCTCTATGGAGCTCCGATCTGCGCCTATCCATTTGAGATAGGTGTCTTGCACGGCATCCTCCGCATCCGCCAGGGAGCCGAGCATGCGGTATGCAAGCCCGGTCAGAAATGCCCTTCGTTCCTCAAACAGCGCCGTATAGTCGTCATGCTGCATTTGTTTGATGCATGTTTTGCGGTATTTCAGTGGGAGGAGATCCGGATGCGGTTCCAGACATTGATCATCGCCACATTGGCTGTCAGCGCTCCAATCTGCTCTGGAGTGAAATGCTCGCACAGTGTGGCGCGCAGTGAGCCATAGTCTGTATCCGCCCCAAGCACCGTTAGTGCTTCAGTCCATGCTAGGGCGGCGCGCTCAGCGGGGGTGAAGTCGCGAACATCTCGCCAAACCACGATATTGTGCAGGCGCTCATGGGTTTCTCCATCCTCAAGTGCTTCCTTGATGTGAAGCTTCACACAATGGGCGCACCTATTGATCTGGGAGGCGCGCAGCAAAACCAGATGGTAGAGCTTGCGTTCCAAGCCATGCTTGTCAATGTTCACATGCACATTGAGCAGTGCATCAAAGACATTCGCAATAGATTTTTGATAGTCAAAAGCAGCGGTGTTGGCCGTGGTGATCATGATGGGTCCTCGTTCAATGAAGTGCACACATCTCTATGACGAACCAAGACGCCAATCTGTGACGTGGCTTGGCGCGCTGCCAAGATGATTTTGTGTAACTCCTAGGGATTGTTGCGATTCGGTTTGCGACAACCCGCCCCTCTGTCACGCATCCGGCACTTTTGCCGCCCGGCCCTTGAAAAACCGGCCCCATGCCCCCAAACGCATGGGGACTGCGCAAATCATTTGCCAACTTGCTGCATGCAGCCCCTAGGGCAATGGTGCATTGCAAGCCATTTTTCTTGACTTGGTCGCGCCGCATGCGGCGCGCTGTTTTTCTCTTGTCTGCCATGTCCATGCCACACGATCCCCATTCGCCCCTTTCCGCTCCCCATGCAGGCCAGCCCGAGGCCGATCTGCCCGAGGGTGCAGACAATGCCAACCCAAGCGACATGGGCGAGCCCGCCGACGTCAACGAAGAGCTGGCCGGCCTGTACGCCGAGATCGAGCAGCTCAAGTCCAACGCCCAGCAGCTGCAGGCGCTGCAAAGCAAGAACGCTGAGCTCTCTGACCAGTACCTGCGCGCCAAGGCCGACGCCGACAACGCCCGCCGCCGCGCTGAGGACGACGTGGCCAAGGCGCGCAAGTTCGGCATTGAATCGTTTGCACAGGACTTGCTGGCCGTGGCCGACAGCCTGGACGCCGCGCTGGCCATTGAAGCGGCCAGCGCCGAGCAATTGCTCGAAGGCACGCGCGCCACGCAGCAGCAGCTGCTGTCGGTGTTCGAGCGCCACAAGCTCAGCCCCATCGCGCCAGAGCTGGGCAGCAAGTTCGACCCCAACCTGCACCAGGCCATCAGCGCCGTGCCGGCCGAGCAGGAAAGCGGCACCATCGTCAGCGTGCTGCAAAAAGGCTATGCCATTGGCGAGCGCATCCTGCGCCCGGCCCTGGTCACCGTTGCGGCCTAAGCGCCTGTTCAAAGAGGCTGGCCACCCTCCAGGCCAGGCCGCCCCAGGGCACATTTTTCTGCAGGCCGGCCCTTGAAGCCAGGGCGGCCGACCCTAGATAGCGCTCAATGCGATCCTTTGCGGATCGCGAAAAATCAATCCAACAGGAGTCCAAACACATGGCAAAAATCATTGGCATCGACCTGGGCACGACCAACAGCTGCGTGTCCGTGATGGAAGGCAACAGCACCCGCGTGATCGAGAACATCGAGGGCGCGCGCACCACGCCCTCCATCGTCGCCTATCAGCAAGATGGCGAAATCCTCGTGGGCGCATCGGCCAAGCGCCAGGCCGTCACCAACGCGGCCAACACCATCTACGCCGTCAAACGCCTGATCGGCCGCCGCTTTGAGGACGCCGAGGTGCAAAAGGACATCGACAAGATGCCCTACAAGATCATCAAGGCCGACAATGGCGACGCCTGGGTCGAGGCCCGTGGCGAAAAACTCGCGCCCCAGCAGGTCAGTGCCGAGATCCTGCGCAAGATGAAGCAGACCGCCGAGAAATTCTTGAACGAGCCCGTGACCGAGGCCGTCATCACCGTGCCGGCCTACTTCAACGACGCCCAGCGCCAGGCCACCAAGGACGCCGGCCGCATCGCCGGGCTGGAAGTCAAGCGCATCATCAACGAGCCCACCGCTGCGGCCCTGGCCTTCGGCCTGGACAAGGCCGGCAAGGGCGACCGCAAGATCGCCGTGTACGACCTGGGCGGCGGCACGTTTGACGTGTCCATCATCGAAATCGCCGACGTCGATGGCGAGAAGCAGTTCGAGGTGCTCTCCACCAACGGCGACACCTTCCTGGGCGGCGAGGACTTCGACCAGCGCATCATCAACTACATCATCGATGAGTTCAAAAAGGAGCAAGGCGTTGACCTCTCCAAGGACGTGCTGGCCCTGCAACGCCTGAAGGAAGCGGCCGAGAAGGCCAAGATCGAGCTGTCCAGCAGCACGCAGACCGACATCAACCTGCCCTACATCACCGCCGATGCCTCTGGCCCCAAGCACCTGAACATCAAGCTCACGCGCGCCAAGCTGGAGTCGCTGGTGGACGATCTGATCGAGCGCTCCATCGAGCCTTGCCGCGTGGCCATCAAGGATGCGGGCGTGAAGGTTTCGGACATCGACGACGTGATCCTGGTGGGCGGCCAAACCCGCATGCCCAAGGTGCAGGAGAAGGTCAAGGAGTTCTTCGGCAAGGAGCCGCGCCGCGACGTCAACCCCGACGAAGCCGTGGCCGTGGGCGCAGCCATCCAGGGCCAGGTGCTCTCGGGCGATCGCTCCGACGTACTGCTGCTGGACGTCACCCCGCTGTCGCTGGGCATTGAAACCCTGGGCGGCGTGATGACCAAGATGATCACCAAGAACACCACCATCCCGACCAAGCACGCGCAGACCTTCTCCACCGCCGACGACAACCAGCCGGCCGTGACCATCAAGGTCTACCAGGGCGAGCGCGAGATGGCCGCAGGCAACAAGCTGCTGGGCGAATTCAACCTGGAAGGCATTGCCCCCGCGCCGCGCGGCACGCCGCAGATTGAGGTGAGCTTCGACATCGACGCCAACGGCATCCTGCACGTCTCGGCCAAGGACAAGGGCACGGGCAAGGAAAACAAGATCACCATCAAGGCCAACTCCGGCCTGAGCGAGGACGAAATCCAGCAAATGGTGAAAGACGCCGAACTCAACGCCGCCGAGGACAAGAAAAAGCTCGAACTGGTGCAGGCCAAGAATGAAGGCGAAGCCGCGCTGCACGGCGTGCGCAAATCCCTGGCCGAGCACGGCGACAAGCTCGACGCCGCCGACAAGGAGGCCATCGAGAAAGCCGCCGCCGACCTGGAAGCGGCCCTCAAAGGCGACGACAAGGACGCCATCGCCAGCCAATCGGCCGCGCTGATGACGGCCAGCCAGAAGCTGGGCGAGAAGATCTACGCCGATGCCCAGGCCGCTGCCGGCGCAGGTGCTACCGCCGATGCGGGCGCAGCCGGCGCAGGCGCCAAGGCGCAGGACGACGATGTCGTCGACGCCGAGGTCAAGGAAGTCAAGAAGGACTGAGCGGCAAGCCCCTTCGGCTGGTTTGCCATGCGCGACGCACCTGCAGCGCCCGTGGTTCTGGACACCAACGTTTTGGTGGCCGGGCTGCGTTCGCCGCATGGTGCGTCGTTCCGCTTGTTGGAGCTGCTGCAGCAGAACCGCTTGCACATCGAAGTGTTGACCCCGCAGCAATGGCTGCAACAGCTCAGTGAGGAACCGCCATGTCTGCCCTGAACGTTCATCTGCCTGAATCCCTGCACGCCATGGCGCGCCAGCTGGCAGCGGAAGAAGGCATTTTGGTGGGTCACCTGATCGCCCTGGCGCTGGCCGAAAAAATCTCCGCCCTCAAGACCGAGGATTACCTCCAATCGCGCAGCCGACGCGCCTGCGAAGATCAATACCAGGCCGTGCTCGATGCCGTCCGCGCACAGGGCAATCGTCCCTTGCCCGACGACGCGCTTTGATTTCTCCCCTGCGATCTCCATGTCCAAACGCGATTACTACGAAGTGCTGGGCGTTCCCAAAAACGCCAGCGACGACGAAATCAAGAAGGCTTACCGCAAGCTGTCCTCCAAATACCACCCGGACCGCCACCAAGGCGATGAGGCCAAGGCCAGCGCCGAGGCCCGCTTCAAGGAGGGCAAGGAGGCCTACGAAATCCTCTCCGATCCGCAAAAGCGCGCTGCCTACGACCAGTACGGCCACGCCGGCGTGGACCCGAACATGCGCGGCGGCTTTGGCGGCGGCGCCGAAGGCTTTGGCGGCTTTGCCGAGGCCTTTGGCGACATCTTTGGCGACATCTTCAACCAGCGCCGTGGCGGCGGGCGACAGGTCTACAAAGGCAACGACCTGAGCTACGCCATGGAAATCACGCTGGAGGAAGCCGCCCGCGGCAAGGATGCGCAGATCAAAATCCCCTCGTGGGAAGACTGCAGCACCTGCGAGGGCAGCGGCGCGCGCCCGGGCACCAAAGTCGAGACCTGCTCGACCTGCCACGGCAGCGGCATGGTGCAGATGCGCCAAGGCTTCTTCAGCGTGCAGCAGACCTGCCCCAGTTGCCACGGCAGCGGCAAGCGCATTGCCGAGCCCTGCTCGGCCTGCCACGGCCAGGGCAAACTCAAGACGCAGAAAACCCTGGAAATCAAGATCCCCGCCGGCATCGACGACGGCATGCGCATCCGCTCCAGCGGCAATGGCGAGCCGGGCAGCCACGGCGGCCCGCCGGGCGATCTGTACATCGAGGTGCGCGTCAAGCCGCACGACATCTTCGAGCGCGACGGCGACGACCTGCACTGCACCGTGCCCGTGAGCATGACCACCGCCGCGCTGGGCGGCGAGATCGAAGTGCCCACGCTGGAAGGCAAGGCGGCCATCGACATCCCCGAGGGCACGCAGCCGGGCAAGCAGTTCCGCCTGCGCGGCAAGGGCATCAAGGGCCTGCGCTCGAGCATTGCCGGCGATCTGTACTGCCACATCCAGGTAGAGATCCCGGTCAAGCTCACCGAATTCCAGCGCAAGACCCTGAAGGAGCTGGACGAATCGCTGAAGAAAGGCGGCGGCAAGCATTCGCCCAGCAGCCAGTCCTTTGCCGACAAGTTCAAACGCTTCTTCGGTGGTTGATGCCATGGCCATGGCGATGGGCCTGGGCGGCAGCGCAGCGCCGCCCGCAAAACATCGCAAAGCATCGCCCGTGGCAAGGGAATTGGGCGGCCTAATCCGCACAAAAGGCGGCAATTTGGGAAAGCCTGCACGAATCTCCCCTGGCCAGTGCCAGTGTGCGCGGTGGATTGAGCGCCATTCACCGCGAATTTGAAGCATTGCCGTGGCTTCGAGGCCGCAACCATTGCGCTACATTTGGCGGCAGGCCCTCATCCACATCCCTGCCATGCCTGAATTCGTCGACACCTCGCCCCCCGGCGTCTGCATCTTCTGCAAGCTCGCCGCTGGGGAAATCCCTGCCGCCCTCGTCTATCAAGATGCGCTGACCCTGGCTTTCATGGACTTGGGCCAGGTCACGCCCGGCCATGTGCTGGTGGCCAGCCGGCGCCACGCCGTGGACTTGTTCGAGCTCACACCCGAGGAATGCGCCGCCGTGATGCAAACCAGCCAGCGCGTGGCGCGCGCCGTGCAAAAAGCCTTCCAGCCCAGCGGAATGACGCTGCTGCAGGCCAATGGCCGCAGCGGCGGGCAGACCGTGTTTCACTTCCACATGCACGTCGTCCCCCGCCACGAGGGCGACGGCGTGGGCCTGATCTGGCCGCGCCAGGAGCCCGGCCACGAGGTGCTGCAGGACTACGCCAGCCGCATCCGCGCCGCCATGGCCTGACAACACTCGCGCCGAGTGTTCAGCGCGCTGGCTGCTGCCAGCGCTGCCAGTGCTGATCCAACCACTGTAGGTATTCGGGGCTGGCGTCGAGCATGGGCTCGGAGTGCTCGATGCGCTCCTGGCTGCGCTGCGCCAGGTCCTGCACGGCTGCGGGCATGGCATCCAGCCGCGCCTCGGGTGGCAGCTCTGTGGCGGCGGCCTGGCCCTCGCCCGGCTGCGACTGCAGGGCGCGCTCCCATTGCTGCACCAGCGCGCTGGCCTGCGAAAAGGCTTGGCTCAGGCCCAGGCCGGCCGCCGCGGGCTTGGCCAGCACTTCCTTGAACAAGGCCCGGCCAAAGTAGGTGAACTCGTTTTCATCGGCGCAGCCGAACGAGGCGCGGTCGGCGCGCGAGGCCGTGATGACCAGCGTGTGCGGATCGCGCAGCGCCGGGACGAAGCCGCCCGAGTAGCAGGCCGAGACGATGACCACGCGGTGGCGGATGCCCGATTCGCGCAGCAGCCGCCCCAGTGTGGCCGCCGGCAGATCACGCAGCGGCATGCCGCGCATCTGCAAACTCAGCTCATGGTCGCGCGAGCCGTGGCTGGTCAGAAACAGCAGCAGCACGTCGCGCTGCACGTCCATGACCTGGGCCAGCGCCTTGAGGCTGCGGCGCAGGCTTTCCTGCGTGGCCAGGGGCGTCTGCGCCACGCCGGTTCGGCTGTTGATCAGCGCCAGCGAGCGGCCCTGGGTGCCATAGCGCGAGTCCAACAACTCACGCACATAGGTCGCCTCGCGGCGGAACACTTCCTCTGTGCCATCGCCTGCAACCACCAGCGCATACAGATCGACCTGCTGCGGGTCCTGCGGGCGCAACTGCGCGAAGGCGCGCGCCAGCAGCGCATTCTGGTTGTACAGCGCCGTGTCGATGTTGGCCTGCCACTGCTCGGGCGTGTTGGGCGCGGCATCGCCGCCCTGCTGCCCGCCCAGCCAGCGCCCGGCGCGCCACTGGCCCTTGAGCTGGCGCTGGCCATCGGCCTGGGGCTTGGCCAGGCGCAACGTGCCCTGGCCATGCATCAGGCCCTGCCTGAACTCGCCCCGATAGACCGCGCCATCGGCGCGGCGCAGCGTGCCGCTGCCGTGCGGCAGACTGGCATGCAGCTGGCCCTTGTAGTGCGCGCCGTCCGGGTAATGCACCACGCCACGGCCCTGAATGCTGAGGCCGCCTTCGGCAAAGCGCCCTTCGATGCGCGTGCCATTGGGCAGCACGATGCGCCCTGCCCCCGTGGGCATGTTCTCTTCGATCCGGGCCTCATAGCGCACGCCGTCCTGGTCGATCAGCGCGCCTGGGCCATGCGCCTTGCCCTTCTCGAAGCGCCCTTCGATGCGCTGCCCGCCTGCCAGCTCCAGCACCCCTTGACCATGCGGCAGGTCATCGGCGAACTCGCCTGTATACACATCGCCATCGGCATAACGCATGCGCCCATGGCCAGAGAACAGGCCGGCGCGAAACTGCCCTTGGTAGCTGCTGCCATCGGGCCAGCTCAGCTGCCCCTGGCCATGCATCAGCCCTTGCTCGAAGCCGCCCGTATACACCATGCCATTGCGCCACTCCAGCCGCCCCTGGCCGTGCAGCTGGCCCTGGCGCAGCGGTCCGTAATAGAGCCCGCCATCGGGCGTGCGCGCATCGGGCGTGCTCGGCTTGGCCGGCGCCACGCCTGCGGCCAAGCCCAATGCCAGCGCCACTGCCAGCGCAGCCGCGATGCGCCTGGCCTGCCCACCACATCCGGCCGCGACACGGCCGGCCCTTGCACGGTTTGTTTCCCACATGCTGTTGCACCTCTTTGATTGCTGGCCTGCCCCGGCCTGGCCATTGCTGGCGCAGATTGTGGCACGGCGCACAGTCACGCCCATTCACGCATGGACACGCCCAAGCCGGCCCGGTGCGGGAATGCGGCGTCGCGGTCGCCATTGACATGGCCCGCGCTCAGCGCTTGCAGCGCCTGCGCCCGCCCTGTCATCACCCAACCCATGCCTGGCTGTACAGGCAAGCCGTCAGGCCAGGGCCTTGTAGAGCATGTGCGCGCCCAGCCCGTACAACACCACGGCCAGCACGCGCTTGAGCCGGGCCACGGGCAGGGCATGGGCGGCCCTGGCGCCCAGCGGGGCCATCAGCACGCTGCAGCAGGCAATGACCAGCAGCGCCGGCAGCCAGACATAGCCCAGCGACAGCGGCGGCAGGCCCGGCACGCCCTGGCCGCCCAGCACATAGCCCACGGTGTTGGCCAGCGCAATTGGAAAGCCCAGCGCAGCGCTGGTAGCCACGGCGTTGTGCACGGCCACGTTGCACCAGATCAGAAACGGCACGCTGACAAAGCCGCCGCCCGCACCCACCAGACCGGAGAGAAAGCCGATGACCCCGCCCGCCCCCAGCAGGCCGGCCGTGCCGGGCAGTTGCCGGCTGGCCGCCGGCTTGCGGTCGAGCAACATCTGCGTGCCGGAGAAGAACACGAAGGCCGCAAAAATCAGCGCCAGGCCAGGCCCTTTGAGCAAGGCAAACACCCCCAGGCTGGCGACCATGGCCCCCAGCACAATGCCTGGCGCCAGGCGCCGCACCACACCCCAGCGCACCGCGCCGCGCTTGTGGTGCGCGCGCAGGCTGCTGATGGAGGTGAAGACGATGACGGACATGGCAGTGGCGATGGCCATCTTCAGGGCCAGGCCAGGCTCTACCCCGCGCGAGGCCAGCAGTGCCGAGAGAAACGGCACCATGATCATGCCGCCGCCAATGCCCAGCAGGCCAGCAAGAAAACCGGACACCAGGCCCAGCAAGGCCAGCGATGCAATGAACCAGGGCTCCAAAGGCATGGCGTTGTTGCTTTCGTTCTTGTCAGCAGGTCATCAGGCGCGCGCGGGAATGGCCTGGGGGCGATGCGCTCAGGGCCTGCTCAGGATCTTGGTGCGAGTGGGCAAGACGCGGTTGGGATCTGGGCTGCAAGACGCCCTGCGTTGCGCACATCTTGCAGCCCCGGCTGGTGCGCATGGCAATGCTTTGAGGGCGCTGCAGACCGCCCTAACGCTCCATTACCGAGCGCGCAGGGATTTCGAGAATCGGCTCTTGCTCCGTCAGCCACCCATCGCCCTGCGCACGGCATCGGCGGCCGCGTCCTCATCGCTGGGGGCGGCCTGCAGCTGCTCGGCCTGGGCAGGCATGGGCTGTTCGGCGCCAGCCTCGGGCTGGGGCTGCTGCAAGCCAGGCAACAACAAATCGCCGCTGCCACTGCCCGCCGCCGCGCCGTTGTCTGCTTGGCCAGCGCCTGTATCAGCGCTCTGGCTGAATGGGTCGTTGCTGCTTGGGCTGAAAAGATCATTAGCTCCACCGGCCCCGTCGCCATAGCCCTGGCTGAACGGATCGTTGGCACTGCCGCCATCTCCATAGCCCCCGGTGCCGAGGACATCGAGCATTTGCGCGCCAGCGGCTTCCAGATCCACCTCAACGGGTTTGTCCAAACGGCCCGTGACCAGGCCAGGGAAGGCCACCAACATGCCAACCATGAACAACTGGATGAACAGGAACGGGATGGCGCCGCGGTAGATCTGCATGGTCGTCACCGGCTCCACCACCTGGCGCGTGACGCGATCCACATAGGGTTTATCCGGCGCGACCGAGCGCAGGAAGAACAGCGCAAAGCCAAACGGCGGGTGCATGAACGAGGTCTGCATGTTCATGGCCAGCAACACGCCAAACCAGATCAGGTCAATGCCCATGGACTCGGCCACCGGCGCCAGCAGTGGCACGACGATGAAAGACAGCTCGAAATAATCCAGGAAGAAGGCCAGGAAGAACACCAGCACGTTCACCACGATCAAAAAGCCCACCTGGCCGCCGGGCAGCGCAGACAGCAGGTGCTCCACCCACAGCGGGCCATCGGCAGCCTGGAAGACCATGCTGAATGTGGTCGCGCCGATCAGGATGAACATCACGAAGCTGGTCAGCCGCGTCGAGGCCGCCAGCGCCTGCTTGAACAGCGCCATGTCCAGGCGGCGGCGCAGCACGCCCAGCACGATGGCGGCCATGGCGCCCATGGCTCCGCCTTCGGTGGGCGTGGCAATGCCCAGGAAGATGGTGCCCAGCACCAGGAAGATCAGCAGCAGCGGCGGGATCAGCACGAAAGTCACGCGCTCGGCCAGTTGCGACAGCAGGCCCAGGCCCAACAAGCGGTTGACGCTGGCAATGACGAAGGCCACGAAGGTGCCGCCACACAGCGCAGTAACGATTTTTTCGTCCAGCGGCACGCCCTGCACCGGCTGGCCACTCCACCAGGTGTGCAGCTGCGCCATCTGCGAGGCCAGCAGCAGCGACACCACGGTCGACAGGCCCAGCAGCACCATCAGTGAGGGATAGCCAGAGCTGCCATTGGCCTCGCGGTAGGTGCGCGCCTCAGGCGGCAGCGCCGGCACGCGCTCGGGCTTGAAGATGGCCAAAAACAGCACCCAGGCCACATAGCAGCCCACCAGCATCAGCGCCGGCACCATCGCGCCTTTGTACATATCGCCCACGCTGCGATTGAGCTGGTCGGCCATCAAAATCAGCACCAGCGAGGGCGGAATGATCTGCGCCAGCGAGCCCGAGGCGGCAATGGCCCCGCTGGCCAAGCGCCGGTCGTAACCGTAGCGCAGCATGATGGGCAGCGAGATCAGGCCCATGGAAATCACCGAGGCGGCCACCACCCCGGTCGTGGCCGCCAGCAGCGCGCCCACGAACACCGCCGCCAGCGCCAGGCCGCCACGGATCGGGCCGAACACCTGGCCGACCGTCTCGATCAAATCCTCGGCCATGCCGCTGCGCTCCATCACCAACCCCATCAGCGTGAAGAACGGCACGGCCAGCAAGGTGTCGTTGGCCAGAATGCCCAGCAGGCGCTGCGGCAGCCAGGCCAGGATCGAGGAAGGAAACACCCCCAGCTCGATGCCGATGAAGCCAAACAACAGCCCGCAGGCCCCCAGGCTGAACGCCACCGGAAAGCCCAGTAGCAAGAACACCACCAGCCCCGCAAACATGATCGGGGCGTAATTGCTCGCAATGAATTCCATGCTCGTGTACTCCGGCTGCGCAATCAGGACTGGGGCTGGCCCGCTGCAGGCTGCGCCCCCTGCTCTTCTTGCGTTTGCTGGCGCAACGCCTCGGCCAGCTCTTGTTCGGCCGTGGCCTGACTCAAGCGGCCCATCGGGTCAGGGCCCTGGCCGCGCAAAAAGGCAATGCGCTTGATCAACTCTGACCACCCCTGCAGCATCAGCAGCGTCACGCCCACCGGAATGGCCAGCCACACTGGCCAGCGCACCAGGCCGCCGGAATTGCCCGAAGTCTCACCCGACTGGTACATCTGCAGCACCACCGGCCAGGTCAGGTAAATGATCACCAGGCACAGCGGCGTGAGAAACAACGCAAAGCCCACGATGTCAATCCAAACCTGCACCTTCTTGGGCAAGCGGCTGTTGAGCACATCAATGCGCACATGCTCACGGTGCAGCAGCGTATAGCCGGCCGCAATCAAAAACGACCAGGCGAACAAATACCACTGGATCTCCAAAAACGCATTGGAGCTGACCCCCAGCAACTTGCGCACCAGCGCATTGACGGCGCTGATCAGCGTGGCCACGAAAATCAACCAGATCGCATAGCGGCCAATGAAGGCATTGAGCCAATCAACGCCCCGTGAAAAAAGCAGCAGCAGGTTCATCTCTGTAATGGGCTGTGGTGTGAAAAAGCCAGGCCAGCACCGCACCGGCCAGACCGCGCGCCAGGCGGCCATTTTGAAGAGGCGCGATTGTACGAACTCCCGCCCTGGCCGAGCCGCCCGGCAGGCGCGATACCGTGAAAGCCCTAACCCCAATCCCCCGCAATGGTTGAGACGCTCACGCCCTGCCGCGCAGCACCTGGCCTTGGAGCAGACCTTGGAGCAGGCCCTCACAACAGGAAATAGGCCCACAGCGACACGACGGCCGCAGACAGCAGGTTCAGCACTAACAGGCTGCTGAAATACTGAATCGACAGGCGGAAAAGCCCCAGACTTGCCGCCTCAAGCCATCGTAAGTCGTTGATTTATGGTCGGCGAAGGGGAACTGCGGGCATCTGTTGGATGTTTTTCGCCCATCTTCGGCAGTATTTCAGCAGCCTGCTAAGCCAACGCCCATCATTTCCTGCTGACGGATCAGCCCCGAGCCAAACACGATGGCATTGGGCGGCGTGGCCACGGGGAGCATGAAAGCACATGAAGCGCCAATACCAATCACCATGACCAGCATCTGTCTGGGCATGCCCAGCTCAGCGGCAACCCCAGCAAAGACGGGCACCAGCAAAGCTGCCGAGGCCGAACGGCCACCACGGCCACAACCGCCAGCGGATGGGCCTGGCCAAAGGTCATGGCCACGGTCTGGCCCAAGGCGGGGCAGAGGCGCCGGAATTTTTCATCACGCAGGCTGGCCGGCAACCGGGCTGCGGCCGCCAAGGAATCGGTGGCCGCATCAGCAGCCGGATGGGAAACGCGCTGGTGCATGAACTGCTCCTGATTTTGTCGTCACAACCACGATCCTCAATGCTCTTCGCGCCTGGGGCAAGTGGAGTTTTGCAGGAAGCAACCGCCATCCGGCCAGGCGCCCGCCTCTCGCGCAACGGCACAGCACCGCAGGCGATTGCGGGATTTCCACTACGTGGTTGATGGCGTGGAACTACGAATGGATGTGCGTAGTCGCGCTGGCCATACTTGTCGGCAAGCCCAAGAAGCATTTGACTGACAGGAGCATGGCATGCACAACGACAAGCCCGTGGCCATCATTGGCAGCGGCCACACCCCCTTCGGCCGGCTCGGCACGGACAATCTGGAAAGCCTGATCGTGGCCGCCGCCCGCGAAGCGCTGACTGATGCAGACATTCCGCCAGCCGACGTGGACCAGATTTACCTGGGGCATTTCAACTCCGGCATGGTCAGCGATGGCTTTGCCTCCTCATTGGTTCTGCAAGCGCATGAGGATTTGCGCTTCAAGCCCGCTGCCCGCTGCGAAAACGCCTGCGCTTCGGGCGCAGCGGCCATCTTTGCAGGCCTGAATGCCATCCGCAGCGGCGCAGCGCGCGTGGTGCTGGTGGTTGGGGCTGAGAAAATGACTTCCCGCACCACGGAGGAAGTCACTGCCGCCTTGGCTGGCGCTGGCTACCAACACGATGCGGCCGAGCGCGGCCTGAGCTTTCCACAGCTGTTCGCGCTGGCGGCCCAGGCCTATGGGCAGCGCTGGCAAGACCCGCTGCCGGCCATGGCCGCCATCGCCGCCAAGAACCACCGCCACGCGCTGCGCAACCCGCTGGCGCAAATGCAGCGCGAGCTCAGCGAGTCGTTTTGCAACACCGTCTCCGACAAGAACCCGCTGATTGCGCCGCCACTGCGCATGACGGATTGCTCCTTGATCACCGATGGCGCTGCCGCCATCGTTCTGGCCGCCCCGGACGTGGCCGCCCAGGCCAAGCGCTCCGCCCTGTTTCGCGCCGCCGCGCATGTGAGCGATCGCCTGCCGCTCAAAGGCCGCGACCTGGTGGCTTTCGAAGGCCCACGGCGTGCCTTCGCCCAGGCCTATGCACAAGCCGGCGTGGGCTTGGATGCGCTGCACTTTGCCGAGGTGCATGACTGCTTCACCATTGCCGAGCTGCTGATCTACGAAGCCATGGGTCTGGCGGCCCCCGGCCAGGCTCCGGCACTGCTGGCCGAGCGCGCCACAGAGCGCGGCGGGCGCCTGCCGGTGAACCTCTCGGGCGGCCTCAAGGCCAAGGGCCACCCTGTTGGGGCCACGGGCGTTTCCATGCACGCCCTGGCCTTCCGTCAGCTGACCGGTCAGGCTGGCGACATGCAACTGCCCCGCGCCGACCTGGGCCTGGTGTTCAACATGGGCGGCGCGGCTGTGGCCAGCTACGCCACGATTTTGCAAACCGGCCGCGCCTGAGTGCGCTCCAAAGCCTGCTTGCGCCACAAGAAAACACAAGGAGCACCACCGCATGAACATCGCCAATTGGCTGTATCAGACGGCGCGCCTGCAACCGCAAGCACCAGCGCTGTACATGGGCAACAGCTTGCACGCCAGCTATGGCCAGTTCGCCGCCCGCGCCGCTGCCTTGGGACGCTGGATGGCGCAGGCCTACGGCGTGCAGCCGGGCGAGCGCATTGCACTGTTCATGCCCAACCGCTGCGAGTATCTGGAAATCGCCTATGCCGCTTGGTGGCTGGGCGCTGTGGTGGTGCCCATCAACTACAAACTGCACCCCCGCGAGGCCGCATGGATTGCCAGCCATGCCCAGGCCCGTCTGCTGTTTGCTGACGAATCTACGGCCCTGGCTGGCTCGGACAGCAGTGAGCAGGACATACCGCCGCCGCTTTGTATTGCCGTCGATGGGCCCGAATACCGCCAGATCGTACAGGCCGCAGGCGATGCCCCGCCCGGCCCGGAGCATGCGCCGCACACACTGCCCGGCCAAGCGCTGGCCTGGCTGTTCTACACCTCCGGCACCACCGGGCGCCCCAAAGGCGTGATGCTCTCGCACGACAACCTGGTGGCCATGTCACTGTGCTACCCCACGGACGTGGACGCCATCGACCACCGCGACGCCCTGCTGTACGCCGCGCCCATGTCACACGGCGCCGGGCTGTACAACTTCATCTTCGTGCGCCACGCGGCCCGGCACATCGTGCCCGCCTCGCGCGGTTTTGACGCGGGCGAAATCCTGGCGTTGGCCCGCGCGCATGGCGCACTGTCGCTGTTTGCCGCCCCCACCATGGTCAACCGCCTGGTGGCGCACGCCAGCGAGCACGGGGAAACTGGCGCCGGGTTGAAGACTGTGGTCTATGGCGGCGGCCCCATGTACCTGGCCGACCTGGAGCGGGCGCTGCAGGTGCTGGGCCCATGTCTGGCGCAAATCTACGGCCAGGGAGAAACGCCCATGACCATCACCGCATTGCCCAAGTCCATCGTGGCCGATGGCGCACATGAGCATGCCACGGCGCGGCGCTCCTCGGTGGGGGTTCCGCACGCCTGCGTGCAGGTGCGCGTGAGCGATGCCGCCGCCTGGGGCGCCGATGGCGCGCAAAGCGATCCGCCAGCCCTGCCCACGGGGCAGACCGGGGAGGTGCTGGTGCGCGGCGCCACGGTGATGCAGGGCTACTGGCGCAATCCGCAGGCCAGTGCACAGGTGCTGCAAAACGGCTGGCTGCGCACGGGCGACATTGGTCGTTTTGACGCCGATGGCTTTCTCACTCTGACTGATCGCAGCAAAGACGTGATCATCTCCGGCGGCAGCAACATCTACCCGCGCGAGGTGGAGGAAGTGCTGCTGCGCCACGCCAGCGTGGCAGAAGTCTCCGTCATCGGCTGCCACAGCGCCGAATGGGGCGAGGAGGTGGCCGCGATGGTGGTACCGCAGCTGGGCGCGCCACTGCAACCGGCCGAGCTGGATCGCTGGTGTCGTGCCAGCCTGGCCGCCTTCAAAGCGCCCAAGCGCTACTACCTGTGCGAGGCCTTGCCCAAGAACAGCTACGGCAAAGTGCTCAAGACGCAGCTGCGCGAACAGTTGCCCGGCTTGCAGCCCATGGACTGGCCGTGAACAGGCCTTTGCGGCAGCGCTTTCGCTGCGCCGCCTGCACGTTTTGAAAGAGCAAGGAAGAGACCATTTCTCACAACGCACCGCCCCAAGGTGCACCATTCATCCAAGGAGACACCACCATGCAACGCCGCCAGTTCCTGCGCGCCTCATCGGCCGCTGCCGCTACGTTGGGATTTCCTGCCGTCTGGGGCAGCGCCCGCGCGGCCAAGACCATCCAGCTCAAGTTCGACTCCTACATCTCCGAGTCGGCCGGTCCATCGCAGTTGGACGAGTGGTTCCTCAAAGAGCTGGAGAAACGCACCAATGGCGAGGTCAAAGTGCGCCGCTACTGGGCCCAATCGCTCAACAAAGTGGGCGAACACCTCGCGGCCGTGCGTGACCGCACCTCGGAGATGTCGCTCATCTCCCCTGGCTACTATCAAGCCCAGTTGCCCGTCACGCGCGGCCTGGAGTGGTACTACCGCATGAACCGCGCCGATGCGCTGCAACTGGTCTGCCGCGACCTGTACCAGCAGTTCGAGCCGCTGCGCCGCGAATGGGAGGAGCGCTACCGCGCCAAGGTCATGTACTGGACCAACTGGTACTACGCCCCCCTGGTCACGCGCGAGCCCATCCGCTCCATTGCCGACATCAAGGGCAAGCGCATTCGCGGCTATGGCGTGGCCAACGACGTGATTGAACGCCTGGGCGGCACGGCTGTGCCCATGGCTGCACCCGAGGTGTACACCGCGCTCGAGCGCGGCGTACTCGATGGCGTGTATGGCTTTGACTTCATCACTGCAGTAGCCTACAAGCTGCACGAAATCGCGCCGCACTTCACCGCCATTGGCGATGGGCCGCATGGCCCTTCGGCCACCATCATCAACAAGCGCGTCTGGGATGGCTTCCCGGAGCCGGTCAAGGCCGTGTGCGATCAGATCGTCAGCGAGATCTACGGCGGCAAGTACACCGAAATCTTCGACAAGGCCGCGCGCCAGTACGTGGCCACCGCCAAGAAGGAGGGCGCCATCTTCAGCACACTGCCCGAGGCCGAGCAAGCCATGGCCCGCCAGCTCATCCAGCCCGCGCAGGTCAATGCCTGGCTCGAGCGCGTGGCCAAGCCGGCCAAGATTGACGGCTCGGCCATGCAGCAACTCATCGAGGCGGCCGTCGCCAAGCACGATCCGGCCGGTCGCCTGCTGCGCTTTGACGAGCTGGCCGCACAAGGCTGAAAACAGCACAGGCCACGACCATGACCACTCCCATGCACACAGCGCCACAACCGCACCCCCAGCCGCAATGGCTGGTGCGCGGGTTGCGGCTGCTCTCGAACGCCAGCGGCCTGTGCGCCATGCTGGCGCTGCTGTTCATGATGCTTGGCACCACGCTCGATGCCTTCTCGCGCGGGCTGTTCTCACACCCAATCTCAGGGGTATTCGAGCTCTCCGAGCTGAGCATGGTGGTGCTGGTCTTTCTCGGCCTGGGTTGGACGCAGCTGGATCAAGCCCACATCCGCGTGAGCCTGATCCAGCGTTGTTTGCCCGCTCGCGTCAGCGCCCTGCTCGATGCTCTGGCCTGGCTGATGGCCGCGCTGGTGCTACTGGCCCTGGCCTGGCCTGCAACGCAAGGCGCCCTGGAGTCGTTCGAGATCCGAGAGTTCCGCTGGGGTTATGTGGAAATGCCCATCTGGTGGGCCAAGGCCCTGTTGGCGCTGGGCCTGTGGTTTGGCACGCTGCAAATGCTGTGCTGCGCCTACTGGCGCCTGCGCGGCTGGCATTTGCCCGCCCAGGTCCAGGCCACGGACGTCGCCCATTGAAGTGAAGAAAGTGAAAGGCCCACCATGGACCCTTACATCGCCACCTGGATCGCCATTGCGCTCATCTTCGTGCTGATGGCGCTGGGCGTGCCAGTCTTTGCCGCATTGGGCGCGGCCGGCATGGCCGGCATCGTCATGGTCGAAGACCTGCCCTTTTTGCTCAACCGGCTCAAGTCGTTTTCCTATACGCAAAGCGCCTCCTACCTGCTGACCGTCATCCCGCTGTTCATCCTGATGGGTGCTTTTGCTCACCATGCCGGCATTGGCGCACGCCTGTTTCAGGTGGCGCGCAGCTGGGTAGGCCACTGGCCAGGGGGCCTGGCCATGGCCAGCGTGCTCACCAGCGCCGGCTTTGCCTGTACCTCCGGCTCCAGCGTGGCCACAGCCGCCACAGTGGGCGCTGTGGCCATTCCAGAAATGAAAAAGTCCGGCTATGACCCGCGCCTGGCAGCAGGCTCCATTGCCGCAGGGGGCGTACTGGGGGTGCTGATTCCGCCCAGCGTGCTGCTGATCTTCTATGCCGCGTTGACCGAGGTCTCTGCCGGCGCCATGCTGATCGCTGGCATCGTCCCTGGCCTTCTGACCACCTTGGTGTTCATGGCTGGAATCTGGCTGATTTGCCGCAGCGGCATGGCCAGCCAGGCCACGCTCGCGCCTCACACCTGGGGGCAGCGCGTACGCAGCCTGCGCCACGGCTGGCAGGTGCTATTGCTGTTTTCCATTGTGCTTGGCAGCATCTACCTGGGCTTGGCCACGCCCACCGAGGCTGCAGCCATTGGCGCATGCGCTGCGCTCATCATGCTGCTGTGTGCACGACAGGCCCGCAGCCGCCTGCGGCAAGCCTTCAACGCCAGCTGCCGCAGCGCCATCACCACCACGGTGATGGTGATGTTCACCATGATCGGCGCTGGCATCTTCAGCTACTTCCTCAGCCTGGTACAGCTGCCGCAGGAGCTGGCCGCGCTGGTCAGCGACTCGGACATCCCGCCCATGCTGGTGGTGGCGCTGCTGCTGCTGATCTACCTGCCGCTGGGCATGTTCCTCGATGCCTTCTCCATGTTGGTCATCACTCTGCCCATCGTGTTTCCCACCGTGGTGTCGCTGGGCTTCGATCCGATTTGGTTCGGCATCCTGGCCGTCAAGATGTGTGAGATCGGCCTGATCACCCCTCCAGTGGGGTTGAACGTCTTCGTCATCGCCGGCATCGACCGCGACACCCCACTGACACAAATCTTCCACGGCGCATGGTGGTTCGTAGCCATGGAGTTCGCTACCATCTTGCTCTTGTTTTTCTTTCCAGCCGTGGTGACTCTTCTACCCCAGAGCATGCTGCAGCAAGGCTGAACGCCTGCCCCAAAGCCATCGCTATTCGTGATGGCTCTTTGGGGCAGGATCTGAGTGCCAGCCATGACCGCGCAGGGACAAATCAGTTTTCATGACACGCTCCAATAAAGCGCCCATGCGCCAGAACGACACCATCTTGCTGGCCTTCAACGAGTCGCCCGCCCCACAGCTCATCCTGCGCAACCGCGTCATGGCCGACTGCAACCATGCCTTTGCGCGCCTGTTCGGCTACCACCGCGAGGAGCTCATTGGCGAACCCATTCTGCGGCTGTACCCATCGCTGGCCGACTACGACCTGATCGGCAGGCGCTGCCTGCAAGCGCTGCAACGCAACGTCTACTACGAGGACGAGCGCTTCATGCAGCACAAGAGCGGGCTGATTTTTTGGACGCGAGCCAAAGGGGTCACCCTCAGCCCTGCAGCCCCTTTTGAGCTGATGATCTGGAGCTTCGAGGGCATACTGCGCAACGCCACCCGCACCACCGACCTGACGCCGCGCGAGCGCGAAATCTCCGCCCAGGTCGTCAACGGCATGAGCTGCAAGCAAATTGCCGCCGCACTGAAAATCTCGCACCGCACCGTAGAGGCGCACCGCGCGCGGCTGATGAAAAAGCTAGGCGCCAAGAACACCGCTGAGCTGGTCTCCAAGATCATCCTGGTGCAGCAGTCCTGACGCTCTTTATTGCGTGTGTTGAAACCCCAAAAGCAGGGCTTTCCCTCAGCAGAAATCCGCCGGCTTTTCACTAGAATCCAGAGGCTTTTTTGTGACCCCGCCTGGCTGACCAGGCATTGACCTCTGATCGGAGAAAAACACATGGATCGTCGTTCCATTCTCAAAGGTGCTGGCATTGCCGGCGTGCTCGCTGCAGGCGTGGCGCCTGCCGTTCACGCGCAAAGCACTGTGCGCTGGCGCCTGGCTTCGAGCTTTCCCAAGTCGCTGACGACGCTGTTTGGCGCGGCCGAGAAGATGGCCGCCGAGGTCAAAGCCCTCTCGGGCGGCAAGTTCGAGATTTCCACCCACCCCGCTGGCGAGCTGATGCCGGCCTTCGGCGTGGTCGATGCGCTGCAGGGCGACACCATTGAGATTGGGCAAACCGCCGCGTATTACTTCACTGGCAAGAGCCCCATCTTTGCCTTCAGCTGCGCCATTCCTTTTGGCCTGACCACGCTGCAGATGAACGCCTGGAAGGACCACGGCAATGGCCGCAAGTACCTCGATGCCTTCTTCGAGCAGTACAACTTCTTCACCGCCAGCTCTGGCAACACCGGCACGCAGATGGGCGGCTGGTACCGCAAGGAGATCAAGTCGGTCGAGGATTTCAAGGGCCTGAAGATGCGCCTGGGCGGTGGCCTGTTCGGCGAGGCCATGGCCAAACTGGGCGTGGTGGCGCAAAACATTCCGGCCGGTGACATCTACACGGCGCTGGAGAAGGGCACGCTCGATGCGGTGGAGTTCGTCGGCCCGCTGGACGACGAGAAGCTGGGCCTGAACAAGGTCGCGCCCTACTACTACGCACCGGGCTGGTGGGAGCCCAGCGCCGAGCTGGAGTTCTTCGTGAACCTGAAGAAGTTCAACGAGCTCTCGCCCGAGTTCAAGGCCATCCTCAAGGCCGCCATGCGCGTGGCTGCGGCCGAGACCACTTCGCTGTATTCGGCCAAGAGCGCTGGCGCGCTGAAGAAGCTGGTGGCCGAGAAGACGCAGCTCAAGCGCTTCAGCAAGGACATTCTGGACGCTGGCTTCAAGGCCTCGATGGAAGTGTTTGCCGAGCACGAGGCCAAATCCGAGGAATTCAAGAAGATCTACCAGGATCTGCGCGCCTTCCAGCGCGACCAGATCCTGTGGAACATGGCCTCGGAGTTCCCCTACAACCAGTACATCAACAGCGTCAAGATCTGACGGGTGCACGGCGGGCGCATCATGCCCGCCTGCCACCCAAACAAAAAGCCAGCGCGATGCTGGCTTTTTGTTTGGGCAACCAATGCACAGTGTGCATGTGAGTCAGGCCCGAATCATCACTATGCCGTCACGATGCCGCCGCCACGGCTGCGGCGGCAGGGTCTGCGGCCAGCCAGGCGCGGATCTGGCGTTCAATGCCGTGCTCGTCCAGACCGCATTGCGCCAGCAGCCTGGCAGGATCGCCGTGCGCGATGAATTGATCGGGCAGGCCCAGCTGCAGCACTGGGCGCGGCAAACCGGCTTGTTGCAGGGTTTCAAGCACGGCGCTGCCTGCGCCGCCCATGATGCAGCCCTCTTCCACTGTAACGAGCACATCGTGGCTTTGCGCCAGCTGCAACAGCAGGGCTTCGTCCAACGGCTTGGCCCAGCGCATGTTGGCCACGCTGGCATCGAGGCGCTCGGCCGCAGCCAGCGCCGGGTACAGCAGCGTGCCAAAGGCCAGGATGGCAATGCGCTGCCCAGGCTTGGCCTGGGCGCTGGCCTGGCGGCGCAGCTCGCCCTGGCCATAAGGCAGCGGCTGCAGGTCGGCCAGGGGCTCGGCGCCCACGCCAGCGCCGCGCGGGTAGCGCACGCATACGGGGTGATTCTGCGCGTAAGCAGTGCTCAACAGTTGGCGGCATTCGCGCTCGTCGGCCGGGCAAGCCATGGCCATGTTGGGGATGCAGCGCACGTAGGCAATGTCGTAGGCGCCAGCGTGCGTGGCGCCGTCGGCGCCAACCAAGCCGGCGCGGTCCAGCGCGAACACCACCGGCAGGTTTTGCAACGCCACGTCGTGGATGAGCTGGTCGTAGGCGCGCTGCAGAAAGGTGGAGTAAATGGCCACCACGGGCTTGAGGCCCTCGGTGGCCAAGCCGGCGGCGAAGGTCACGGCGTGCTGCTCGGCAATGCCCACGTCGTAATAGCGCTTGGGAAAGCGCTGGTGGAACTCCACCATGCCCGAGCCTTCGCGCATGGCGGGCGTGATGCCGATCAGGCGCTGGTCTTGCTCGGCCATGTCGCACAGCCACTGGCCAAAGATCTGCGTGAAGGTGGGCTTGGGCGGCGTCTTCGGCTTGACGATGCCCACCGAGGGGTCGAACTTGGAGGGGCCGTGGTAGGCCACGGGGTCGGCCTCGGCCAGTTTGTAGCCCTGCCCTTTCTTGGTGACCACGTGCAAGAACTGCGGGCCTTGCAGATGGCGCAGGTTTTCCAGCGTAGGGATCAGCGAATCCAGGTCGTGACCGTCGATGGGGCCGATGTAGTTGAAGCCGAATTTCTCGAACAGCGTGGCCGGCACGACCATGCCTTTGGCCTGCTGCTCAAAGCGCCGCGCCAGCTCCAGCAGCGGCGGCACGGGCTTGAGCACCGTCTTGCCCACGTTCTTGGCGGCGGCGTAGAACTGCCCGCTCATCAACTGGGCCAGGTAGCGATTGAGCGCCCCCACCGGCGGGCTGATGCTCATGTCGTTGTCGTTGAGCACCACCAGCAGCCGCCCGCCTTCGGCCACGCCGGCGTTGTTCAGCGCCTCGAAGGCCATGCCGGCGGTCATGGCGCCGTCGCCGATCACGGCCACGGCCCAGCGGTCCTCGCCCTTGAGGGCTGCGGCCTGCGCCATGCCCAGCGCCGCCGAGATGCTGGTGCTCGAATGCGCCGTGCCGAAGGTGTCGTACTCGCTTTCGCTGCGCAGCGGAAAGCCCGACAGGCCGCCGAGCTGGCGCAGCGTGGCCATGCGCTCGCGCCGGCCGGTGAGGATCTTGTGCGGATAGGTCTGGTGGCCCACGTCCCAGACCAGCCGATCCTCGGGCGTATTGAACACGTAGTGCAGCGCGACCGTCAGCTCCACCGTGCCCAGGTTGGAGCTGAGGTGGCCGCCAGTCTTGGAGACGCTCTCGAGCACGAAGGCGCGCAGCTGCCCAGCCAGCTCCTTGAGCTGCTCGCGCGGCAGGCGACGCAGCGCGGCCGGACTGTCGATGCCTTGCAGCAGCGCATAGGGATCGCCGACGCTGCCTGGCTCTGGGGCGGTGGAGGGGCTTGCGGGACTGCCGGTATCGCTCATGGTGTCTTGCTCTTGTTGTACTTGCGTTGCTGGGCTGCGCTCGGCGCGGCGGGGGAATCACTCATCGGTTCGTCGGGGCAGCTTGACCTCAGTGGCTGCGCTGCACCACCCAGGCCGCCAGTGCACGCAGCGCAGCCACATCGGGCAGACCTGCCTCATCCAGCGCGGCCTCGGCCTGCGCGTGCAATTGTCGCGCCAAGGCCTGCGCGGCCTGCACGCCCAGCAGCGACACGTAAGTGGGCTTGTTGTCGGCCGCATCCTTGCCGGCGGTCTTGCCCAACACGCTGGAGTCGGCCGTCGCATCGAGCACGTCGTCCACCACTTGGAAGGCCAAACCCAGTGCCTGACCATAGCGCCCCAGCGCCTGCAGAGCCTGCACTGGGGCATCGGGCACGCAGTGCGCCCCCATCAGCACGCTGGCCTGTAGCAGCGCGCCAGTCTTGAGCTCGTGCATGTGCTGCAATTGCTGCTGATCCATGGGCTTGCCCACGTGCGCCAGGTCGATGGCCTGGCCGCCGGCCATGCCGGCCGGGCCAGCCGCACGCGCCAGCAGCGCGCACAGGCGCGCCTGCACGGCTGGCGCAATGGCCGCGCCATGCAGCGTGCTCACGGCATCGTCCGCCTGGGGGGTGAGCAGCTCGAAGGCCAGGGCCTGCATGGCATCACCTGCCAGCAGCGCCGTGGCCTGGCCGAACTGCACGTGCACCGTGGGCTTGCCACGGCGCAGCACGTCGTTGTCCATGCAGGGCATGTCGTCGTGCACCAGCGAATAGGCGTGGATCAGCTCGATGGCGCAGGCGCTGCGCAGCGCAGCCTCCTGCCAAGCGGGCTGCTCATCGGCGCGGCCAGCCGCCACGGCCTGCTGCGCAGCCAGCACCAGCA
This sequence comes from Vandammella animalimorsus, assembly GCF_002288875.1. Classification (NCBI taxonomy): domain Bacteria; kingdom Pseudomonadati; phylum Pseudomonadota; class Betaproteobacteria; order Burkholderiales; family Comamonadaceae; genus Vandammella; species Vandammella animalimorsus. Next base: position 108,100 of record NZ_NTBH01000008.1, on the reverse strand, counting down.
AGGCGCGCAGGCGCTTGCCACCGCCCAGCACTGCATAGCGCATGGCCTGGCTCAAATCCGTAGGCGCAGCCAGCGGCACGAAATGCTCCAGAGCCTGCTCCACCCATTGCGCATGCCGGGCCAGCCATTCAGGAAAGTCCTGCTGAGCACTGACGGCCCGGCCTGGCGCAGCGGCCAGGCGGGCATGGGGCGTGGGGGCAGATGAGGTCAAGGCAATGGGTCTCCGAAAAACGCTTGCGCCTAGGCGGCGGGGCGGGCTCAGTCCTCTTGCTCGCCCAACGGGCGCACCAGCTGTCCGTCCAGGATCTGCACCTGCGCCTGCACCTGCTGCAACCGTTCGCTGCAAAAGGCCAGCAGCTGCGCGCCGCGCTGGTAGCCTGCCAGCAACTGCTCCAGTGGCAGGGCGCCCGATTCGATCTGGCCCAGCAAATGCTCCAGCTCTTGCATGGCCGCCTCGTAGCTGGCGGGCTCATTCTTCTTGGACTTGGCAGCGTTCATGGCACAGAAAAAGAAAACACCAGGCGGGCCTTGGGCGGGCACGCACGCCGAGCGAACGAAAACGGCGGATTTTAAGAGCTTGCTCAAAGTCTTGGCGCAATCGGGCAAAAAGCGGTTCGGGATGGGTTGCAGGGCGCCGCCTTGCGCACTATCTCGCAGCCATGGTCCCAGCCATGGCAAAGCCTTCAACGCTGCAGGCCACCCCATTTGCTTTCTTGCCTGTCGTGCGCCAAGACTTGGAACCGGCTCTCTGCAGCGAGCGCCATAGCCTGGCCTGCAATGGCAATTCACGTAGGCGCTGCTCAAGCATTCAGCGCGCTTTTCCCTCCTTGGGGGGCACTGATAGAATCGCCTCTCGTTGAACAGGGCCGGGCGGTGCATTGCATTGACCGGCTTGTTTTTTCGTCGTGCGCCTTCAATGAAGTTTCCCACTTTCGCGCGCCGCTCGAAATGACGAAAGCCCATGCCAACAGTGGCCGCGCCAGGCCCACTGTGGCGCGCGGCACCAGCGGCCCGGCCCAGACGCACCGGGCTTGTTCGAGTCGTCCATGGATCAGGATGCGATGTCTGATTTGAGTCTTCCCCTGCAGCAGGCCAAAAGCCAGTTGCCCGTCTCCAGCTATTTCGACCAAGCGCTGTTCCAGCGTGAGTTGCAAACCCTGTTTGCCGCCGGGCCGCGCTACATGGGCCACCAGCTGGCCGTGCCCGAGCCCGGCGACTACTTTGCCCTGCCGCAAGAGCAGCAAGGCCGCGCGCTGGTGCGCCAGCGCGATGGCTCCGTGGCGCTGATCTCCAACGTCTGCCGCCACCGCCAGGCCGTGATGCTGCAAGGCCGCGGCAATCTGCAAAACAACGCCAAGGGCAGTGCGGCAGGCAACATCGTCTGCCCGCTGCATCGCTGGACCTACAGCGAAAACGGCACGCTGCTGGGCGCGCCGCATTTCCCGCAAGACCCGTGCCTGAACCTCAACCAGTACCGGCTGCGCGAGTGGAACGGCCTGCTGTTCGAGGACAACGGCCGCGACATCGCCGCTGACCTGGCCCGGCTGGGCCCGCGCCACGCACTGAGCTTCGAGGGCTTTGCGCTGGACCACGTGGAAATGCACGAGTGCAACTACAACTGGAAGACCTTCATCGAGGTCTATCTGGAGGACTACCACGTCGGCCCCTTCCACCCCGGGTTGGGCAACTTCGTCACCTGCGACGATCTGCGCTGGGAGTTCGGGCAGGAATACTCCGTGCAGACCGTGGGCGTGGCCAATGCGCTCAAGCAATCGGGCAGCGCTGTTTACCAGCGCTGGCACGAGGTGCTGCTGCGCTACAACGAAGGCCGCCTGCCCGAGCACGGCGCCATCTGGCTGACCTATTACCCGCACATCATGATCGAGTGGTACCCGCACGTGCTGACGGTCTCCACGCTGCACCCCATCAGCGTGGACAAGACCATGAACGTGGTGGAGTTCTACTACCCCGAGGAAATCGTCGCCTTCGAGCGCGAATTCGTCGAGGCGCAGCGTGCGGCCTACATGGAAACAGCCATCGAGGACGATGAAATCGGCGAGCGCATGGACGCCGGCCGCAAGGCCTTGTTCGCACGCGGCGACAACGAAGTCGGCCCCTACCAAAGCCCGATGGAAGATGGCATGCAGCACTTCCACGAGTGGTACCGCCGCGCCATGGCCTTCGAGGACGCGACAGGCTAGAGCGTGTTCAAAGCGCTAACCCACAAAAGACAAAGCCCGTGCCGGCAAGTGAGAGCGGCACGGGCTTTGTTTTTGCGCAGGCGCTGGCTCAGCGGTGCTTGAGCCAGTGCACATAGGCATCGCCCAGCCACTGCACCAGCGTCACCAGCACGATCAGGATGGCGATGACGATCAGGCTGACCTGGTTGTCAAAACGCTGGTAGCCGTAGCGGATCGCCAGATCGCCCAGCCCGCCCGCGCCCACCGCGCCAGCCATGGCGGTGTAGCTGATCAGCGCCACCAGCGTGACGGTGAAGCCGCCAATGATGCCGGGCAAGGCCTCGGGCAGATAGACATGGCGCACGATGTGCCATTTGCGGCAGCCCATGGCCTGGGCCGCTTCGACCAGGCCGCGGTCCACCTCGCGCAGGCTGACTTCGGCAATGCGGGCAAAGAACGGCGTGGCGCTGATGGACAGCGGCACGATGGCGGCCCACACGCCGATGGAGGTGCCCACCAGATAGCGCGTGACTGGCAAGAGCGCCACCAGCAGCACGATGAAGGGCACGGCGCGAAAGCCGTTGACGACTGCGCCAAATACGCGGTGCACCGCCGGCGAGGCCAGCAGCCCGCCCGGCGCCGTGAGGATCAGCAGCAAGGCCATGGGGATACCGCCCAGCAGCACGATGGCGCCCGAGACGGACACCATCAGCAGCGTATCCAGCAAGGCCTGCCAGTAAGTGGCCAGCGGAATGCTGAGTTCAAACATGGCGCTCTCCTGAATTTGCGGCCGGGCCGGCATCGCCCAGCGCGACGTGCTCCAGCGCGATATGGCCCAACAGCTGGGCGTGATGAGCGATGGCCTGCTCGCCCTGGCACAGGGCCTGCAAATCGGGCAAGGGGGCGCTGCCGCCCACGGCCAGCAGCAAGCGCCCGTAGGCATGGCCCTGAATGCGATCGACCCCGCCGTGCAGCAGGCGCACCGGGCCAGGCAGCGCCTGGGCAATGCGCAGCAGGTCGGGCTCCAGAGCGCCCGCCCCGGTGTAGCCCAGCTGCAGCACGCGCGCATGGCCTGCGCCATCGGCCGGGGCCTGGGGCAGCAGCCGCGCGCGCAATTCATCGGGCAGTTGCTGCTGCAGCGGCGCCAGCAGCGCCTGCGTGGCCGGGTGCTGCGGCGCGCCAAACACCTGCCAGACCGGGCCCAGTTCGGCAATGCGGCCTTGCTCCAGCACCAGCACATGATCGGCAATCTCACGGATCACGCTCATCTCGTGCGTGATGAGGATGACGGTAATGCCCAGGCGGCGATTGATGTCGCGCAGCAACTGCAAGATGGCCTGCGTGGTCTCCGGGTCCAGCGCCGAGGTGGCCTCATCGCACAGCAGGATCGGCGGGTTGTGCACCAGCGCCCGGGCAATGCCCACGCGCTGCTTTTGCCCGCCCGAGAGCTGGCGCGGGTACATGGATTTCTTGTCGGCCAGGCCCACCAGCTCCAGCAGCTCTTGCACGCGCGCATGGGTCTGCGCCGCGCTGCAGCCGGCCACCTGCATGGGCAGCGCCACGTTGTCCCACACGGTCTTGAAGGCCAGCAGGTTGAAGTGCTGGAAGATCATGCCAATGCGCCGCCGCTGGCGCACCAGCTCATGCTGCGACAGACGGCCAATATCCACGCCCTCGACCAGCACGCGGCCCTCGGTGGGCTCTTCGAGCCGGTTGATGGTGCGCAGCAGGCTGGACTTGCCCGCGCCACTGCGGCCAATGATGCCGAACACGCTGCCGCGCGCAATGGCCAGGTCAATGCCGGCCAGCGCCTGCAAGGGCCCGGCCGAGGACTGGTAGGTCTTGCCCACGCCCTCGAACACCACGGCCGCATCGGCATGACCAAGGGGCCGCGGCGGCTGCGGCGGCATGGCTTCATGCGTCATTTCTTACTCTCATTCATCAAGGGCATTCACAGGGAATCATGGGGCGGCCTGTGCGGCCAACGCGCCCACACCCGCCCAGGCCACGCCAGGGTCAGGCTTGCCAGACCCTGGCGGCAGGTTCAGGCCAGCTCCTCAACGCCACGGTTGGCCAGCGCATCGGCGCGCTCGTTGCCGGCAATGCCTGCATGGCCCTTGACCCAGCGCCAGTCGATCTGGTGGCCGCGCTCGTGCACCAGCGCATCGAGCTCGCGCCACAGCTCGGCATTCTTGACCGGCTGCTTGCTCGCCGTCTGCCAGCCCCTGGCCTTCCAGCCATGGATCCATTCGGTGATGCCCTTGCGCACGTACTCGCTGTCCAGATACAGCGTGATGCGGCAGGGGCGCTTGAGCAAGGCCAGGGCCTCGATCACGGCGCGCAGCTCCATGCGGTTGTTGGTGGTGCTGCGCTCGCCGCCCCAGATCTCCTTGCTGTGCCCCTGCGACTGCAGCAGCGCCCCCCAACCGCCCGCGCCGGGGTTGCCTTTGCAGGCGCCATCGGTGTAGATCGTGACCTCGTTCAGGGCGGGGGGCATATCAGCAAGGAAAACAAAACGCTGGCCGCGCCAAAGCCGCGGCAAAAGCGCGCATTCTATGCGGCTGCGTTACCAGGGATGAACTTGCGCCCTGGCCATCCAGGGAATTTGCAGCGCCAGAAAAAGGATTGAGACTGAGCATCAAAACCACTTGCAGCTCATGTATGGTGGCGGCCTGATTGCAACGCGCCGGTCGGCCTGGCCGGCGGCCCATCCACCCTGCCCGTTTAAGGAGTTTTTGTGAGCCCTATTCGCCCTTTGAAATCACCAACCCGCTCTGGCCTGCTGCGGCGCGCCCTGTGCGCTGCCCTGCCTGCTTTGCTGGCCATGCCGGCGCTGGCCCAGGCCCAGCAGGCAGCTGCCCCATTCCCCAGCCGCACGGTGACGCTGATCGTCAACGGCGGCGCCGGCAGCCTGCCCGATTTGTTTGCCCGCCCGCTGGCCGAGAAGCTGCACGCCACGCTGGGCCAGCCGGTGGTGGTGGACAACCGCCCTGGCGCAGGCGGCATGGTGGCCATGAAGCAGCTCAAGGAGAGCGAGCCCAGCGGCCACACGCTGGCCATCATCACCAACGCCCATGCGGTCTGGAGCCCCTACATCTTCCCCAAGCTGAGCTATGAGCCCGCGCGCGACCTGCTGCCCGTCAGCCCCATTGCCGTGCTGCCCATGGCGCTGGTGGCCCACCCCGGCCTGGGTGCGGCCAACGTGGCCGAGCTGGTCGAAAAAGCCAAGGCGCAGCCCGGCGTGCTGAACTATGCCAGCTCGGGCAATGGCAGCCCGCCGCACGTGCTGTTCGAGTTCTGGCGCCGCCAGGCGGGCATCGAGCTGCAGCACATTCCTTTCAAGACTGGCCCGGACGCGCTGACGGCCACGCTGGCAGGCGACACGCAGCTGTACTTTGCCGGCACGGCGCTGGTCGAGCCCATGGTGCGCCAACAGCGCCTGAAGGTGCTGGCCGTCAGCCCCAAAGTGGACAGCCCCAGCTTTGCCGGCGCGCCCACGCTGGAGCAGGCCGGCTACCCCGGCTTTGAAAGCGCCGTCTGGCTGGGCGTGGCGGCCCCGGCGGGCACGCCGCAGGCGGTGGTCGAGCAGCTCAACCAGGCCATTGGCCAGGCCCTGCGCGACCCAGGCTTTATCGACACCATGCGCCGCAACGGCTCCATCCCGCTGCACGAGAGCGCGACCGCGTTCGCGCAGCGCATTGAGCAGGAGCGCAGCCACTGGGGCCCACAGCTGCAAAAACTCGGCATCCTGCCCGATTGATGTGGGGCGCCGCTTGCGGCTGCGCGCGGCGGCTGGGGCGGCCCCTCAAGCCGCCAATCAAGCCGCCGCAGGCGCCAGCCAGCGCTCGGCCAGCCGCGCCAGATAGCTGGCCCCCAACGGCAGGATGGCATCGTTGAAGTCGTAGCTCGGGTTGTGCACCAGGCAAGGGCCATCGCCATGGCCGTCAAGGCGATGGCCTCCATCGCCATTGCCGATGAAGGCATAGCAGCCCGGGACTTTCTGCAGCATGAAGGCAAAGTCCTCGGCGGCCATGATGGGCGTCTGGCGCAGCACGCGCTGCGGCCCGACCAGCTCCTGCAGCACCGCCTGTGCGAACGCCGTCTGCGCTTCGTGGTTGACGGTTGCCGGGTAGATGCGGTTGAACTCCAGCTGCCCATTGGCGCCGTGGGCGCGGGCCGTGAACTCCACCAGCTCGCGCATGCGCTGCTCGATCACGTCCAGCACCGGCTCGGTGTAGGCGCGCACCGTGCCGCCCATGCGGCACTGCTCCGGGATGACGTTGAAGGTATCGCCGGCCTGCAGTGTCGTCACCGAAACCACGGCCGACTCCAGCGGCGGCTTGCTGCGGCTGACGATGCTTTGCAACGCGCCGATCAACTGCCCAGCCACGACGATGGGATCGACCGCCAGATGCGGCATGGCCGCGTGCCCGCCTTTGCCCTGCAGCGTGATCTTGAACTCGCTGTTGGAAGCCAGCACCGGCCCGCTGGACAGCGCAAACGAGCCCGCCGCAATGCCCGGCATGTTGTGCATGCCGAACACCGCCTCCAGCGGATAGCGCTGCAGCAGCCCCTCACGCAGCATCACGTCCGCACCGCCGCCGAACTCCTCAGCCGGCTGGAAGATCAGCGCCACCGTGCCAGCGAAATCGCGCGTCTGCGCCAAGTACTGCGCCGCGCCCAGCAACATGGCCGTGTGCCCATCGTGGCCGCAGGCGTGCATGCGCCCGGGCATGCGACTGGCGTGGGCAAAGCGGTTGTGCTCGTCCATCGGCAGCGCGTCCATGTCCGCGCGCAACCCCAGCATGCGCGGCTGCGGCGCAACATGCCGGCCCTCGATCAGCCCCACCACCCCGGTGCGCGCCAGGCCCGTGTGCACCTCAATACCCCAGCTGCGCAGCCTGTCGGCCACCAGCCCGGCTGTGCGAAATTCCTCGAACCCCAGCTCCGGGTGAGCATGCAGATCGCGGCGGATGGCCGTCAACTCGTCATGGCGCGCAGCAATGGCAGCAATGGGGGACATGGGCTCTCCTGATGCAATCGAAAGCCGGGCATTGTAGGAGCCCGTGCAAGAACAGCCGAAAAGCAGCAACAGCCCCGCGCTGCGACCCAGCTTGCGCGACAATCGCGCCCGTCAACACGCCCATGCCCGCAGCCGTCATGCCCATCGTCACCCACATCCTGCCCTTTGCCGCCGTGCATGGCATGCAGGCCTTTTCCTCGGCCAGCGGCGCGCAGCTGCAACTGCCGGCGCTGCAGGCCCTGCTGGGCCAGGTGGCTGCGCCGCAGTGGCTGGAACTGCCAAGCGACAGCCCGCTCATGCCCCACGAGCTGGCACTGCTGCAGGCAGCCTGGCCCGATACGGCCGAGGCCGCTGCCGCTGCCGCCACGGCTGCGGCAAACGCACCCGGCGCCGCCCAGGGCCTGCCCGCGCTGGCGGCGCTGCGCGCCTTGCAGCATGGCCTGGCCGTGCAGCCCGGCCAGGGCTGGGCGCTGGTCACCCCCTGCCACTTGCAGATCCGCACCGATGCCATCGTGCTGCACGACCCAGCCCAGCTGGCGCTCAGCCCGGCGCACAACGCCGCGCTGCTGGCGGCGCTGCGCGCGCTGTGGAGCGACGACGCACAAGGCCAGGCCGAGGATGGCCTGCAACTGTGGCCGCTGCCCGATGGCCAATGGCTGGCGCAGGCGCCGTGGCTGGCAGGACTGGCCATGCCCTCGCTGGAGCGCGTCATCGGCCAGGATGTGCGCCACTGGCTGCCCGGCCTGGGCGGCGCACGCGGCCCGGCCAGCACCTTGCAACGCCTGCAGACCGAGGCGCAAATGCTGCTCTACACCCACCCCGTCAACGACGAGCGCGCCGCACAAGGCCTGGCCCCGGTCAACGCGCTGTGGTTCTCCGGCACGGGCGTGGTGCCGCCGCAGGCCAGCGCCGCCCAGCCGCGCCTGGCCCACATCCAGCAGTACACGGCGCTGCGCGACGCCGCCCTGGCGGGCGACTTCCACGCCTGGGCTGCGCAATGGCAGGCGCTGGACGCCAGCCTGCTGCAACAGTTGCTGGCCACGCCGCCCAGCGCCGAAGGCCCGGCCTGGCAACTGCTGCTGGCCGGCGAGCGGCGCGCCGCCTGGCTCAGGCCGCAGGCGCCGCACTGGCTCCAGCGCCTGCGCCAGGCCCTGGGCCTGCGCCCGCGCGACGCTGCCATGCAGCTGCTGCAGCAACTGTAGATCGGCCGCCAGCGCCCCGAACACCTCGATCACAGCACAGCCCAACAGGACAGCCCCGCCTTGAAATACCGCCAGCGCCCCACAGCCCCGCAAGCCCAGCAGGCCCTGCAGCAAGCCGGCATTGCGCCGCTGCTGGCCCAACTCTATGCCGCACGCGGCATTGCCGATGCCCGCGAGCTGGACACCCGGCTGCAGGCCCTGCTGCCACCGACCACGCTCAAGGGCGCGGCCAGCGCCGCCGCCCTGCTGGCCCAGGCCATCGCCCAGCGCCAGCGCATCGGCATCGTGGCCGACTACGACTGCGACGGCGCCACCGCCTGCGCCGTGGCGCTGCGCGGGCTGCGCATGCTTGGCGCGCAAGACCTGCACTACCTGGTGCCCAACCGCATCGAAGACGGCTACGGCCTCACCCCCCGGCTGGCCGAGCGCATGCACGCCAGCGGCACGCAGCTGTTGGTGACGGTGGACAACGGCATCGCCAGCATCGAAGGCGTGGCCCGCGCACGCGCGCTGGGCATGCAGGTGCTGATCACCGACCACCACCTGCCCGGCCCGGCCCTGCCGCAGGCCGACGCACTGGTCAACCCCAACCAGCCCGGCTGCGCCTTCCCCAGCAAACACCTGGCCGGCGTGGGCGTGATGTTCTACACCCTGCTGGCGCTGCGCAGCCTGCTGCGCGAGCGCGGCCAGTTCACGGCGCACAACCAGCCAAGGCTGGACAGCCTGCTGCCGCTGGTGGCGCTGGGCACCGTGGCCGACGTCGTGCCGCTGGACGCCAACAACCGCCTGCTGGCCAGCCAGGGGCTGGCGCGCATCCGCGCCGGGCACATGCCCGCTGGCATGGCCGCGCTGTTCGAGCTCGGCCGCCGCAACCCGGCGCGCGCCCACGCCAGCGACCTGGGCTTTGCGCTGGCGCCGCGCCTGAACGCCGCCGGCCGCCTGACGGACATGACCATCGGCATCGAATGCCTGCTCACCGACGACGCCCAGCGCGCCGCCGAGCTGGCGCAGATGCTCGACGACATCAACCGCCTGCGCCGCGACCTGGAAGCGGACATGAAGCAAGTGGCCATCGGCAGCGTGCTGCAAAACCTGGCCCGCGCCCCCCGCCTGCCCGCGGCCATCACCGTCAGCGACGGCGGCTTTCACGAAGGCGTGGTTGGCATCGTCGCCGCGCGCGTCAAGGAGCAATTTCACCGCCCCACCTTCGTCTTCGCCCCCAGCGCCGCCGAGGACGGCGCCGGCCTACTCAAAGGCTCGGGCCGCTCCATCGCCGGCTTTCACCTGCGCGACGCGCTGGATCTGCTGGCCAAGCGCCACCCCGGTGTGCTGGAAAAATTCGGCGGCCACGCCATGGCCGCCGGCTGCACGCTGCGCAGCCAGGCCCTGCCCATCTTTCAGGACGCGCTGCAACGCATCGCCGAAGAATGGCTGGACGAAGCCGCCCTGCACGGCCAGACCTGGTGCGACGGCCCGCTGCCGGCGCAATACCGCAGCATCGAAACGGCCGAACTGCTGCAAACCCAAGTCTGGGGCCAGGGCTTTGCCGCCCCGCTGTTCATGGAGCCGCTGCACGTGCTGGAGCAGCGCGTGGTCGCCAGCCGCCACATGGCGCTGAAAGTGCTGCACCACGGCCAGGTGGTCGAAGGCATCTGGTTCGGTCGCACCGAACGCCTGCCCGAACAGGCCGAGCTGGCCTACCGGCTGGAGACCGACGAATGGATGGGCCGCAAACGCCTGCGCTTTCTGGTCGAAGCCATGGCCGATTGAGCGCCGTCACAGTGATGGAAATGACGGTATAGGAGGCTATTGGCCCAGCTGGCCGCTGGCCCACTGCCTGGGCGGCATTCCCAGCTGGCGGCTGAAGACCTTGCTGAAATGGCTTGCGCTGCCAAAGCCGCAGCGCTGCGCAGTCTGGGCGATGGAGTGGCCCTGGGCCAGCAGGTTCTGGGCCAGATCCAGCCGGATGGCGGTCAAACGCTCGTGCACGCTGCATGCGTATAGCGCCTGAAAACCCGCTTGCAGGCGCTTCTCGTTCAGGCCCACGGCCTGGGCCAGCGCGGCCACGCTCCAGGGCTGCTCGCAGGCGCTCTCCAGCAGGGCATTGGCCCGCAGCAGCCGGGGCCGGTCGGCCGGCACAGCGCGCCGCAATTGGGCGTGGCCCTGCTCAATGCTGCAATGCTGGAGCACGGCGGCCAGGGCCTCGGCGGCCTTGGCGCACAGCAAGGCGCTCTTGGCCTTGCAATCGGGCAAGCAGCTCTGCTGGCGCGCCAGCTCCACGGCGATGCGCTGCAACTGACTGAACACCGGCAGCACGGTCGCACAGGCGTCGAGGTGGCGCATGCCATGGCGGGCCTGGCGCAGCAGGGCCTGCATGTCCTGCATGCCCATGCCGGTCAGGCCCCGCAGCGCCTGCGGGCTCAAGTGCAGATTGAGCAGGCGAAACGGCCCGGCGCCAGAGAGCACGTTCCAGCCGCGGGTGTGCTGGCCAGCGGCCATCAGCAAGGCCTGGCCCGCGCCCAGGCCAAAGGCGGCGCCGTCCTCGAATGCGGCCTCCATCTGGCCTTCGAGCAGGATGCTCAAGGCCAGCGCAGGCGCCGAGGCGGATTCAAAGGCCCAGTCCTCGCCAGGCAGCCCATTCATGCCGCAAAGGTTGATGCCCTCGTTGGGGCGCTCCAGCCAAATGGCCTGCCGCCAAGCCTGGGGTACGCCGCCCAAGGCGCTATCCATCAGCCGGGCCGGGTCTTGCACTGGTGCATTGCGTGTGTGCATAGGCATTTTCCGTAATCGACAAATTCCGCCCCGAAACCGCGCATCGGCCCGAACGGCTCAAAAGATGATACGCATTCGCATGTAATTGCAAACGATTGTATGGCGCGCTCCCCGACAGGCTTGGCGCGGCCCGCAGGCGCATCGGCAGGTGCAGATGGCAGTTCGGCATCCAGGTCATCCTCGCCATGCGCGCAGCTGCGGTTTGCAATGGCCGATCCGTTTTCCATTTTTCCGCCGCCGCTCTCGCCCATGGGCACCTCCCCTTCACCCCACTGCATCCCGCCAGGCTGGCCGCATGTGCTGGCCGCCATTGGCGGGGTGTACGTCACGCAAACCATCGTCACCGGGCTGGTCACGCAGGCCTTGCCCACACTGCTGCGCGATGCTGGGGCCTCGCTGACCGTGGCGGGGCTGACGGCCTTGCTGTGGGCGCCCTGGGGGCTGCGTTTTTTCTGGGCGCCCCACATCGAGCGCTGGCGTCTGCCTGCCGGGCAAACGCAACGGCGCTCGCGCGCCCTGGTGCTGACCGGGCAATGGCTGATGGCCGCCGTGCTGGCGGCGCTGGGGCTGGCGGGCCTGCTGCTGCCAATGACGCTGAGTGCGCACGCGCCCTGGATGCTGGCGGCTCTGCTGCTGGCCGCGCTGGTGGCTGCCACGGCGGACGTGGCCTGTGACGGCTTTGCCGTGGAGCAGCTCAGCGCGCGCTGGCGCGGCTGGGGCAATGCCGTGCAGGTGGGCGGCAGTTATGTGGGCGCGATGCTGGGCGCGGGCGGATTTTTGCTGCTCGCAGGCCGACTGGGCTGGCCAATGGCGCTGTGCCTGACGGCCGTGCTCATGGCGTTGCTGAGCTTGCCCATGCTGATGCTGCGCGAGCCAGCCGGCCCTGCCTGCCAGACCTTGGCGCACCGCCCCGGCATCGCCCACGCGCTGCGCCGCCCAGAGCTGCGCACGGGCCTGATGCTGTTGTTGCTGTGCAGTGCGGGCGTGCGGCTGTCGCTGGGCATGTTCGGGCCGTTGTTGCTCGACCGTGGCATGGACTTGCAGCAGGTGGGGTGGGTGTTCGGCACGCTGCAGCTGAGCGCTGGCCTGGGCGGCGCGATTGTGGGCGGCTTGCTGGTGCGGCGCTGCCCCGGCTGGCGCGCCGTGGCTGTGGCGATGTGCTGCAAGGCCATCGTGCTGGCGGCATTGACGCTGGCGGCGCGGCCCGAGGCGAGCGCCAGCGCAGCGGTTCTTGTGGCGCTGATCGGCTTGATGTTCACCGTCATGGCCTGCCTGTGGGTGGCGCTGTATGCGGCCTTGATGGGCTTGGCATCGCCCTTGCAGCCGGGGGTGGATTTCACGCTGTGCCAAAGCGCCGATGCGCTGCTGGCGCTGGCAGGCGGCGTGCTGGGAGGCTGGCTGTCGCAGCGCCTGGGCTACGCCGCCTGTTTTGCGCTGGCGGCCTTGCTGGCGGCGCTGGTCATGGTGCGGGTGAGCCATCAGGTAAAGCAGCAAGCACGCCAGTTCCAAGACAGCGCCGCCAATGCAGGAGCCGCGCCATGAGCCAGAACACCACCCGGCCCAGCGCCTGGGCCATCATGCGCCCGGTGCAAGGCCGCATCCGCCGCGCCATGGCCTGGTCCGCCATCACTTCGGCCACGGCGCTGGGCGCGATGGCGGCCCTGGCCTGGGCCATGCACGCCCTGCTGCAAACGCCCCGGCAGTACCCGTGGCAACCGTTGCTGGTCTGCCTGCTGCTGACGGTGCTGGCCTTCACGCTGCGCCTGCGCGCCGCGCATGTCTCGCACTGCGCGGCCTTTCGCCTGGAGGCGTTGCTGCGCACCGCGCTGGCGGGCCATCTGGCCCAGGTGCCGCTGGGCCAGGTGCAGCAACTGGGCAGCGCCGCGCTGACCAAGGTGCTGATGGAGGACGTCAAATCCCTGCATGTTTTCGTGGCCGATGCCACGCCCCTGTACGCGCGGGCCTATGCCGCGCCGCTGTTGACCGGCGTGCTGCTGTACGCGCTGGATTGGCGGCTGGCGCTGGCTGCCACGGCCGTGCTGGGCATCGGCATGGCCACCGTAGCGCTGGCCTGGCGCGGCAGCGCCCAGATGATGCGTCGCTACCACGAGGCTGGCGAGCGCGTGGCCGGCGCGGTGGTGGAGTACGTGCAGGCCATGCCGGTGGTGCGCAGCTTCGACACCGGCGCGACCACCTTTGGGCGCTACCAGCGCGCCCTGGAGGACTACCGCGCCGTGCTGCTGCGCTGGTACCGCATGGCGGGCCTGCCCTCGCGCCTGTCGCAAATCATCCTCAGCCCCTTGCCCACCCTGGCGGCGCTGCTGTGGCTGGGCGCGTGGCTGCTGGCGCAAGGCAGGCTCGATGCCGCCCACTGGCTGGCCGCGCTGCTGATTGGCACGGGCATGGCCGAGGCGCTGATGCCGCTGATGGCGCTGCGGCATCTGATCGGCAAGACGCACATGAGCATCCAGCGCATCCATGAAATCCTGCAACTGCCGCCGCTGCCCTTGCCCGCGCCGGGTCAGGCGCAGACGCCGCGCGACGCCAGCGTGGTGTTCGAGCAGGTCGATTTCCGCTACGGCGACGATGGCCCGCTGGCCTTGCAGGGCGTGGGCTTTCGGGCGCCGCCGGGCAGCGTCACCGCGCTGGTTGGCCCATCGGGCGCGGGCAAAAGCACCGTGGCGCAACTCATTCCGCGTTTCTGGGATGTGAGCGCCGGGCGCATTCTGGTCGGTGGCGTGGACGTGCGCCACATGCAGCCCGATGTGCTGATGCGCCAGGTCGGCTTCGTGTTTCAGGACGTTTTTCTGTTGGCCGACACCATTGCCAACAACATCCGGCTGGGCGTGCCAGACGCCACGCTGGAAGAGGTGATCGCCGCCGCCCGCTGCGCCCAGGCGCACGCATTCATCGAAGCCTTGCCGCAGGGCTATGACACGCAGGCGGGCGAGCGCGGCGTGCATCTGTCTGGCGGGCAGCGCCAGCGCATCGCCATTGCGCGGGCCATCTTGCAGAACCGCCCGATTCTGGTGCTGGACGAGGCCACGGCTTACGCCGATGCGGAAAACGAAGCCGCCATAGTGGCCGCGTTGGCGCAGCTCATGCGCGGCAAAACCGTGCTGATGGTGGCGCATCGCCTGCCCACCATTCGCACGGCCGATCAGATTCTGGTGTTCCAGCAAGGGCGGCTGGCCGAGCAAGGCCGCCATGACACCCTGCTGGCGCAGGGCGGCCTGTACGCCCGCCTGTGGCGCAACCATGAACAGGCGCGCGACTGGGCCTTGTCGGGCAATCATGCGGCAAGCCATGCATCACGCCGACAAGGAGAGCAGGCATGAACCGCGCCGCGTCCGCCCCTCGCATCACCCCCTTGCGCCAGACCTGGCGGCAACTGATGCACAGCGCCCGCTCGCGCGCGCCGCGCCTGCGCGCCAGCCTGATCGCCCTGGCGCTGGCCAGCGCCACCCAGGGTATGGCCCTGGCCTGCCTGATGCCCTTGTTCCAGTCCTTGATGCCCGCGCCCGACTGGCGTGCCGCCTGGCCCTGGTTGGTCGCCATGACGCTGGCCATGATCGCCAGCATGGCATTGCGCTGGCGCGCCATGGCCTTCGACTACGGCGGCGACATGGTGCAAAACAGCCACGAGCTGCGCACCGCCCTGGGCGAGCAACTGCGCCGTATCCCACTGCAAGAGCTGCAAAGCCGCCGCGCGGGCGAAGTCCACGCCGCACTGCTGGGAGGGGTGGATGAAAACCTCAGCTATCTGCTGACCGTGGCCCAGATGATGGCCAACGCCCTGATTACCCCTGTGGTCGTGGCCCTGGCAGCGCTGTACTTCGACTGGCGCATGGGCCTGCTGTTGCTGTTGGTGTTTCCGCTGCTCGTGCCGTTGTACCGCTGGCGGCGGCCGGCCTTCGGGCGCGGCATGCGCATGTTGGCCGAGGCCAACGCTCGCGCCAGCGCCGATGCGCTCGAATACATCCAGGGCTTGCCCGCCTGGCGCGCGGCCTGTTGCACTGGCGAAGGCGCGCAACGCCTGCAAGCCAGCATCGCGCAACTGGAGGCCGTGCAAACCATCGGCCTGCAAAAAGGCGCCAGGCCCAATCTGGTGCTGGCCGCCGTGATGGAACTGGCCGTGCTGCTGGTGGTGTGCGCGGGCGCGCTGCTGGTCACCGCTGGCGCGCTCGATACCGCCATCCTCGCGGCCCTGATGGTGCTGGCCGTGCGCTTTGGCGAGCCATTGGCCAGCTTCGTGCTGTACGCCAAGGTCATCGACCTGATTGAAGCGGCGCTGGGCAAGATCGACGCCCTGCTGCGCATCGCCCCGCTGCCACAGGCCACGCCAGCGGCCCAGCCGCAAGGCTTTGCCATCGCCATCGAAAACCTGGACTTTCGCCACGCCAATGCCAGCGCGCAGACCTTGCACGGCATCAGCGCCCAATTGCCAGAGCGCAGCCTGACCGCGCTGGTTGGCCCCTCGGGCAGCGGCAAAAGCACGCTGGCGCGCCTGCTGCTGCGCCATGCCGATCCACAGGCCGGGCGCATCACCATCGGCGGCGCCGATCTGCGCGCCCTGACGCCAGAGCAGCTCAACGGGATGATTTCCGTGGTGTTCCAGGAGGTGTATCTGTTTGACGACAGCATCCTGGCCAACATCCGCATGGCCAGGCCCGAGGCGAGCGACGCGCAGGTGCTCGCTGCGGCGCAAGCGGCCTGCTGCCACGAGTTCATCAGCCGATTGCCGCAAGGCTATGACACCCGCGTGGGCGAGATCGGCGCGCGGCTCTCGGGCGGCGAACGCCAGCGCATCAGCATCGCCCGCGCCATGCTCAAGGACGCGCCCATCGTCATCCTCGACGAACCCACCGCCGCGCTGGATACCGAAAGCGAAATCGCCGTCCAGGCCGCCATCGACGCGCTGGTGCGCAGCCGCACCGTGATCGTGATCGCCCACCGCCTCAGCACCATCGCCGCTGCCGACCAGATTCTTGTGCTGGACGAAGGCCGCATCACCGAGCGCGGCCGGCATGCGCAATTGCTCGCGGGCAACGGGCGCTACGCCCGCATGTGGCGCGCCAGCGAAAACGCCAAGCACTGGAGCGCCCACGGCGCGCCCGAATCTTGCCCATCCCGCCAATCCCCCCATACCCCCTCACCGACAGGAGACTGAACCATGCGCATTCATCCACCTTTTGCCTTGTGCTGCCTCAGCCTGGCGCTGCTGCCAGCGTATGCCACGCAAGCGGGCGACAGCGCGCAGCCAGACCGCGAGGCGGCCACGCTGCCCGCCGTCGTCGTCTCTGCCAGCAAGCGCGATGCCGAGCTGGAACAACTCAATGGCGCCGCCAGCGTCGCCAGCCGTTGGGCGCTGGAGGACGCCCAGGTAGCCAGCACGCAGGAACTGGGGCGCGTGTTCCCCGAGCTGCAAATGGCCTACAGCGGCAGCCAGCTCTATCCGCAAATCACGCTGCGCGGCGTGACCTCGGCGCAGGATTTTTACAACCCGGCGCTGACGGTGTACGTCGATGGCGTGCCGCAGGTGCCCACTGCCGCGCTGCAATCACTGCTGGACGTCGAGCAGGTGGAGCTGCTCAAAGGCCCGCAAGGCACGCTCTACGGCAAAAGCGCCCAGGGCGGCGTGCTCAACATCGTCACGCGCCAGCCGGACAACAGCGCGCAGGCGCTGCTGCGCGCTGGCGTAGCCAGCCACCGCGGGCACCAGGCGCAGGCCAACATCTCCGGCCCGCTGGTGCGCGATCTGCTCTACGGCGCCGCCTCGCTGTCCAGCCAGCGCACGAGCGGCCCTTTGCACAGCGACGTACTCGGCTCTGACCTGGGCGGTTCGCGCTCGCGCGCCGGGCGGTTCAAGCTGCGACTGGCGCCCACCGCCTCGCCCTGGGAGCTGGGCCTTGCCGCCGCCCGCGACTGCATGCGCGCTCAGCAAGACGTTTACACATCCTTCGACGCTATCGACGCACGCACCGCCTACACCATGCCCGGCTTGCCCGAGGCCTGGCGCGAAGTGCGCCAGCAGCGCTGCACCAACAGCCTCACCGGCTCAGGCCAGTACCAGTGGCAGGACTGGCAACTCAGCGCCATTGCCAGCACGCAGCGGCTGCACCTGGATGCGCGGCAATTTCCCTTTGCCATGCAATATTCCTGGCAGCCCGAGCACTGGCGGCAAAACGTGCAGGAACTGCGCCTGGCCACCCGGGCTGGCGCTGCGCGGCGCTGGAATGGCGTGTTCGGCCTGTACCGGCAGGACGTGCGCCAGCAGCGCGACTACACCATCGACTTCGTTTTGCCCGTACACAGCCCCATGCTGCACAGCCACTCGCACAACCGCAGCGAAACCCTGGCCGCCTACGGTGACATCACCTGGCGCCTCACTCAAAAGCTCGATCTCACCGGCGGGCTGCGCCTCTCGCGCGACAGCGCCCGCACCCATTTTGAAGGGCACATGATGGGCAGCCCCGTTGCAGGCCAGCGCCGCACGCGCGAGCACACCACTTTGGGCCATCTGGCCGCGGGCTACCAGTTCAGCAGCGCCTGGCGCGGCTACCTCAACCTGGCGCAAGGCTACAAGCCAGCGGGCTACAACCTCGCGCCCACCAGCCTGGCCGATGCCGAAGGCTTTGGCCGCGAGCGCTCCACCAGCATCGAAGCAGGCGCGCGCTACAGCACCGACAGGCTGCGTTTGCAACTGGCGCTCTACCGCATCGCCACGCGCGACGCCCAGCTCTACGGCGACAGCCAGATGGGCACCCAAACCCTGAAAAACGTCGGCGATACCCGCTCCAGCGGTCTGGAACTATCGGCCCAGTGGCGCGCCAGCCCGGCTTGGACGCTGGCGGCCTCGGGCTTCGTCAACCAGGCGCGCTTTCGGCGCTACAGCGCCAGCAGTTGCCAAGGCTGCGGGCGCAACCGCGTCCCCTTCACCCCCAGCCACGGTCTGAGCCTGAGCACCACGGGCCGCGTGCCACTGGGCCAGACCACGCTGCGCCCACAACTGCGCCTGCGCCACACCGGCGCGCACTATTTCGACAGCGCCAATGCGCTCAAGCAAAAGGCCTACACCCTGGTGGACGCCGCACTGGCCTGGAGCCCATCGCCCCAACTGGAGCTGAGCCTTTACGCGCACAACCTGACGGACAAACGCTACCGCAGCTATGGCTTTGCCTACGGCCCGCTGGGCAGCTTTGCGCAAGTGGCGCCGGGCAGAAGCCTGGGGCTGACGGTGACCTGGGCGTATTGAAGAAGCCCCGCTGCACCCTGCCACGCCACGGCGATAATGCGGCCCTTTGCCCCTGGCAGTTTCCTGCCCGCACGCCGTGGCCATTCCGCAGCATTTTCTGGACGAGTTGAACGCGCGCACCGACATCGTCGATGTGGTCGGGCGCTATGTCACGCTCAAAAAGGGCGGGGCCAATCTGCTGGGGCTGTGCCCATTTCACGAGGAAAAGTCGCCCTCTTTCACCGTCAGCCCGAGCAAGCAGTTCTATCACTGCTTCGGCTGTGGCAAGCATGGCAACGCCATTGGCTTTTTGATGGACTATGCCGGCTTGGGCTTTGTCGATGCCGTCAAGGAGCTGGCGCAGCGCGCCGGCCTGCCCATGCCGCGCCAGGAGCGCGAATCGCCCACGCAGGCGGCCGAGCGCCAGCAGCGCCGCCAGCAGCAAAAGACGCTGGTCGAACTCAACGCCCAGGCCGCTGCTGCCTACAAGCAGCACCTCAAGCAGGCCAGCGAGGCCATTTTGTATCTGAAGGGCCGGGGCGTGAGCGGCGCCATCGCGGCGCGCTTTCAGCTGGGCTACGCGCCGCCGGGCGAGCATACGCTGGCTGCAGTGTTCCCAGACTACGCCGACCCGCAACTCGAAGACGCCGGCCTGGTGATCTACAAGGCTGAAAGCGGCCGCCGCTACGATCGCTTCCGCGACCGGCTGATGTTCCCGATCCGCAATGTGCGCGGCGAGACCATCGGCTTTGGCGGGCGCATCATGGGCAACGGCCAGCCCAAGTACCTGAACTCGCCGGAGACGCCCATCTTCCACAAAGGCCGCGAGCTGTATGGCCTGTTCGAGGCGCGCCAGGCCATCCGCAGCCAGGGCTATGCGCTGGTCTGCGAAGGCTATATGGATGTGGTGGCGCTGGCGCAGTGGGGCTTTGCCAACGCCGTGGCCACGCTGGGCACGGCCTGCACCGAGCACCACGTGCAACTGCTGCTGCGCCACACCGATCAGCTGGTGTTCGCCTTCGACGGCGACAGCGCCGGGCGCAAGGCCGCAGCCAAGGCGCTCGAATGCGCCCTGCCCTTTGCCGACGAGCGCCGCAGCATGCGCTTTCTGTTCCTGCCCAAGGAGCACGATCCGGACAGCTTCATCCGCGAGCGCGGCGAGCAAGCCTTTGCCGAGCAGGTCGAGCTGGCCATTCCGCTGAGCCAATATCTGCTGCAAGTGGCCAGCCAGGACTGTCAGCTGGCCACCGCCGAGGGCCGTGCGCGCATGGCGCACCGCGCCCTGCCGCTGTGGGCCATGCTGCCCGAAGGGGCGCTGAAGCTGCAAATCCGTGACGAGGTGGCCCGCATCGCGCAACTGGAGCGCGAGGATTTGCAGCAGCTCTGGCAACAGCAGGCCGCAGCCTTGCGCCCTCAGCCCACTCAGCGTAGCCCGCATCCGCAGCCTGACGCCGCCAGCGCGCGCGCGCTCGGCAGCGCCTACGCCCCCGCCGCCATGCCGCCTCTGCACGAGCCGCCCATGCAGGCCTGGCCCGATGAGTTCGACGGCCCGCACCATGGCCTGCCCTACGAGCCACCACTGGACGGCATGCACGACGGCGGCCCGCCGCAATACCCGCCTGCTGCGGCCTGGCCCGGCGAGCGCGCGCCGCAACGCCTGCGCCCGCTGCGGCGCGAGGAACACGCCGCCTGCGTGCTGCTGGCCCACATGCCCCTGCTGGAGAGCCTGAGCCAGCAAGACCTTGGCCTGCTGTGCCGCCTGCCCGCACCGGACGGGCAGCTCTTTGCCTGGCTCGACGACCACTACCAGCAGTACGGCGCGCAAAGCTGGGCCGAGCTGCAGCCGGCGCTGCAACAGGCCCCGCCCGCTGCCCTGGCCCGGCTGCTGCCGCACATCCAGCGCATCAGCGAGCACCCGCTGGAAGACTACCGCGACGAAATCGCCAGCGCGCTCAAGCACATCATGATCCGCCAGCTGCAAATCGAGATCGACGCCGTGACAAAAACCTACGGCCACGACAGCCAGGCCGGCGCCAAGCTGCGTCAACTCACCAGCCACCTGGCCGCGCTGAAGTAAGGCCCAGCCGCCAGAATCGCCGCGCATCGCGCCCGCACCCAATGGCGCTCGTCACAGGTCGGGATGGCACAGGTCAGGGTGGCTGCAAGGCGCAAAACGCGGCGGGCGCGCCGCGCCCGCATGTCCTATCATTGCCGCCCTGTTTTGACACAAGGAGCATGAAATTGCTGAAACTCCCCAAACTCCATAGCTTGGCGCTCGCCCTGGCCATGCTGGGCGGCACGGCCATGGCCGCCGATGAGGCCAAGAAGCCGGCCGAAGTGGACGGCCTGCTGACGGTCCAAAGCGCGCATTCAGCCGCTGAATCGGTCAAGCGCATCGAAGAGGCGCTCAAGGCCAAGGGCCTGACGATCTTCACCGTCATCGACCACCAACAAGCCGCCAAGGACCATCAACTGGACATGCCAGC
Source organism: Vandammella animalimorsus (assembly GCF_002288875.1). Lineage (NCBI taxonomy): Bacteria > Pseudomonadati > Pseudomonadota > Betaproteobacteria > Burkholderiales > Comamonadaceae > Vandammella > Vandammella animalimorsus. Next base: position 87,203 of record NZ_NTBH01000008.1, on the reverse strand, counting down.
GGCCAGCGTCATCGTGTTCGGCAATCCCAAGCTGGGCACGCCGATGATGCAGCAGGCCCCCACGCTGGCCATTGACCTGCCCTCCAAAGTGCTGGTCTGGGAAGATGGCAAGGGCCATGTGTTCGTCTCCATGAACACCGCCAGCTACATGGGCCAGCGCCACCACCTGCCCGCGGACGTGACCGCGCCGCTGGCTGGCCTGGAAAAACTGGTGCCGGCTGCAGTGCAGTAAGTGCGGCAAGTGCAATAAGCACTGCCACACCACGATCCAAAAAAAGGGGCCATCCAAGGCCCCTTTTTTGTGTTGGCCGTTACCCGGCCGATTGTTGCTCTTGATCAGTGCATCTTGCCGTGGCCTTCATGGCCGGAATGACCTTGCTGGCCCTTGCCGTGTTCGGCATGGCCGTCGCCATGGCCGTGCCCGTGGTGCTCGTGCCCGCCGATCTTGTGCTCCTTGACCGGCACCTGAATGTCGATGGTGCCGGCCTGCTCGAACTGCAGCGTCAGCGCAATGGTTTGCCCGGCCTGCAGCGGCTGCTTGAGCTGCATCAGCATGACGTGCAGCTTGTTGCCCTGGCCCAGCGTCAGGCTCTGGCCAGCGGGCAGCTCGATGCCCTCGACCTGGAACATGCGCATGACATCGTTCTCGATCTTCATGTCGTGCAGCTCGGTGCGCTCGGCCACTGGGGATGAGGCGCTGACGAGGCGATCGGCCTGCTGGCCATGGTTGGTCACGGCAAAGTAGGCGCTGCTGTTGAGCACGCCCGGGCGGCTGGCGCGGGCGTGCGGGGCGCTGATCTCCAGCTCCTTGAGGCGGTACTCCTGCGCTTGCACCAGACCAGCGCCAGCGCCAACTGCAGCCAGGCCCAGCAGCACAGTCGCAGCCATGCGGGGCAGACAAGTCAAAGAAACAGACATGGAAAACTCCTGAGAAAAAAAGAAAACGGGCCTGCGCCGCACCACGCTCAAAGCGCGCCCAATGCACAAAGCAGCCTTGGCCTGTTTCATGTGGCGATGCGCCGCCCTGTTGGCAAGGCATGGCCCAGCAGCACGCGCCAGATGCTCAATCACGTCAGCAGCGGTTTATGCAGGCGAAAAAATGCCTTGTTTCAAGCCAATCAGCGCTGGATTCTAGGGGTTGCCCCGCAGTGCCACTGGCAAAGGCCCGGCACAGCGCTTCATGCACAACGCACAGTGGCTTCGCTGGCATTTCATGCGGGGCGTAGATGCTTGGGGCCTGTCATCCACAGCCTTGCCCAAGCCACTCATGCTTGCCTTTGCCTTTACACCTCCCGCCCCTTCCACACCTTCCGCCCCTTCAGGCGCCCCTGCCCATCCCGCCGCTGCCTGCGCCTTGCAGGCAAGCGGCCAACCTCCTTGCCTGGCACAAGCCACAGCGCCTGGCGCGCCGCGCGGGCTGCGCCGCCTGGCGTTGGCGATGCAGTGGGCTGCGCAGCGCCATTTGCAGCGCCGCGCGCGCCGTTGCCATACCGATTGATGGCGGTACGCATCGGCCATGGCCGCTTGGGCCGCTTGGGCCGGCTCAGCCCGCGCCGAACAGGTGCTGCCTGAGCTGGGCCAGCTTGTCGCGCAGCGCGGCGGCCTGCTCGAACTCCAGGTTGCGGGCGTGCTCGTGCATTTGCTTTTCCAGCCGCTTGATCTCGCGCGAGGCGTCTTTCTCGCTCATCTCCAGCAGCTCGCCGGTGTAGGCGGCCTGCTGGGCCTGGGCCTGTTTCTGCCGATCGGCTTTTTCGCTGTAAACGCCGTCGATGAGGTCGCGCACCTGCTTGCGGATGGTGCGCGGCGTGATGCCGTGGGCCTGGTTGTGGGCCATTTGCTTGTCGCGCCGCCGCTGGGTCTCGCCAATGGCGCGGCGCATGGAGTCGGTCATCTGGTCGGCGTACAGAATGGCCTTGCCACGCGCGTTGCGGGCGGCACGGCCAATGGTCTGGATCAGGCTGCGCTCGGCGCGCAAAAAGCCTTCCTTGTCGGCATCCAGAATGGCCACCAACGAGACCTCGGGGATGTCCAGCCCCTCGCGCAGCAGGTTGATGCCCACCAGCACGTCGAAGCTGCCCAAGCGCAGGTCGCGGATGATTTCCACGCGCTCGACCGTGTCCACATCGCTGTGCAGGTAGCGCACCCTGACGCCGTTTTCCGTCAGGTAGTCGGTCAGCTGCTCGGCCATGCGCTTGGTCAGCGTGGTGATGAGCACGCGCTCGTCCTGCTGCACGCGGCTGCGGATTTCCTGCAGCACGTCGTCCACCTGGCTGGCCGCCGGGCGCACTTCGATTTCCGGGTCCACCAGGCCGGTGGGGCGCACGATTTGCTCAACGACCTTGCTGGCGTGCTGCTGCTCATAGGCTGCGGGCGTGGCCGAGACGAACACCACCTGGCGCATGCGCTGCTCGAACTCGGCGAACTTCAGCGGCCGGTTGTCCAGCGCGCTGGGCAGGCGAAAACCGTAATCGACCAGGGTTTGCTTGCGCGCGCGGTCGCCGTTGTACATGGCGTTGAGCTGGCCGATCATCTGGTGGCTCTCATCCAGAAACATCAGCGCATCAGCGGGCAGGTAGTCGGTCAGCGTGGGCGGCGGCTCGCCAGGCTGCGCGCCCGAGAGGTGGCGGCTGTAGTTCTCGATGCCCTTGCAGTGGCCCACTTCGCTGAGCATTTCCAGGTCGAAGCGCGTGCGCTGCTCCAGCCGCTGGGCCTCAACCAGCTTGCCCATCTCATGCAACTGCTGCAGGCGCTCACGCAGCTCGATCTTGATGGTCTCGATGGCGGCCAGCACCTTCTCGCGCGGCGTGGCGTAGTGGCTGCTGGGGTAGACCACGAAACGCGGCACCTTTTGCACCACGCGGCCGGTGAGCGGGTCGAACAGGTGCAGCGCCTCCACCTCATCGTCGAACAGCTCGATGCGCAGCGCCAGCTCGGAGTTTTCCGAAGGGAACACGTCGATGGTGTCGCCGCGCACGCGGAAGGTGCCGCGCGCAAAATCCATGTCGCTGCGCCGGTACTGCATGCGCACCAGTTGCGCAATCAAATCGCGCTGATTGGCCAGGCCCCCGCCGCGCAGAATCAGCCGCATCTGCATGTAATCCTCGGGCGCGCCAATGCCGTAGATGGCGCTGACGGTGGCCACGATCACCACGTCGCGCCGCTCCAGCACGCTCTTGGTGGCCGAGAGGCGCATTTGCTCGATCTGCTCGTTGATGGCCGAGTCCTTCTCGATGAACAGATCGCGCTGCGGCACATAGGCCTCGGGCTGGTAGTAGTCGTAGTAGCTGACGAAATACTCCACCGCGTTTTTGGGGAAGAACTCGCGGAACTCGCTGTAGAGCTGCGCCGCCAGCGTCTTGTTGGGCGCGAACACGATCGCCGGCCGCCCCAGCCGCGCAATCACGTTGGCCATGGTGAAGGTCTTGCCCGAGCCGGTCACGCCCAGCAGGGTCTGGAACACCTCGCCGTCCTGTACGCCTTCCACCAGCCCGGCAATGGCCGTGGGCTGATCGCCCGCAGGCGGGTAAGGCTGAAAGAGCTGGAAGGGAGAGTCGGGGAAGGTGACGAATTGGCCTTGCTCCGGGGCCGGGGGCGTAGCTGTGGACATGGGTGCCAAGGAATGCTGCCGCATTGCAGGGGCAGTGCAGGAACTTGCGAAGAGACAAAGCGCGCCGCATGGGGCATGGCGCAACCAGACAAAACGCAGATTGTGCCTGCCCTGCACGCAAGTGCCTGCCCAGCCCCAGCCCCAGCCCCAGCCCCAGCCCCAGCACCAGCACCAGCACCAGCACCAGCACCAGCACCAGCACCAGCACCAGCACCATTACGATAACGGCCATGGCTACGCCCGTTTCTTCCCACCCCTCATTGACCGCTGCCCGCGCCACTGCAACCGATGCAGCAGCCGAAGCAACGCAGTTGCCGAGCGAGCCAGGCAGCGCCGCAGCGCGTTCAGCGCCGGGCATTCAAGGCGGTGATGTGCTGTATCTGCAGCTCTTCGACAGCCTGCCGCTACCGGCGTTCATTCTGGCTTCGGATGGCTTTGTGATCGATGTCAACCCGGCTGCGACCGCGCTGTTTCAGCAAACGCGCCCTCAAGCCCGTGGGCAGCCACTGCCGCAATTGCTGCAAGGATTGAGCGCCGCTCAGCACGAGGAGCTGCTGCAGGCGCTGCGACAAGGGCAGGCTTATTTCATGCAAGCGCCAGGCCAGCGCTCATTGGCGTTGTACGCAGCGCCCCTGCCCTACCCCATGGCAATGCTGCAGGCGGCCAGCCACACCCCGCCGCACTGGTTGGTATTGGCCCATCGCCTGCACAGCCACAGCAGCGACCACTACGCCGAGCTGTTCGAGGCCATCGATCAAGGCGTAGTCGTCTACGATGCGCAGGGCTCCTTGCAGCACATCAACGATGCCGCCATGCGCATCCTCAACCATGCCCCAGGCGACGACAACTGGCGCGCCACTTTCCACTCCAACAGTTGGACCACAGTGGATGCGCATGGCATGCACCTGCCGCGCGAGCAAACGCCAGCGGCAATTGCTCAACGCAGTGGCAAGCCCGTGCTCAACCGCATCATGGGCCTGTACCGCGTGCATGACCGGCATTTCCGCTGGCTGCAAGTCAGCGCCATCCCCCGCTTTGCCAGCACGGCCCGGCCTGGCGACGCGCCGGTGCAGGTGGTTTCGCTGATCCGCGACATCACCGAATCGCGGCGCGATCAGCATTTGTTCAGCCGGCTGCAGGCCTTGTCAACCGCCGGCGCCTGGGAGTGGGAGCGCGGCAGCGACCGCTGCTTTCTGACGCAAGGGGCGCTGCGCATTCTGCGGCTGGAGCAGCCGCCGGCCTCACTGGGGGGGCTGCTGGCCTGCTTCATGCCGCCCGACAGCCAGCGCCTGCGGCAAGCGCTGGAGCAGGCGCTGGCCACGCAAACGGCCTTCACGCTGGAGCTGCGCCCCCACCCCCAGCCCAACGAGCCAGAGCACTGGGTGCGCCTGCAGGGTGAGCCAGACATGCTCGACCCTTTTTCCATCCGCATCAGCGGCACGCTGGAGGACATCAGCCGCAGCAAGCACATGGAGCAGAACCTGCTGCACAAGGCCCGCACCGATCCGCTGACCGGCTTGCTCAACCGCGACGCGCTGCTGGAGGAGCTGCACAGGCGCCTGCTGGGCAAATCGCCCCTGCTGGCGCTGCTATATGTCGATCTGAACCGCTTCAAGGTCATCAATGACGCATTGGGCCACTACATCGGCGACCAATTGCTGCGCGCCGTCGCACAGCGCCTGCGCAGCGCCGCGGGCGAGCAGGCCCTGTGCGCGCGCATGGGCGGCGACGAATTCGTATTTCTCTGCCCCACGGCCGAGCCGGGCATGCCCATTGCGCTGGCGCAACGCATCCTGCAGCAACTCTTGGAGCCATTTCAGATTGAGCACGAGAGCATCCGCATTGGCGCCAGCATTGGCATTGCCATTGCTCCGCGCGATGGCCGCGACAGCGATACCTTGCTGCAAAACGCCGATGCCGCCATGTACGAGAGCAAGCGCCGGGGCCACGGCAGCTGGCAGCTCTACAGCGAGGATCTGGCGCGGCGCCAGCACGACCGGCTGCAAATGGACAACCTGATGCGCAGCGCCATCGACAAGGGAGAGCTGCAATTGCTCTACCAGCCCCAGGTACACCTACAAAGCGGCACGCTGATCGGCGCCGAGGCACTGCTGCGCTGGCGCAGCCCACAGCTGGGCGAAGTGCCGCCGGAGACCTTCATCGCCCACGCCGAGCACAACGGTGAAATCATGCGCCTGGGCGCCTGGGCTTTGAACGAAGCCTGCCAACAAGTGCGCCGCTGGCGCAACGCCGGGCTGAACACCGTACCCATTGCCGTCAATGTCTCCTACCGCCAGTTCCTCGCCGGTGATCTGGCGCACATCGTGGTGCAGGCCCTGCAGCAGGCCCACCTGCCCGGCGCTGCGCTGGAGCTGGAGTTCACTGAACGAGTCCTGATCGAGGACGAGCCGCTGACCACACGCACCATCTCGCATTTGCGAACCTTGGGCGTGCGGCTGTCGATCGACGACTTCGGCGAAGGCTACAGCGCCTTGAACTACCTGCGCCGCCTGCCCATCCACGGCCTCAAGCTCTCGCGCCTGTTCCTGCAAGGCGCGCCCTACAACTCCTCGGACACAGCCATTTGCCAGGCCGTGGCAGCCATCGCCCAAGGCCTGGGCCTGGGCCTGGTGGCCGAAGGCGTGGAGCGCATCACACAACGGGACTTCCTGCAAAGCCTGGGCGTGGCCTACGGGCAGGGCTATTTGTTCTCCCCCCCGCTGAGCGCAGAGACTTTCGCCCAATGGCTCAAACAACCACAGTTCAGCAACCACCGACCAGAGCCATAGAGTGCACACCAACAACACCTACAATTGCCGGCTCGCGTTTTTTCCTGTCTTTTTCCTTCGTTTCAAGGACGCTTCATGTCATTGTTTTCCGCCGTCGAGATGGCCCCTCGCGATCCCATTCTGGGCCTGAACGAACAATTTGCCACCGACACCAACCCCCAAAAAGTGAACCTGGGCGTTGGCGTGTACTTTGACGAGAACGGCAAGCTGCCCTTGCTGCAGGCAGTGCAACAGGCCGAGGCCGCCTTGCAAGCCGAGCCCAAGGCGCGCGGCTACCTGCCCATCGACGGCTTGCTGGCCTACGACCAGGCCGTCAAGGAGCTGGTGTTTGGCAAGGATTCGGAGCCCGTGACATCGGGCCGCGTGGCCACCGTGCAGGCGCTGGGCGGCACGGGCGGGCTGAAGGTCGGCGCGGACTTCCTCAAGAAGCTGCTGCCGCAGGCCAAGGTCTTGATCTCCGACCCGAGCTGGGAAAACCACCGCGCCATCTTCCAAAACGCGGGCTTTGAAGTGGGCACCTACCGCTACTACAACGCCGCTCAGCGCGGCATCGATTTCGAGGGCCTGCTGGCCGATTTGCAGGCCGCCGCCGAAGGCACCATCGTGGTGCTGCACGCTTGCTGCCACAACCCCACAGGCTACGACCTCACGCCCGAGCAGTGGGACCGCGTCGTGCAAGCTGTGCAAGTGCGCAAGCTCACACCCTTTTTGGACATGGCCTACCAGGGCTTCTCGCAAGGCCTGGCCGAGGACGGCGCCGTGGTGGGCAAGTTCGTGCAAAGCGGCCTGACCTTCCTGGTCTCCACCTCTTTCTCCAAGAGCTTCAGCCTGTATGGCGAGCGCGTGGGCGCGCTGTCGGTCGTGGCCGCCAACAAGGATGAAGCCGCGCGTGTGCTCAGCCAGCTCAAGATCGCCATCCGCACCAACTACTCCAACCCGCCCACACACGGCGCCGCCGTCGTGGCCTACGTGCTGGGCAAGCCCGAGCTGCGCGCGCTGTGGGAGCAGGAGCTGGCCCAGATGCGCACCCGCATCAAGGCCATGCGCCAGAAACTGGTCGATGGCCTGAAAGCCGCAGGCGTGCAACAGGACCTGTCCTACATCACCACCCAGGTGGGCATGTTCAGCTACTCGGGCCTGAGCAAGGCACAGATGGAGCGCCTGCGCAATGAGTTCGGCGTTTATGGCGTGGACAGCGGCCGCATCTGCGTAGCCGCGCTAAACGAGAACAACATTGGCCACGTCTGCGAATCCATCGCCAAGGTCATGTGAGAACCTGTTCACGATCTCTGCCCACACAGTGGGCAAGATCGTAAGCGGAGCTTTCCATCCTGTCTGGCAAAAGCAAAAGCGCCCGCATTTGCGGGCGCTTTTTTCGCAATGGTCAGCCGCCTGCCTCAGAGCCTGTTCAAAGCCTCGGCGCGAGCAGGCAAAAAGTGGTTTGGGATGGGCTGCAAGGCGCAAAACGCAGCCATAGCTGGGGCTATGGCGAGGCTTTGCAACGCAGCAGGCCGCCCCAATCCACTTTCTTGCCAGCCGTGCAGAGACTTTGCACAGGCTCTCAAGAATCCTTGGGCAGCTTGCAGGTGTTCACACCCAGCAGCGGATAGGCCGGGCAGAAACGGAACAACCCGGTGGCCAGCGGCAGCACACCCAGCCAGCCCCACCAACCCACAGTGCCCGTGGCTGCCAAGGCAATCAGCACCAAGCCCACGACGATGCGCGCAATGCGATCAATCCCGCCAACATTGAATTTCATCCGAGAACTCCTTCACGTTCCTTTTTCACATTCCTCTTGCCAGGCCCTGCAACAGCCGGGCCGGCAAAACATCGATCCAATATCCAGTCGGTGGCGCGCATCACTGCGCCGCATCCTGCGCCTTCTCTCCGCCAAACTCCTCGTAAGCGGCCAGCGCATTGGCAGCATACATCAGCGATGGGCCACCGCCCATGTACACGCACATGCCCAGCATCTGCAGCAGCTCGGCGCGCGTGCAGCCCAACTGCACCAGCGCCTTGGCGTGGTAGCCCAGGCAAGGATCGCAACGCGCTGCCACGCCCAGCGCCAGTGCAATCAGCTCCTTGGTTTTCTTGTCCAGCGCGCCATCGGCCAGCGCTGCCTGCGACAAGGCACCAAAACCTTTCATGGTGTCCGGCATGTCCTTGCGCAGCGGCGCCAGCCATGACGACGTGTGCTCGATAATTTCGCGGTAGCTTTTGCTCATGCTCGACTCCTTGTAGCTTGCCATACAATTAACAGGAATACATTTTATATTTAAAAGAACTGTATGCTGGCCTCCGCCCCCTCCCACATGACTGAAACTGCTGAAACTGCCGTATTGACGCCTGAGCTCATGCGCTCGGGCGCCGGTCAAGCCGTGACCGTACTCAAACTACTGGCCAATGAAGACCGTCTGCTGCTGCTGTGCCATCTGGCACAGGGCGAGAGCTGCGTCAGCGATCTGGCCGCAGCCCTGGGCATTCGCCAGCCCTCGCTGTCGCAGCAACTGGCCATCTTGCGCAGCGAGAATGTGGTCAGCACCCGGCGCGACGGCAAGCGCATCTTCTACAGCATCGCCCAGCCCGAAATCCTGCAGCTGCTGCAGCTGCTGCACACGCTGTACTGCCCCAACTTACAGGGCAGCAGCGCCAATGGCGCCACCCCAGTCCAAGGCTGCGCTGCGGCTTGAGGCAATGCCCTCAAGGAGCTTGTTGGCGCTCTGTGCACAGCCAATAAAAAAATACGGCCCTCAGTGGGCCGTGTTTTTTTGAAGGGGTGAAAAGAGATTCTGTATCGTCCTCTCACACGTTGAACAGGAAGTTCATCACATCCCCATCCTGCACCACGTAGTCCTTGCCTTCGGCGCGCATCTTGCCCGCTTCCTTGGCGCCTTGCTCGCCCTTGTATTGAATGAAGTCGTCAAAGCCGATGGTCTGGGCGCGGATGAAGCCACGCTCGAAGTCGCCGTGGATCACGCCAGCGGCCTGCGGCGCGGTAGCGCCTTTTTTGATGGTCCAAGCGCGCACTTCCTTGACGCCGGCGGTGAAGTAGGTCTGCAGGCCCAGCAGTTCATAGGCGGCGCGGATCAGGCGATTCAGGCCTGGCTCGCTCTGGCCCAGCTCCTGCAGAAACAGTGCGCGATCCTCAGGCTCCATGCCGGCCAGCTCGGATTCGATCTTAGCCGAGATCGCCACCACGGGCGCGCCCTGGCTGGCGGCGTAATCCTGCAGGCGCTGCAGCAGCGGGTTGTTCTCGAAGCCATCCTCGCTGACGTTGCCGACAAACATGGCTGGCTTGGCGGTGATCAGGCTCAGCGGCTTGAGCAGGGCCAGATCCTCGGCGTCCAGGCCCAGGGTGCGGATGGGGCGTGCCTCGTCCAGCGCGGGCTGGATGCGCTGCAGCAGCGCCAGCATCTTGGGCGCCTCCTTGTCGTTGCCGGACTTGGCCAGCTTGGCATAGCGCTGGATGGATTTTTCCACCGTGCCCAGGTCGGCCAGGCACAGCTCGGTCTGGATGACTTCAATGTCGGCAATGGGATCGACCTTGCCGGCCACGTGCACGACGTTGGGATCCTCAAAGCAGCGCACCACGTTGACGACGGCGTTGGTCTCGCGGATGTGCGCCAGGAACTGGTTGCCCAGACCCTCGCCCTTGCTGGCGCCGGCGACCAGGCCAGCGATGTCCACGAACTCCACCACGGCGGGCACGACGCGCTCGGGCTTGACGATCTCCGACAGTTGCGCCAGGCGCGGATCGGGCACCTCGACCACGCCCTCATTGGGCTCGATGGTGCAAAAAGGGTAGTTCTCGGCGGCGATGCCGGCGTTGGTCAAGGCGTTGAAAAGGGTGGACTTGCCCACGTTGGGCAGGCCCACGATGCCGCATTGCAGACTCATGCTGTGCTCTTCCTGATGGGATGCAGAAAAACGGGCCATTTTATGCGGCCTGCCCCTGCCCGGCGGTCTGCCGCCACATGAGCAGCCCAACAGCAGCGGCCCTGCCCCATCCTGCGCCATCGCCCACCCCGCCAGCCTTTGCCCAATGGCGTCCGGCCTGTCAAGACGCTTGGTGGCGCATTGCTTTTATTGGATTTGGACTGGGGCCAAGGGTTGGCATTGGCCGTTGCGGCATTCATAGACGCCGCCAGCGCCCTCCACCACGGAGGCCGATGCCGCCGGGCGCTTTTTGTCCAGAACGACGCGGTTGCCTTGACGGTCAATGAAGCTGCCGCGCTGCTGCTGGTGGGCAGGTGATTGCGATGTGGCGCAAGCGCCCAGCAGCAAGGCGGCGGCCAGAATCAGTGCAGATTTCATGGCGTTGGGTGTTGTCATAGCGGTTCAGAGCCTGTTCAAAGTCTCGGAACGAGCGGGCAAGAAGCGGTTTGGGATGGGCTGCAAGGCGCAAAACGCAGCCATAGCCCCCGCTATGGCGAGGCTTTGCAACGCCGCAGACCGCCCAAATCCGCTTCCTTGACCGCCGTGTAGAGACTTTGAACAGGCTCTCAGAAAGGAGAGATCAGATCCCTGGCGCACAGCACACTGGGGGAGGAGCTACAGCTTTGGCCCTGACCGCCAGGGTCGTTTTTGCAGGCCGCGATGGCGCTTTTTTCGGCTTCATTACGAAAATCCTGGTGCGCATGACCGCCTTTGTCGAGGTGATCGCCCAGATTGCCCAACGGCACAGCGGGGCTGACATAGAAGCGCGAATAGGCTCTGCCGCCGCTGTTGGGCAGATAGCGGCTGGCCTCAACAATGGCAGTGCAGGCGTTGGCCACCCGGGCAATCACACGGCAATCGCTGAAGCGCCTCGAAATGCAGTCCCCCATGGCCTCTTGCTCGGCTTTGTGCGGGTCGTTGGCCGTGGCCATGAACAGCGAGCCCCGGTTGTGTGTGGGGTCGCGGCGCAGTTGCGGGGCGTCAAAGCCGACCACCGCCACACCAAAGCCAAGCTGGTGTCGCCAGGCCGTCGTGTTGTTGAACTGGCAACCGCCAATGTCCCGGCAATATTGCTCAAACGAAGACAGGGGCTGAGCGGGCTGGGCGGGCGCGGGGGCAGTGGTGCAATTGGCCGCGCCGCACATGTGCAGGTTGTGCAAGATGGCCGGGGGAATGTAGCCGGGCATGTTGGGGTTGTTTTGGGCATGAGCCGGCGGGGCAGACACGGCAAACAGGGCTGTGCACAGGGCGCCCAGCAGCAGCGGCAGGCGCTGCAGGCGGCGGGCGCAAGGCAGGCGAAAAACAGCGGTGGAACTCATGGTGCAGCCTTTGCTCTGGGATGATGGGCGGCGCAGAAACCGGCAAGGGGCAGACAATGCCACAGGGCGCCATGCACCGCAAGGGCAGGAGAAATCCGGGGCCAAGAGGCCATTGCGGCGCTTGTAGCCGCCATAACCCGCCGGCGCTGCGACCTCGCCACTGGACTGCACAGTGCGGCCATCCATGGCGATGGCGATGGCGCTTGGCTGCTCTGCCGGCCTTGCGCAATGCGGATGATGAAGCGCAGGACCGAGACGCTGGCCCGGCCCGGCCAGCGAAGCCCCCTACAATCGCCGCCATGTCGAAAAGCGGTTTTGATGTATGCATTCGCGGCGCAGGCATCGTGGGCCAGGCATTGGCCTTGCGCCTGGGCCAAGCCAAGCTGCGCGTGGCGCTGGTCGATGGCGCGCCCGGCGCAGGCCCGGCGCAGGGCGCGCGCGATGTGCGCGCCTACGCGCTGAACCAGGCCTCGCGCCAGCTGCTGCAAGGCCTGCGCTGCTGGCCCGAGGGCGATGCCGTGACTGCCGTGCAGCACATGCATGTGCGCGGCGATGCCGGCGGCGCCGTGCGCTTTGATGCGCCGCACAGCCGAGCCATCAAACAGCAGCCCGGCCAGAAGGCCGCGCCCGCCGCCGATGCGCTGGCCTGGATCGTGGACGTACCGGCGCTGGAGGACGTGCTGCGCACCGCGCTGCGCTTTCAGCCTGGGGTAGAGCTGGTCAGCGCCGCCGTGCCAGCGACGCTGACGGCCATCTGCGAGGGCAAGGCCAGCGCTTCGTGCGCCGAGCTGGGCGTGGAGTTCGACCACTTCGATTACCCACAGCATGCCGTGGCCACCCGGCTGCGCAGCAGCCAGCCGCACGGCGGCACGGCGCACCAATGGTTTTGTGGCGAACACATCCTGGCGCTGCTGCCACTGGGCGGAGCACAGGGCGACGAGTACGCCGTCGTCTGGTCCACCAGCGTGGCGCAGGCCCAGCGCCTGGTGGCGCTGGATGAGGCCGCCTTCGTGGCCGAGCTGCACGCCATTGCCACCGGCGCTGTGGCCTCAGGCCCGGCGCCACACGGCCAGGGCCTGCCGCTGCACACTCAATTCACGCTGAGCGCTCCGCGCGCGCGCTGGCCGCTGCGCCTGGCGCAAGCGCGCCAGTGGGCCGGGCCCATGCCGGGCAACCCCAGCGCGGCCTGGGTGCTGCTGGGCGATGCGGCGCACACCGTGCACCCGCTGGCTGGCTCGGGTCTGAACCTGGGCTTGGGCGATGTGACCGCGCTGGCCGATGCGCTGCTGCAGCGCCCGGCCTGGCGCAGCGTGGCCGACCAGCGCCTGCTGCGCCAGTACGCGCGCCAGCGCAAGGCCGCACTGCTGCCCATGGCCACCGCCACCGATGGCCTGCAATGGTTGTTCTGGCAACAGCAGCCCTGGCTGCAGGGCCTGCGCAACTGGGGCATGCGCGGCTTTTCGGCCAGCGGGCCGCTCAAGCACTGGGCCATGCAGCAAGCCATGGGCGGCGCGGCCGCACTGCCCATGCCGCCGGGCCTGGCCGCGGCCCAGACGCCGCAGCAGTAGGCACCGCGCCCGTGATGCGCGGCCTGCGTGCGGCACCGCATTGCACTGCGACACTGCGTCGCGTTGCGTAAAAGCCTCCCCAAGACCATGCCCGCGCCCCAGTGCAGGCGATCCTGCTATGCTGCGCGCGCTGTGCTGATGCCTTCTTTCGACACCTTCTTTCCAACCCGTTTCCCAACCATGCACACTGCTTTGACTCCCCCCATGGCCGCTTCTACCTCGACCCGCGCCCGCGCTGCGCTCTGGAAACCGCTGGCGGCCAGCGCGCTGCTGGCACTGGGCAGCCTCAGCGGCACAGCCCACGCCGATGCCGACGCCATCCGCAAGGCGCTCAGCGAGCGCATCACCCAGCTCAAGGACATCGACGAGGTGCGCGCCACGCCCATGCAAGGGCTGTTCGAGGTGCGCAAGGGCACGGATTTGTTCTACACCAATGCCTCTGGCGACTTCCTGATCCAGGGCGAGCTCTACGACACCAAGGCCATGCGCAACCTGACCGAGGATCGCATCAATGCGCTGACGGCGGTGGAGTTCAGCAAGCTGCCCTTCGATGACGCCTTCACCATCGTGCGCGGCGACGGCAGCCGCAAGATCGCCGTCTTTGCCGACCCGAACTGCGGCTACTGCAAGCGTTTCGAGCGCGATCTGCGCAACGTCGACAACATCACCGTGCACGTGTTCCTCTACCCCATCCTCAGCCCGGACTCGTTTGAAAAATCGCGCGATGTCTGGTGCGCCGAGGACAAGGCCACCGCCTGGAACAGCTGGATGATCCACAACAAGACCCCGGCCTCGCAGGCCTCCTGCGACAAGCACGAGGCGCTGCAGCGCAACCTGGCCTTCGGCCGCCAGTACAAGATCACCGGCACGCCCACGATCTTCTTCGAGGACAACGCCCGCGTGCCCGGCGCCGTGCCCGCCGAGCGCATCGAGCAAAGGCTCAAGGAAATTGCCGAGAGCAAGAAAAAATCCTGACCGCACTCCCTGCCCCGCAAGCCAGTCCCGGACTGGCTTTTTCTTTTCCGCCGCGCCGCAACATGCCTGCGCGGTGCGCACCCTTCATACGCCATGCCCAGCCAGCCCAAGCCCCCTGCCCCGCCCGCGTTGCCAGTTCAATACATCGTCGAGCCCAGCGACCCGCACGGCCACCAATTCCACGTCACGCTGCACATTGCCGCGCCTGCGGCAGAGCAAATCGTCTCGCTGCCGGTGTGGATCCCCGGCAGCTACCTGGTGCGGGAGTTCGCCCGCCACCTGCACGGCCTGCAGGCCAGCCAGAGCGGCGCGCCCGTGGCCGTGCGCGCGCTGAGCAAGAACCGCTGGCACATCGCCGCTCAGCCTGGCAGCGCGCTGACGCTGCGCTACCGCGTCTACGCCTTCGACCACTCGGTGCGCGCTGCCTGGCTCGATGGCGAGCGCGCTTTTTTCAATCCCACCAGCCTGTGCCTGCGCGTGCACGGCCAGGAAGCACAGCCCCACGGCCTGCAGCTGCCGCGCCCCGATCACGCGCCCGACTGGCGCGTAGCCACAGCGCTGCCGCCTGCCGAGGTGGACGAGGCCGGCTTTGGCCTGTACCGCGCCGCCGATTACGACGAGCTGGCCGATTCGCCCGTGGAGCTGGGCGCGTTCTGGCAGGGCCAGTTCAGCGCGCGCGGCATCGTGCATCGCTTCGTCGTCGCCGGCGCCACATCCGCCTTTGACGGGCAACGCCTGCTGCAGGACGCACAGCGCATCTGCGAAGCCGCCATCGACTTCTGGCACCCGCCGGGCGCAGAGCCATCGGGCAGCGTCGAACATCCACCGCACGGGCACTACCTGTTCCTGCTCAACGCCGTAGGCAGTGGCTATGGCGGGCTAGAGCATCGCCACAGCACGGCCCTGATCTGCCAGCGCAGCGACCTGCCGCGCCAGGGTGCGGCCGAGCAGCCCGAGGGCTACACCACGCTGCTGGGCCTGATCAGCCACGAATACTTCCACACCTGGAACGTCAAGCGCCTGCGCCCGGCCGAGTTCGCTCGCTACGACTACGACCAGGAAAACTACACCGAGCTGCTCTGGTTCTTCGAAGGCTTTACCAGCTACTACGACGACCTGCTGCTGCGCCGCGCAGGCCTGCTGGACGACGCCCACTACCTCAAGCTGCTGGGCAAGACCATCCAGCAGGTCGAGCAAACCCCGGGCCGCCATGTGCAAAGCGTGGCCCAGGCCAGCTTTGACGCCTGGATCAAGTACTACCGGCAGGATGAAAACACCGCCAACGCCACCGTCAGCTACTACACCAAAGGCGCGCTGGTGGCCCTGTGCCTGGATCTGCAACTGCGCCAGCATGGCCGCTGCAGCCTTGACGATGTGATGCGCGCACTGTGGCAACGCTCCAATGGCGGCCCCATCGACGAGGCCGCCGTACTGGACACGCTGGCCCAGCTCAGTGGCCGCGACTGGCAAGCCGAGCTGCAGCACTGGGTGCACAGTACGGCCGCCTTGCCGCTGGCCCAAGCCCTGGCCAGCGCCGGCCTGGCGCTGGAGCACAAGCCCGCCAGCTGGGCGCAGCGCCTGGGCCTGCAGCTGCGCGAAGCCCAGGGCAGTGCGCTGACCATCTCCCGCATCCACAGCGGCAGCGCTGCCGAACGCGCCGGCATGGCCGTAGGCGACGAATGGCTGGGGCTGGCACACAGTCATTCAGATGGTGCAAGCGCTGGCGGCGCAGCGGCCCAACCGAGCGAGGCTGCAGGCTGGCGTCTGAAAAAACTCGACGAGCTCGACGGCCTGCTGCCCGATGCCAGCGCCGCCCAAGGGCCGCTGCGCGTGCTGCTGGCGCGCGATGGCCGCCTGCTCTGGCGCACGCTGCAGCTGCCCGCCACGCAAGAGGTCGCTGGCGACGTGCGGCTGCAGCCGCTGCCTGAGCCCACCGCCCAGCAGGCCCAGACGCTGCGCAGCTGGCTTGGCCCAGCCACGCCCCCGACCGCACACCCATCCCCGCAGACCCGCGCCGGATGAGCCCGCTGCCAATCAAACCGCAGATCACCCACCCGCAAGGGCGCGCAGCGCCGCGATTCGTGCAGCGCTTGCCTCTGAGCCGCCTGCGATCGGACTTATAGTGATACGGTTTTGCATGCGCCTACCCCAAGCGCCCCGCCGGCAGCGCAGCGAAAACCCCATTCTTTTTTCACTTTTTCAACCAGGAGACCCAACCCATGGCCTACGAAACCATTGAAGTGCGCACCGAAGCGGAAAAAGTCGGCATCATCACCCTCAACCGCCCAAAGGCCCTCAACGCCTTGAACGACCAGTTGATGACCGAGCTGGGCCAGGCGCTCAAGGCTTTTGACGCCGACGACAGCATTGGCTGCATCATCGTCACCGGCAGCGAAAAAGCCTTTGCCGCCGGCGCCGACATCACGGCCATGGCCAAGTACAACTTCATCGACGCCTACAAGGGCGACTTCATCACCCGCAACTGGGAAACCATCCGCAGCGTGCGCAAGCCCGTCATCGCCGCCGTCAGCGGCTATGCCCTGGGCGGCGGCTGTGAGCTGGCCATGATGTGCGACTTCATCATCGCCGCCGAAAACGCCAAGTTCGGCCAGCCCGAAATCAAGCTGGGCGTGATCGCTGGCGCAGGCGGCACGCAGCGCCTGCCGCGCGCCGTGGGCAAGGCCAAGGCCATGGACATGAACCTCACCGGCCGCATGATGGACGCGCAGGAAGCCGAGCGCTCCGGCCTGGTCAGCCGCGTGGTGCCCACCGACAAGCTGATGGAAGAAGCCTTGGGCGCAGCGCTGACCATTTGCAGCTACTCGCTCATCGCCGCCATCGCCGCCAAGGAAGCCGTCAACCGCGCCTTTGAAAGCGGTCTGTCCGACGGCGTGATGTTCGAGCGCCGCCTGTTCCACGCGCTGTTTGCCACGCAAGACCAGAAGGAAGGCATGGACGCCTTCGTCAACAAGCGCCCAGCGCAGTTCAAGAACCAATAAAAACCGCCACAGGCATCGCCTGCGATGCCTGTATTCCAAGCGCCCTCACCGAGCGCTTTTTCATGTGCTGCGCCAGGGGCAACAAAGGCGCATCTTGCCAGCGCTCACCAACGCCCGCAGGCCTGCAGTTGCGTCAGCAGGCCATCGCAAGCGTCCTCCACCAAATCCAGCACCTGCTCGAAACCCTCAGCCCCGCCATAGTAGGGATCCGGCACCTGCGTGACCCTATGCCTGCTGGCAAAAGCCGCCAGCCGCTGCAGCTTGTGGCGCTGCGCAGGCGGGCACAGCGCCTGGGCCAGGCGCTCATTGGCTGCATCCATCACCAGCACCAGATCAAACGCTGAAAAATCCCGCGCCTGCAGCTGCCGCGCACGCTGGCCGCTGAGGTCATAGCCACGTCGCAGCGCATGCTGCTGGGCGCGCGCATCGGGCGGCTCGCCCACGTGGTAATCGTGCGTGCCGGCCGAATCCACCTCGACCGCCTGCTGCAACCCAGCCGCTGCTACCTTGGCCTGCAACACGCCGTGGGCCGTTGGGCTGCGGCAAATATTGCCCATGCACACCATCAACACCCGCACAGCCTGCCCAGGCGGCAAATGCTGCAGGTGCTCCAGCACAGGGGGGCGAAGGGTCATGGCCATCTCCTCAAAAAAAACCGATTCCAACAATCCAGAAAATCTCTACCAAGGCCCGGCAGCGCAAAAATGTCGCGCGCGCAGCAGCAGCCCTGTCGTGCACGCCATGCTATCGGATGAGCAGGCCATGGTGCGGCGCATACAATCGCGCACTTTGCCGCCCTTCTACCGCAGCCGGCGCTTTGTCTTTAGCCCCTTTCACATGCCCCAGTCCGCCACATCCCCCATTGGTGTTTTCGACAGCGGCATTGGCGGCCTGAGTATTCTGCGGGCGCTGCGCCAAGCGCTGCCGCATGAGCGCTTCGTGTATTTCTCCGACGCCAGGCATGCGCCTTATGGCGAGCGCGACGATGCCTTCATCACGCAGCGCTGCATGCAGATCACGCAGCAATTGCTGGAGCAGGCGCGCATCAAGCTGCTGGTGGTGGCATGCAACACCGCCACGACCGTGGCCATCGGCCAGTTGCGCGAGCACTTTGCCGATTTGCCCATCATCGGCGTTGAGCCGGCCATCAAACCGGCCGTGCAGGCCAGCCGCAGCGGCCAGGTGGCGGTGCTGGCCACCGAGCGCACGCTGCGCAGCCGCAAGTACCAGGCGCTGCGGCAGCAGTGGGCCACGCAAGCGACTGTGCACGATGTACCCTGCCCAGGCTTGGCCGCAGCGATTGAGCAGGACAATACGGCACTGATCGACGCACTGTGCGCACGCTACATGGCGCAGGCGTTGCGCCCTGCGACTGAAGATGCGACGGAGACGGCAGTGGATTGCATCGTGCTGGGCTGCACTCACTACCCTCTGGCGGCTGCGGCGCTGCTGCGCCATGCGCCTGCGGGCGTGAGCCTGATCGACAGCGCGGCAGCTGTGGCCCAGCAAACGCAGCGCCGCCTGGCGCAGGCGCAGCTGCTGGCCAGCGCCGCCGCCCCCTGCCCTGCCTCGCCAGGCGAGCCTGCACCGGCCTGGCTGGAGCTGCGCAGCAACGGCGATTGGCAGTTCCTGCAGCGCCAGGCGGCACGGCATTTGCCGCCGCATTGAGCGAGCGCCTGTCCGGCCACGGCTGCGGCCATGACCATGCAACCATGACCATGCAAAAAAGCACAGCCCGCATTTGGCGGGCTGTGCAAATACCAGGCGTTTGCGCAAAAGCTCAGGGGCTGCTCGTGATCTCAATGCAGGTGGCGCGGGCGGCGTCCGCCGCCGTGGCCACCACCTGGGCCTGAGCCGCCGCGCGGCGGGCGGCCCAGCTCCAGTGAGCTGACCAGCGCATCGAAGCGCCCGGTGAACAGGCGGTCGATTTCCTGCACCACGCCGGTGAGCTCGCTGGCCTCGAAGTGCCGCTCCATCAGCGCCACCACATCCTGCACCAGCAGGTCTCGCTGGATTTGCATGATGGCCGAGGGCGTGGGGCCGACAAACAGCAGGAAAAAGTCATCGCGCGCTTCATCTTCGTGGGCGGGGCCGTCTTCCTCATCGGCCTCGTCGAACGCGCGGTCGTAGAAGGTCACTTCGATCACGCAACCGCGGTCGGCCAGGTCGTTGAGGTTCATGCAAACCTCGTCGATGACTTGGCGGAAGTCCTCGTCGCCGCGCACCGTCCAGCACATCTGCAGCGCGTGCTCGCGGGCGATGAATTCAATGCCCGGCTCTTCTTCGTAGTAGCCCACGGCCGCAGCCGCCAGCGAGCGCGCGCCGGCATAGCGCCACATGGGCTTGAGGGCTTCCTCGATGGCGGCAAAGCCCACATCGGGGCGCACGAAGACTTGTCCATGCACGTGGATTTCAAATGGGTAGTCGTTATCGTTGGTCATAGCAGGCCTTCGGTTCAAGTGCGCGGCAGCAGGCCCAGGCCCGCTGCGCCGCAGGGCTGACACTATAACGCGCCAGGCAAGGCCGCGATGCAGGGCGGGCCGTTTCGGCGCCGACTGGGCTTACTGCGGCGGCTGGCCCCACTGCGCGATCGCGTCGATGGCCAGGCCGTAGCCGGCTACGCCCAGGCCGCACATCACGGCCTTGGCCGCGCTGGCGATGTAGGAGTGATGGCGAAAGGGCTCGCGCGCGTGAACATTGCTGATGTGCAGCTCGATCAGCGGTACGCCCGTGCCCTTGATGGCGTCGTGCAGCGCGATGCTGGTGTGGGTGTAAGCGCCGGCGTTGAGCACCACGCCAGCCAGCATCCCTTGCTGATGCAAGCGCCCTGCTTCGTGGATCCAGTCGATCAGCGCGCCTTCGTGGTTGCTCTGGTGACAGCGCGCCTGCAAGCCATGCTGCGCGGCGCGCTGCTGGCACAGCGCCTCCACATCGGCCAGCGTCTGCTGACCATAGACCTGGGGCTCGCGCGTGCCCAGCAGGTTCAGGTTCGGACCGTTGAGGACGAAGACGATGCGGCGGGCTGCGGTGGTGTCGGTCATGGCGGACAAACGCTCAGGGGTTCAGGTCAAGGCTTGTTGGGGATGGAAGTGGGGTCGGGGCAACGAACGCCCTGCCAACCGGCAGGCTTTGAACAGGCTCTTAGAGCCTGTTCAAAATCTCGGCGCGAGTGGGCAAGAAGCGGCTTGGGATGGGCTGCAAGGCGCAAAACGCAGCCATAGCTGGGGCTATGGCGAGGCTTTGCAACGCAGCAGAGCGCCCAAATCCGCTCTCTTGACCGCCGTGCAAAGATTTTGAACAGGCTCTTAGAACCGGCGCAACCGGGCAATCAGGCTGGAAGTGTCCCAGCGCCCGCCGCCCAGGGCCTGCACGTCGGAATAGAACTGGTCCACCAGCGCCGTCACCGGAAGGTGGGCGCCATTGCGGCGGCCTTCGGCCAGCACCAGCCCGAGGTCCTTGCGCATCCAGTCCACGGCAAAGCCGAAGTCGAACTGGCCCTGGGCCATGGTCACGGCGCGGTTTTCCATCTGCCAGCTTTGCGCTGCGCCCTTGCTGATGACGTCGATGACCTTGGGAATGTCCAGCCCGGCCTGCTGGCCAAAGGCCACGGCTTCGGCCAGGCCCTGCACCAGGCCGGCAATGGCGATCTGGTTGACCATCTTGGTCAGCTGCCCGGCGCCAGCCGGGCCCATGAGCGTGAAGGCGCGCGAAAACGCCGCCGCTACGGGTGCGACGGCATCGAAGACGGCCTGCTGGCCACCGCACATGACGGTGAGCTGGCCATTTTGCGCCCCGGCCTGGCCGCCAGAGACAGGCGCATCAAGAAAGTGCAGCCCGCGCTGCTGCGCCAGCTGCGCCAGCTCGCGAGCCACATCGGCCGAGGCCGTGGTGTGGTCCACGTAGATCGCGCCAGCGGCCATGCCTTCGAAGGCGCCGTCGGGGCCGCTGGTGACGGCGCGCAGGTCGTCGTCGTTGCCCACGCAGCCCAGCACGATGTCGGCGCCCTGCGCCGCCTCGGCTGGTGTGGGCGCGTGGCGCAGCGGCTGCGCCAGGCCCAGGGCAGAGAACTCCTGCAGCCATTGCTCGGCCTTGCTGGCCGTGCGGTTGTAAACCGTCACCGCATGGCCGGCTGCAGCCAGGTGTCCGGCCATGGGGTAGCCCATGACGCCCAGGCCAATGAAGGCCAGGCGCTTGGGCGGGACGGGGTCATAGGTTCTGGGGCGGATCGATGCGCTCATTGCGGGAATCCATCTTGCAGGTCAAAGAAAAAAGGCCGCAGCGTGCGGCCATGGTGGCGTGCATGGGCGATCACACCACGGAGAGGTGTTCGGTGCCAGCGGCCAAGTCCTTGGTGCGCGCGCGCGTGCTGTGCAGCTTGATCTGCAGGCGCAGATCATTGAGCGAGTCGGCATTGCGCAGCGCATCTTCGTAGCTGATGACGTTGGCCTCGAACAGGTCGAACAGCGCCTGGTCGAAGGTCTGCATGCCCTGGTTGCGGCTGAGCTTCATGGCTTCCTTGATCTCAGCCACCTCGCCCTTGAAGATCAAATCGGCCACGCGCGGGGTGTTGAGCAGCACCTCGATCGCGGCGATGCGCCCCTTGCCATCCTGGCGCGGCACCAGGCGCTGCGACATGATGGCGCGCAGGTTCAGCGACACGTCCATCAGCAGCTGGGCGCGGCGCTCTTCAGGGAAGAAGTTGATGATGCGATCCATGGCCTGGTTGGAGCTGTTGGCGTGCAGCGTGGCCAGGCACAGGTGGCCGGTTTCGGCAAAGGCGATGGCGTGCTCCATGGTCTCGCGGTCGCGGATCTCACCCATGAGGATCACGTCCGGCGCCTGGCGCAACGAGTTCTTCAGCGCCACCTCCCAGTTGTCTGTGTCCAGGCCGATCTCGCGCTGGGTGATGACGCAGTTCTTGTGCGCGTGCACGAATTCCACCGGATCCTCGATGGTGACGATGTGGCCGTAGGAATGCTCGTTGCGCCAATCCACCATGGCTGCCAGCGAGGTGGATTTACCCGAGCCGGTGGCGCCCACCAAAATGCACAGGCCGCGCTTGCTCATGGCCACGTCCTTGAGGACCTGCGGCAGGCCCAGGCCGTCGATGGTGGGCACATTCAGCGGGATGACGCGCAGCACCAAGCCCACGTGGCCTTGCTGCACGAAGGCGTTGACGCGAAAGCGCCCCACGCCCGCGGGCGAGATGGCGAAGTTGGCCTCCTTGGTGCGCTCGAACTCGGCGGCCTGCTTGTCGCTCATGATGGAGCGCGCCAGCGCCAGCGTGTGCGCCGGCGTCAGCGGCTGTGGCGAGACCTTGGAGACCTTGCCGTCGACCTTGATGGCCGGCGGGAAGTCGGCGGTGATGAACAAATCGCTGCCATTGCGGCTGACCATCAGCCGCAGCAGGTCGTTGATGAATTTACTGGCCTGATCGCGTTCCATTGTCTTCTCCCTTGATGATCGGGCTGGGTCTGCGCCGCAGACCGCATGGGCCAGAGGGCCCGTTGTTCTTCATTTGAGCTTGGAGCTCACCGCGCGCAGCCGCACCGACAACTTGCGAGCCAGCAGCAGCACCAGACGGGCCGCCAACTGCGCTTGATTGTGCATCATTTCATCGAGCCCATCGCGCGTGAGCACGGCCAGCTCGCAGGGCGTGAGGCTGACGCAGGAGGAAAAGCGCAGCCCCTGATCGAGCAACGACATCTCGCCGATCAGGTCACCCACATGGGTCTCCGCCATGCGCACCGGCTGGCCATTGGGGCCTGCGCGCTCCACGGCCATCACGCCATTGAGCTGCACCATCATGTAGTCGCCATACTCGTCCTGCTGGATGATCTCGCGGTCGGCCGGCAGACTGTGGTATTCGAAGAAGTTGCCCAGCAGCGCCAGCTCCTGGCGGTTGAACGGCTGGCTGGGGCTTTGACGCGCCCAGGCGGCCTGCAACAAGGCAATGCCGCGCTCCTGACCGATGCGCCGCGCGCCCAGCTCCTGGGCTCTGGCGCTCCAGGGCACGATGACTTGCGCGCTGCCCGCATGCGGCAGGATCAGCGACTGAAACAGCACCGACTCCGACTCATTTGCCGACCTTGCCAGTTGCGCCGGCTCGGCCGGCTGCACCATCACAGCAGAGTGGCCATTGCCCCCGGTTGTCGACCATGGCATCGCGCCCTCGCTGCGCTCCCTCTCTTTTTTTCTATTGCCCCACCACACAGACCACTCTCCAGCCCATCAGACGGGGAAGTTTTCCGGCATCTTGGCCTTCAGGCGTGCGTCGCGTGCGCTGATGACGTTGCGGCGCACCAGCTCCACCAGGTTCTGGTCCAAGGTCTGCATGCCCTGGTTCTGGCTGGTCTGGATGGTCGAGTACATCTGCGCGACCTTGGCCTCGCGGATCAGGTTGCGGATCGCGGGCGTGCCCAGCATGATCTCATGCGCGGCCACACGCGAGCTGCCATCCTTGGTCTTGAGCAGCGTCTGCGAGATCACGGCCTCCAGCGATTCAGACAGCATGGAGCGCACCATCTCCTTTTCCTCGGCGGGGAAGACGTCGATCACGCGGTCGATGGTCTTGGCCGCGCTGGAGGTGTGCAGCGTGCCAAACACCAAGTGGCCGGTCTCGGCCGCCGTCAGGGCCAGGCGGATGGTCTCCAGGTCGCGCAATTCGCCCACCAGAATGGCGTCCGGGTCTTCGCGCAGCGCAGAGCGCAGCGCAGCCGTGAACGAGTGCGTCATCGGCCCGACTTCGCGTTGGTTGATCAGGCACTTCTTGCTCTCGTGCACGAATTCGATCGGGTCCTCCACCGTCAGGATGTGGCCGTACTCGCTCTCGTTGAGGTGGTTGATCATCGCCGCCAGCGTGGTGGACTTGCCAGAGCCGGTCGGCCCGGTCACCAGAATCAGGCCACGCGGCTTGAGCGCCAAATCGGCAAAGATGCGCGGCGCATTGAGCTGCTCCAGTGTCAGCACCTTGCTGGGAATGGTTCGGAACACCGCGGCCGCGCCACGGTTCTGGTTGAAGGCGTTGACGCGAAAGCGCGCCAAGCCGTCGATCTCGAACGAGAAGTCCACCTCCAGGAACTCCTCGTAGGTCTTGCGCTGGGCATCGCTCATGATGTCGTAGACCATCGAGAACACCGTGCGGTGATCCAGCGGCTCGACGTTGATGCGTCGCACGTCGCCGTTGACGCGAATCATCGGCGGCAGGCCCGCCGAGAGGTGCAAGTCCGATGCCTTGTTCTTGACGCTGAAGGCCAGCAATTGGGTGATGTCCACGTTTACATTTCCTATCAGTCGATACGATTGCAGGCGATTATCACCATTCGCGCCCCGCCTCACAACCGCCTGCCAAAGCACAATCCACAGCGTTGACGCCCAGCCCGGGCCGCACATTGCCTAGGGAAAGGGGGCCCGCCTGGCCTCATCCAATGCCTCGCCAAGCGGCGCAGGCGCAATTGATCACGTTGTTTACTCTGTCGCCAATTGCCAACGTTTGCGCTGCGGCGCTGCACACAGCGCAACAAAAACGGCCCCGCAGGGCCGTTTTTGACGAGGGATCAAGAGAGCAGATCAGTCTGCGTACTGGCCAGCAGCCTTGATCACAGCGCCCCATTTCTCGATTTCCGAAGCGACAAAGGCCTTGTGCTGCTCGGGATTGGTGCGCTCGTCTGTGGCCACAACCGCACCCAGATCGCTCTGGCGCTTGATGAACTCGGGATCCTTGAGCGCTTCCTTCAGGGCGGCGTTGAGCTTGCTCACCACCTCCTTGGGCGTGCCCTTGGGTGCATACAGACCGTGCCAGATCGTGACGTTGAAGTCCTTCAGGCCAGCCTCATCCAGCGTCGGCAGCTCCTTGTAGACCTCGCCTTCCAGGCGTTTGGGCGTGGTCACGGCAAAGGCCTTGACCTTCTTGGCCGAGACGTGCGGCGTGGTGTTGGTGGTCTGGTCGCACAGCAGGTCGATCTGGCCAGCCAACAGGTCGGCAATGGCCGGCGCGGTGCCGCCGTAGGGCACGGTCACCATCTGGATCTTGGTGGCATCCTGGAACATCAGGCCGCACAGGTGCGAGGCCGAACCCAGGCCAGCGTTGCCCAGGTTGACGCCATCCTTCTGGCTCTTGACCCAGCTCATCAGCTCGGAGTAGTTATTGGCCTCCAGCGTCGGGCGGCTGATCAGCGTCATCGGCACGTCATTGATGATGCCCAGGTACTCGAAGTCTTCCTTGACGTTGAAGGACAGCTTGCGATAGAGCGAAGGCACGGTGGACATGCTGATGTGCGCCACCAGCAGGGTGTGTCCATCGGGCTTGGCGCGTGCGGCTTTGGCCAGGCCAATGGTGCTGCCAGCGCCTGCGGCGTTGTCGATCACGATCGAGACATTGCCCAGGTGCTTGCGCAGTGCATCGGCGAAATCGCGCGCCACCTTGTCGGTGGGGCCGCCTGCGGAGAACGGAACGATGATGGTAATCGGCTTGCTGCCAGGATAGTCCTGCGCCTGAGCAGGTTGTGTCAAAGCCATGGCAGCCAGGCTGACGGGAAGCAGAGCCAATGCAGAGAGTCGACGAGCCATCTCACAGTCCTTTGATGAGAAACAGGGTCTTGGAAAAGGCGCCGATGCCTTGCACAGGCATCAGCGCCGACAGGGAATGTCGCATTGTAAATTGCATTTATTCACAATTAGGCCAGAGCAGCGCTGGCTTGTCACAATCGTTGCAGAAGCGTCAAGTTTCTGCCAAACCCGTCGAGAGTCGGCACTGAAACTTCAGCGCGGCGGACAGGGCTTTTGTTCTCAGAGCGTGTTACGCACGCTCTAAAGATGGCCCCAGACCAGCATGGCCTCGCGCGCGCCCACCTGCAACTGCACCTTGGCGCCCACGGGCAGGCAGACCTTGGTGAGCACGTGC
The DNA here is from genome assembly GCF_002288875.1 of Vandammella animalimorsus. Taxonomy (NCBI): domain Bacteria; kingdom Pseudomonadati; phylum Pseudomonadota; class Betaproteobacteria; order Burkholderiales; family Comamonadaceae; genus Vandammella; species Vandammella animalimorsus. Next base: position 61,108 of record NZ_NTBH01000008.1, on the reverse strand, counting down.
CCGAAGGGCAAACCAGTCAGCACTGGCAGGCCGGTGCGCTCACGCAATGCGGCAACGATGCTGCCCAGGTGATAGCCGCGCTCGCGCGGGGCCGGCGGCGCCTCAGTGAAGTGGCCCAGCAGCAGCGCCTGTTGGCGCGCCAGAATGCCGGCCTGCTCCAGCTGCACCAGCATGCGCTCGACGCGGTACGGAGCCTCGCCCACATCTTCCAGAAACAGAATGCCGCCTTCGATGGCCGGCAGGTGCGGCGTGCCAATCAGCGAGGCCAGCACGGCCAGATTGCCGCCCCAAAGCGTGGCCTGGTCGATGTGCAGCCCTTGGTAGGCCGCAGCGCAGTCTTTGCCAATGCGCCAGCCTGTGCCCTCGGCAATGCCATAGGCCACGTCCTCGAAGCAGGCCTGGGTGATCTCATCGGGCGGCTCGGCAGTGCCGAAGTCGACGCACAGGCTGGCGCCGGCCCAGCTGCTGACGCCGGTGTGCGCCAGCAGCGCCAGCTGCAATGCCGTGAAGTCGCTAAAGCCCATGAACTGCGTGCCCTGGGCGATGGCGCGCGCCAGCAGCGCGTAATCAATGTGCGGCAACAGATGGTTCAGGCCGTAGCCGCCGCGGCTGATCAAGGCCACATCGGCGCCGCTGCGCGCCGCACGGTGCAGCGCGTCCAGGCGCTGGGCGTGCGTGCCGGCAAAGCGGCTGTCGCGCAACAGCGCGCCCTCATCGAGCGTGACGGCAAAGCCGGCCTTCTCCAAACGGCGCACGCCACGACGCAGCGCGGCACGGTCGCGCACGGCGCCGCTGGGCGAATACACATAGACCTGGCGGGCACGGTCAGGCACAGGCTCATGCCCGTCATGCTGGGCCTGGCAAGCACAGGTTGGGGTGCAGGGATGGGTGGCTGCAGGCATGTTCTCTCTGCAAGAGGCTATGGCTGGCCCGCAAGAATCACCGTGCACACAGGCCGCTGGATTGATGCGGGCCTTTCTCATCAAGGGGTGGGCCAGGGCTCAGCGTAAGCGCTGACCTGTGGGCGCGGCGGCGTGCTGGGCGTGTGCGGCGGCGTGCCCAGGTTCAGCAGGCCGAGGATGCGATCGCCCGGCTCGAAGCCCATGACGCGCTTGAGCAAATCGGGCAGCACCCCAGGCGCGGTGGACCAAAAGCCGTGAAAGCCCAGGAAGTGCGCAGCATTGAGCATGTTCATCACCGCTGCGCCGCAGGCCAGGGTTTGCTCGAAATCGGGCGCCTTGGGGTGCGGCACCTGCCGCTCGGCCAACACGATGACCACAGGCGCCGTGGTGAGCTTGGCGGTGAACTTGCCGTGCATGTCCTGCGCCTGCGGCGTTTGCGCCTCGGGGCAGGCCAACACCTGCTGCAGCAGCTGCTGGCGCTGCCCATCGCGCACGTATTTGAAGCGCCAAGGCATCAGGCCGGCGTGGTCGGGCGCGCACGCGGCCGCGCCGAGGATGCGCTGCAAGGTCTCCTCGTCCGGGCCGGGCTGGGCCAGCGGCCAGGCCGAGCGGCGCTGCAACATGCGCTGCAGCGCGGCATTGCCTGGCTGCTCGGGGGCACTGGTGGGTGACATGAAAATCCTTTCATTACAAGAACCTGTTCAACATCTCTGCACGGCTGGCAAGAGCGCGAATTGGGGTGGCCTGCTTGCGCTGCAGACGCCTGGCCATCGTTTCGGCTATGGCGGCGTGGGCTATGGCGGCGTGATATGCGCAAAGTGACGCCCAGCTGTCCATCCCCAGCCGCTTCTTGCCCGCGCGCACCGAGATTTTGAGCAGGCTCCAAGAGGGCCATCGGGTTGGCTGGGGCGGGCTGCGCCGCGACAAATCAAGGCATACTGCCTGCCCTTGCTGCGTCGGCTCGGGCCTGCCCACGTCGCTGGCGCGCAGCGCGGCTGGATGCCATGCCGTCTGCGCCCAACTCGTGAATAGGTCCCGAAGAAGCTGCGCGATCATACCGGCCCAAGCCCAAGCCCAAGCCCAAGCCCAAGCCCAAGCCCAAGCCCATGTGCCAAGCGCCATGCGGCTGCTGGCCAGTTTCTTCTCAAGGCCCATCATTGCCCGCCATGCCGCTCAACCCGCCCCACTTACCCGATTGCTCCCCCGCCCTGCCCTGCGGCCTGTTGGCTCGGGCCACTGCCGCCTGTAGATCCGGTCGCTGGCCCGATGGCTGGCGCTTGGCGCTGCTGTGTGGCTTGTTGGGGCTCATAGGGCTGCTGGCGGCCTGCAGCAGCAAGCCGCCGCCGGCGCAGTGGCAGGTGCGCTCGCTGGCCTCGGCCGAGCTGGCCCAGGCCGCCTACCTCGATGGCGACGAGCGCGTGGCGCAGCTGGAGTGGCAGCGCGCGCGCCAGCAGGTGGCGCGCACCGGCAGCCCAGAGGCACTGGCCCTGCTGGTGCTGCGCCAGTGCGCGATGCAAATGGCCAGCCTGGACTGGCAGCCTTGCGCCGATTTCACACCGCTGGCGCCGGGCGCTTCGGCCCAGGCGCGCGCCTATGCGGCCTATCTGGAAGGCCAGGCGCTGGATGAGGCGCAGCGCAACGCCCTGCCCGCGCCACAGCAGCGCATTGCCGCGCACCTGCAGATCGACGACGCCAGCCTGGGCGCGCTGCAGGCCATCGAAGATCCGCTCTCGCGCCTGCTGGCAGCGGCCTTGCTGCAGCGCCGCAGCGCTCAGGCCTCGCCCGAGCTGATGGCGCTGGCCATCGACACCGCCTCCGCTCAGGGCTGGCGCCGGCCGCTGCTGGCCTGGCTGCTGCGCCAGGCACAGTACGCACGCGCGCAGGGCTTGGACGAGCTGCTGGCACAAACCGAGCTGCGCATTGCCATCGTGCAGCGCCAGGGCGCGCTGGCCAGCCCCTCACCCCAAGCCACGGCGCCCGCAGCGGCAACGCCTGCCGGGCGCTGATCGCCTCCCTTTATCCCCCATCGCAACCGCCACGCGCACGGCGCATGGCCCACGGTGTTTTCCCCATGCAAATCGACATCCAAATCCTCGACCCCCGCCTGCACGAGCAACCGCCCGCCTACGCCACCCCTGGCAGCGCCGGGCTGGACCTGCGCGCCTGCCTGCAAGAGCCGCTGACGCTGGCGCCCGGCTCGCCAGCGGTGCTGGTGCCCACCGGGCTGGCCATGCACCTGCAGGACCCGGGCTATGCCGCGCTGATCCTGCCGCGCTCGGGGCTGGGCCACAAGCAAGGGCTGGTGCTGGGCAATCTGGTGGGGCTGATCGACAGCGATTACCAGGGTCAGCTGATGGTCAGCGCCTGGAACCGCGGCCAGCAGCCCATCGAGATCGCCCCGCTGGAGCGCATCGCGCAGCTGGTGATCGTGCCCGTGGTGCAGGCGCAGTTGCTCGTGGTCAAGCAATTTGCCCCCAGCAGCCGCGGCACTGGCGGCTACGGCTCCACGGGCACGCGCTGAACCGGGCTCGCCCCTCAAACCGGCATGGCGGCAAACTCGGCCACGCGCTGGGCGCGGTTGGCCGGGGTGATGGCCCAGCGCTGGCTGTCTTCGTATTCGAACTGCGCACCAAACCGGCCGTCGCTGCCCAAGCGCAGCAGGCAGGCCAGCCAGGGGCTGCCAGTGGGGCTGTCCTGGGCCATGGCCTGGGCCAATTGCTCAAGCAGCTCCAAAGTGTGGCCTCCGCGCGGCGCAACGGCATGGGCTTTGCCTTGGGCATCGAAGGCAAAGCCGCCCATGCCGCCGCAGCCGTCGTATTCGCCGATCAGGATCAGCTTGCTCCACTGCGGCGGCAGTTGGATTTCCTGCAAGGCGCTGCGCAGCACCTGGGTCAGCAAGTCCCCGGCCTGGGGCAGCAGTTCGTCGAAATGGCCCATGTCTCTCTCCTGAGCTGAAGGGTTTGCGCACGGTCTGAGAACCTGTTCAAAATCTCGGTGCGAGCGGGCAAGAAGCGGTTTGGGATGGGCTGCAAGGCGCAAAACACAGCCATAGCTGGGGCTATGGCGAGGCTTTGCAACGCGGCAGACCGCCCAAATCCGCTTGATTGCACACCGCGCAGGGATTTTGAACAGGTTCTAAGCGCGCGTGCCGCATCTTTGCACGACGCGCGCCAGCCTTGGCATTACCCGCCCGGCGGCGGCATGGCGGAAAACTCGGCGATGCGCTGCTCGATGTTGGCGGGCGTGATCTGCCAGCGTTGGGCGTCAGCGTATTCGAAGTCAGCATCGAATGGCCCATCGCTGCCGATGCGCAGCAGGCAGGACAACCAGAGGCGGCCCGGCTCAGCCGCGCCCGCCGCTGCGGCGTCGGCCTCGGCCATGGCCTGGGCCAGGCGCTTCATGGCACGCACGCTCTGGCCACGCGGCGCGACGGGGTGGGCCTGGCCTGCGGCATCGAAGCAAAAGCCGCTCATGCTGGCAAATCCCTGGCCACGCACGCCCACCAGGATGAGCCTGCGCCATTGCGGCGGCAGTGTCACTTCCTGCAAGGCGGCATGGCACAGTTGCCGCAGCAGTTCATCGCGCTCGCTCACTTCGCTCTCCTTTCAAGGTTTTGACAGGCAGCGGCTTTCATGCCCCCTCTGCGCATTGGCCAGAGAGGGGCATGCGCCTCAACGCTGCACCTGCGCCTTGTAGGCGCCGTAGCCCTGCTCCTCCATCTGCGCCAGTGGGATGAAGCGCAGGCTAGCGCCGTTGATGCAGTAGCGCAGGCCGCCCTTGTCGCGCGGGCCGTCGGGGAAGACGTGGCCCAGGTGCGAATCGGCCGTGCGGCTGCGCACTTCGACGCGGCGCATGTTGTAGCTCAGGTCTTCGTGCTCGGTGACGGCGGCCTGCTCGATGGGGCGGGTGAAGCTGGGCCAGCCGCAGCCGGAATCGAATTTGTCGGCCGAGCTGAACAGCGGCTCGCCGCTGACCACGTCCACATAGATGCCGGGCTCGAACAGGTGATCGTAGGCATGGCTGAAGGCGCGCTCGGTGCCGCTTTGCTGGGTGATGCGGTACTGCTCGGGCGTGAGCTGCTGGCGCAGCGCCGCGTCGTCGGGCTTGCGCCAGGCTTGCGCGTCAAAACCGGCGCCCTGGCTGCTGCCCTGGGCGGCCTGGGCCTGTTGGCCTTGCATGCGTTGCTGGCGGCCTTGCAGCGGCTCATCGGCCTTGCGGATGTCGATGTGGCAATAGCCGCCCGGGTTCTTCAGCAGGTAGTCCTGGTGGTACTCCTCGGCCGGGTGGAACTGGCGCAGCGGCAGGTTTTCCACCACCAGCGGCTGGCCGTATTTGCGCTGCTCGGCGGCCAGCGCGGCGGCAATGAGCGGTTGCTCGGCAGCGGCGGTGTAGTAGATGCCGGTGCGGTACTGCGTGCCGCGGTCGTTGCCCTGCCGGTTCAGGCTGGTGGGGTCGATGACGCGAAAGTAGTACTCCAGGATGTCTTCCAGGCTCAGGCGATCTGCGTCGTAGTCCACGCGCACGGTCTCGGCATGGCCGGTGCCGCGGTGGATCACGTCCTCATAGCTGGGCTTGTCGGTCTTGCCGTTGGCGTAGCCGGAGACGGCATCGACGACGCCGGGCACGCGCTGGAAGTAGGCCTCCAGGCCCCAGAAGCAGCCGCCGGCCAGGTAGATGGTTTTGCGATTCATGGTGTGCGCCTCCTGTGGTGCGGGGGATGGGGTGGGGCTGGCTGCCGCAGCGGCATCCAGCGGGGCCTGGGCATTGGTCAGCAGGGCCTGCAGTTGCGCTGCGTCCAGACTGCCGCGCACGCTGCGCAGCAGCTGGCCATCGGCATCGAACAAGGCCCAGGAAGGATAGACGCGGATGCCCAGCGCCTGGGTAATGCCGCCGCCGTGGTCCAGCAGCACGGGCAGCTGCGGGTATTCGAGCCGCGAGTACCAGCGCTCAAAGGCGCCGCTGGCCTTCTCGCCCAGGTGGCCGGGCGAGGCCAGGCTGACCAGGTTGACGTTGCCCAGCTGCCCGTCGCGCACCCAGTCGTTGGTCTGCTGCAATTCCGACAGGCACAGCGGGCACCAGCTGGCCCAGAACTTGACCAGCGTGGGCCGGCCCGGCTTCAGGTGCGCGCTGGCGGGCTGGCCGCGCACGTCCTGCAGCGCGCTCAGCGTCGCCCAGGCCGGCGCGGGCGCGGGCTTGTCGGCGCGCGCCAGCGGCAACAGCAGCAGCACGGCGGCAGCGATGGCTGCGGCAAGAAGGCACAGCGCCAGCCAGCCGCGCTGGCGCATTGCGTGTGATGGCATGGTTTCTCTCCTTTGCAGTCGATGGACACTGCCATAGTCGCGCCAGCGGCCCAAAACCTGACAACCTTGTGCGCGACGCGCCCAGCGCCCGGCCCAGCGCAGCTCAACGAACGGCGGGCTGCGCAGGCGTCGGGCGTGGCTGGCTGCGGCGCTGCTGCACCTGCTGGCTGTAGCGGATGATTTCCTTGGCCAGGGTCTCGCGGCCGACGCGGCGCGCAAAGTCCACCGCCGTCATGCCCAACTGGTTTTTCATCAGCGGATCGGCCCCTTCCTGCATCAACAGCCGCGCCACGGCATCGGTGCCGTATTGGGCGGCCATCATCAGCGGCGTGGTGCCGTTGGGCGATTGCGCGTCGATATAGGCGTGCTGCGCCAGCAGCAGCTCGGTGATGGCCACCTGGTGCGCCTCAGAGGTGCCCGAGGCGGCGTAGTGCAGCGGCGTCCACTGCGGCTTGTTGACGTGCGCGCCCTGGCGCACCAGCCGCGTGACAGCGTCGAGATTGCCCCGGATGGCGGCCATCATCAGCGGGCTTTCGTCGCGCGCATTGCGGTATTCGACGTTGGTGCTGCGCGAGCCCATCAGCGCATTGAAGACGTTCAGGCTCTCCAGCTGCAGTGCCAGCGTCATCGGCGTCTGGCCGCTGGCCGCATCGCGCACATTGGGGTTGGCGCCCTCGGCCAGCAGACGCTGCATGGCCGAGCCGTTGTCGCGCTTGACGGCGGTGAACAGGCGCTCGACGCCGGGCTCATTCTGGCGTGCGGCCTGCGTGGCCTTCGCGCCCGGCTGTTGGGGCTGCTGCGCCCAAGTGGCTTCTGGCGCGGCCAGCAGGCCCAGCGCCAGTGTGGCAGCCACGCCAGCCAGGGCCTGGGCCAGCGTGCGGCGTTGAAGGCCAGGGGTTTGCAGGGCTTGCTTCATGCGGCAGTCACTCCATGGAAAAGGCTGTGGAAATTTTCGCTGCTGACCTGACCAACCTCCTCGGCGCTGATGCCGCGCAGCGCAGCAATGCACTGCGCCACGTGCGGCACGTAGGCCGGGCTGTTGGTCTTGCCGCGGTGCGGCACCGGGGCCAGATACGGGCTGTCGGTCTCGATCAGCAAGCGATCGAGCGGCACGTAGCGCGCCACCTCCTGCACCTGCTTGGCGTTCTTGAAGGTGACGATGCCGGCAAAGGAGATGTAGTAGCCCAGCTCCAATACCTGGCGCGCGATGGCAACGTCCTCGACGAAGCAGTGAAACACACCGCCGGCCTGATTGCCGCGGCCATCCTCGCCCTCCTCGCGCAGGATCTCCAGCGTGGCCAGCGCCGAGTCGCGCGTGTGGATCACCAGCGGCTTGCGCAGCGCCCGCGCGGCGCGGATGTGCACGCGAAAGCGCTCGCGCTGCCAATGCATGTCGGCGATGCTGCGCCCGCCCTTGCGGCCGGGCATGTCGTAATAGTCCAGGCCCGTTTCGCCAATGCCCACGACCTTCTCGCGTCCGCCCAGGGCCAGCAGCGTGTCCAGATCGGGCTCGGCCACGCCCTCGTTGTCCGGGTGTACGCCCACCGTGCACCAGATGTTGGGGTGCTGCAGCGCCAGCGCATGCACGCGCTCAAATTCCTCCAGCGTGGTGCAGATGCATAGCGCCTTGTCCACCTGCGCGGCCTGCATGGCCTCGCGAATGGCAGGCAGCTGCGGGTACAGCTCGGGGAAGCTCAAATGGCAATGCGAATCGATGTACATGAAACAGAAATGGAAATACTGCCCGCGCCAGGGCAGCCAAACCGATTGATCAAGATGCAGCCGCTGCTTTCAACGCCAGGCAACGGAAAACCGGCCCATTCGGGCCGGTACTGCGCCGGGGCGATCAGGGTGGCGAGAGACCTCAAAACCTGTTCACACCGTGTGCGTGGGGCGGTCGGAGTTCAGCGCCGAGCCCAGGCGGTTCTCGATCTTGGTGCGCAACTCGGCCGATTTTTCGTCGGCCGGAAATCGCACGCCCACGCCTTGCGTACGCCCGCCCGAGGCCCCAGCCGGGGTGATCCAGGCCACGGTGCCGGCAATGGCGTACTTCTTGGGGTCATCGGGCAGCGTCAGCATGACGAAGATGCTGTCGCCCATCTGGTACTCGCGCTGCGTGGGCACAAAGATGCCGCCCTCCTTGAACAAAGGGATGTAGGAGGCATACAGCGCCGCCTTTTCCTTGATGTTGAGCTGGATCACGCTGGGGCGCGCGCTCTTGCTGGTGTCGTCTGCTGTGGCATTCATGGTGAAAAGGCGTGGTTCGATGGCAAGGAGCTGCCGCAGCAGCGGGCACGTCTGCGTGCATCAGGCGCGTAAGTTTAGGGCACTGCGCGCCTGCTCCACAAGCGCGGCCAGCATCAGCTCCTGCGCGTAGGGGTGTTCACTGGTGCGGGCGGCCTGCGTCAGCTCGGCCGACCAGCGCCCCAGGCGCTCGAAGGCGCGCTGACGCTGCGCTGCGGCGGCGCTTGCCTCCGCCGCCCCGGCCTGCGGCCCGGCCGCGGCCCAGCCTGGCAGGCAGGTGGCCAGAGCCGCGCGGCTGAAGTAGCGCGGCGCGGCGCCAGCCGCCAGGGCCATGGCGTCGTGGCAGATTTGCTGCAGCACGGCAATGGCCTGGCTGGGCGTGGCCTCGGCCAGCCAGCCGGGCCGGCCCTGGGCCAGCTGCCCGGGCAGGGCCAGCCACTGCTGAGCGTCGAAGCCCGCCTGCAGCAAGGCCAACGCATCCTGCGGACGGCCACCGGCCGCGGCCAGCGCAGCCTCGATCTGCTGCGGTGCCGCGCCCGAAGCGGCCAGCCATTGCTGCACCTGCTCGGTGGCGGGCCATTGCATCTTCCAGGCGTGGCAGCGGCTGCGAATGGTGGGCAGCAGCCGGTGCGCGGCCTGGCTGGCGAGCACGAAGCGGGTATTGCCTGGCGGCTCCTCCAGGGTTTTGAGCAGTGCGTTGGCCGTCACCAGGTTCATGTTCTCTGCCGGATAGACCAGCACCACCTTGCCACGGCCGCGCGCATCGGTGCGCTGGCTGAAGGTGATCATCTGGCGCATGGCCTCGACTCGGATCTCCCGACTGGGCTTGCGCTTGGCATCGCCCTCGGCCTCTGGAGTGGCCCAGCCCCATTGCAGCTGCAACGCCTCGGGCAGCAGCACCAGCAAATCCGGATGGGTGTGCACGGTCATGGCATGGCAGCTTTCGCACTGGCCACAGGCCGGCTGCAGCGCCGCGCCATTTTCTACAGGCTGGGCTTCGCACAACACGGCCTGCGCCCAGGCCAGGCCCAGCTCGAACTGCCCCAGGCCCGATGGCCCTTCGAGCAGCAGCGCATGGCCACTTTGGCGCAGCAGCGCCTGCAGCTGCGGCTGCAGCCAGGGCATGGGCGGTGCGACCGCCGGGGTGGGCGCTGCAGCGGTGGCGGTGGGTCGTTTGGCCATGGGTGCCTGCCTGGGTGCTGGGTCTGCGTTGGTGGTGCGCGCCAGCGTCAAGCCTGCGGGGCAGGCGCCAGCAAGCCACGCGCGCGCAGCGCCGCCAACACCTCGGCCTGCACCTGGGCCAGCGGTGCATCGGCATGGATGCGCACGAAGCGCCCAGGATGCTGGGCAGCGCAGCGCGCATAGCCTTGCGCCACGCGCTCGAAAAATGCCTGGGCCTCCTGCTCGAAGCGGTCAGGCGTGCGCGCCTGGCGCAGGCGCTGCGCGGCCACGGCTGGCGGCAGGTCGAACCACAGCGTGCAGTCCGGCTGCAGCAAGCCGCTTGGGGCGCAGGCGCTGGCCTTGGCAGCATCGGTCTGCAGGGCGTGGGCATTGGCCGGGGGAGGCGGCAGCGCGTGGCCGCCCTGCACCCAGGCCTGCAGCTGTTCGATCCAGGCCCAGGGCTGGCTGCGCCCGCCACCCTGGTAGGCGAAAGTGGCATCGGTGAAGCGGTCGCACAGCACGGTCGTACCCTGGCGCAGCGCCGGCGCAATGACTTGCAGCAGGTGCTCACGCCGGGCGGCAAATGCCAGCAGGGTTTCGCTCAACGCATCCATGCGCTCGTGCAGCAGCAGCTCGCGCAGCCGCTCGCCCAGCGGGGTGCCGCCGGGCTCGCGCGTACACAGCACGCTCTGGCCCTGGGCGCGCAAGGCCTGGGCCATGGCCTCCAGATGGGCGGACTTGCCTGCGCCGTCGATGCCTTCGACGCTGATGAACCAGCCGCGCCGCGCGGGCAGCGGCGCGGGCGATGGGGGTTGCGCCTGTGGCTGAGTGCTGGCCTGGCTCATGGCTTGCCCCGGATGTAGCGATCCACCGCGCGGTTGTGCTGCTGCAGGGTGTCGCTGAATTCGCTGGAGCCATCGCCGCGGGCCACAAAGTACAGCGCGCTGGTTTTCTCCGGCTGCACCGCCGCCAGCAGCGACTGCTTGCCGGGCATGGCAATGGGTGTGGGCGGCAAGCCGGTGCGGGTGTAGGTGTTCCAGGGCGTGTCGGCCTCCAGGTGGCGGCGGCGCAGACGGCCATCGTAGGCATCGCCCAGGCCGTAGATCACGCTCGGGTCGGTCTGCAGCAGCATGCCTTTGTTGAGCCGGTTGATGAACACCCCGGCGATGCGGCCACGGTCGCTGTGCCGTCCGGTTTCCTTTTCGACGATGCTGGCCAGAATCAGCGCCTCATCGGGCTTTTTCAGTGGCAGATTGCGGTCGCGCTGTTGCCAAGCGGCCTCCAGCATGCGGTCCATGGCCTGCAGCGATTGTTCGAGCACGGCCAGATCGCTGCTGCCCTTGGCAAAGAAATAGGTGTCAGGAAAAAAACGCCCCTCGGGGTGTACCCCTTCGCGGCCGAGCTGAGCCATGATTTGCGCATCGCTCAGCCCCGTTGTCTGGTGCTGCAGCGGCTGTTGGGCCAGCAGTTGGCGCATTTGCTTGAAGGTCCAGCCTTCGACGAAGGTGATGGATTGCAGGGTTTGCTCGCCACGCACCAGGCGCCGCAGCACCTGCCGGGGCGTGACTCCGCTGTCGAACTCGTAGTAACCGGCCTTGATGCGCTGGCCCTGGCCACTGGCACGCAGCCCCCAGTACAGCAGCGTGGGTGGAAGCCGGAGCACCTCGGCATCGACCAGCGCCTGCGCCACGCCGCGCGGCGTGGCGCCGCGTGCGATCGTCAGCTCGGCCGGGGCAGGCTCAATGTGCAGCGGCTGATCGCGCCACCACAGGCCATAGGCCAGCGCCGCACCCAGCAAAGCCAGCACCAGTAACAAGAACAAAAACAACTTGCGCAGCAAGGGAGGGCTTCCTTCTGTTAAAAACCGGGCCGCGCCGCCATCGCGCCGGGACCGGAAAAGCCGCGCACGATAGCACGAAACCCCGCGCCATCCGCGCCCTCCTGCGGCCCCTGCCGGCCCCATCCCCTTCCCGTCATACCGCCCAGATCGACCCCATGTCTACGCTTGCCGCCCCTGCCCTGCCCAATGCCGACGCCACTATTTGCCCCATCACCGAGCTGGGCGTGCTGCACTGCAGCGGCGACGATGCGTTGCAATTCTTGCAAAGCCAGCTGAGCAACGACTTCGCCCTGCTGAGCCACGACAGCGCGCGCCTGGCGGCCTACCTGAGCGCCAAGGGACGCATGCAGGCCAGCTTCATCGGCGTGCGCCTGGGCCCCACAGACGTGCTGCTGCTGGTGCACCGCAGCCTGCTGGCGGCCGTGCAAAAACGCCTGTCCATGTTCATCTTGCGCGCCAAAGCGCGCCTGAGCGACGCCAGCGCGCAATGGCAGCTGCACGGGCTGCTGGGCCAGGCCGCCATTGACCAGGCCATCTCAGTCACGTTGGCCGAAGACGCTGGCGATGCCAACGCTGCTCCAGCCCCGCTGGCCCCCTGGCAAACCGTGGCCAACGCCGCTGCGCGCAGTGGCGCAACGGCCAATGCCGCGCCGGCCTGGGTCATCGGCCTGTACCCGGCCGCCGGCCTGCCCCGGGCGCTGCACATCGCCCCTTGCGGCAGCGCCGCCGGCCTGCCCGCCACATTACCGCCGCAGGCCTGCGCCGCCTGGGCGTATTCAGAGGTACTGGCTGGCGTGGCCACCATCAGCGCCCCCGTGGTCGAGCTGTTCGTGCCGCAAATGCTCAACTACGAGTCGGTGGGCGGCGTCAGCTTCAAAAAAGGCTGCTACCCCGGCCAGGAAGTGGTGGCGCGCAGCCAGTTCCGCGGCGCCATCAAGCGCCGCGCCTTTCTGGCCAGCGGCCAGGCCAGCCAACTGCCCGAGCCCGGCACGGAAATCTTCAGCGCCAGCGAGCCCGAGCAGCCTTGCGGCGTCATTGTGCAATCGGCCTGGCACAGCCAGGCAGAAGTCAGCGGCAGCAGCCCGCACCCCTTCGCCGCCATCGTCTCGCTGAAGACGGACTGCGCCAGCCAGCCGCTGCAACTAGCCACCGCTGACGCCGCTGCCGTGCCGCTGCAGATCCAGCCCGCGCCCTATCCGATCCTGGACGATGTGTGAGGCGGGCACACAAACCAGGACGCCCGCCGCGCCCGAGCGGCTGTTGAAGTGGGCGAAGCCGTTCAGCGCCGCCCGGCGCGGCTGAACAGCCAGATGCCGGTCACGACCAGCACCGTGCCGGCGGCCAGCCATGGGGTGAAGGGCTCGCCCAGCAGCCAGACGCCCATGGCAATGGTCGACAGCGGGCCGATCATGCCGATCTGCGCCGTCAGGCTGGCGCCGATGCGCTCCATGGCCATCATCACCATCAGCACGGGCGCCACGGTACAGGCCGTGGCATTGAGCAGGCTCAGCCACAGCACCGGCGTGGCCACCTGCTGCGCGGCGCTCAATGGGCGGGTCAGCAGGAACTGCGCAATACAGCACAGGCAGGCAAAGCTGGTGGCCAGCCCGACCAGGCGCAAAGCCTCCAGGCGCTGCACGTATTCGCCGCTGAAAAACAGGTACAGGGCATAGCTCAAGGTGCCGCCAAAGACCAAGCTCGCCCCCAGGGCGGTGTCGGCCGTGCCCGGCAGTTGCATCTCTCGCCCGAAGACCAGCAGCGCGCCGCTGTAGCTCACAAGCACGGCCAGCCAGTGGCTACGGCTCAGACGCGCGCCGCGCAGCGCCCAGCCCAGCAACATGACCAGGGTGGGCGTCAGGTAGAGGATGAGCCGCTCCAGCCCGGCGCTGATGTATTGCAGGCCCATGAAGTCCAGCAGGCTGGCCAGGTAGTAGCCCGAGATGCCCAGGCCCATGACGGCCAGCATGTCGCGCCGCGTCAAAGGCGGCTTGCCGCGCCCGCCCCACCAGGCCATGGCGATGAAAAACGGCAGCGCAAACAGCATACGGTACATGATGAGCGTGACCGCATCGACGCCATGCCGATAGGCCAGCTTGACGATGATGGCCTTGCCGCTGAAGGCCACAGCCCCCAGCGCCGCCAGCAACCAGCCCGAAGCCATGGACGGCGCAGGACTGGGAGCTGCCGGGGTGGCAATGGCAGGGGATGGTGCGGTCGGCATGGTGGACAAATGCGAGGGAAGGTCTCTGCCCCGCGCCGCGCACTTTTCGAGGCGCTTGGATACAGGTGCGGGCGCGCATTATTCCAGCACCTAAAAATCGTTTGCAGCGACGAGCGCAAAAACAAAACCCGGCCATGGGCCGGGTTGGATGGAAATGGCGCCTGGCCGCCACCTCTCTTGTACAAGGGTGTGGGCCAGGGCGCCGCTTGACAGACCGGCAGATCAGGCAGATCAGGCCGGTGTCATCAATGGCGCATCAGAAGCCGCCCATGCCGCCCATGTCGGGCATGGCGGGGGCTGCCGGCGCGTCCTCCTTCGGGGCTTCGGCGATCACGGCTTCAGTCGTGAGCAGCAGCGATGCCACGGAAGCGGCGTTTTGCAGCGCAGTGCGGGTGACCTTGGTGGGGTCCAGAATGCCCAGCTCCAGCATGTCGCCATAGCTGTCGTTGGAGGCGTTGAAGCCGAAGTTGCCCTGGCCTTCCAGCACCTTGTTGACCACCACGGAGGGCTCGCCACCGGCGTTGGCGACGATTTCACGCAGCGGCGCCTCGATGGCCTTGAGGATCAGGCGGATGCCCGCCTCCTGCTCGGCGTTGTCGCCCTTGAGTTTGCCTTCCACGGCAGACTTGGCGCGCAGCAGAGCCACGCCGCCGCCAGCGACGATGCCTTCTTCCACAGCAGCGCGGGTGGCGTGCAGGGCGTCTTCGACGCGGGCCTTCTTCTCCTTCATTTCCACTTCGGTGGCTGCGCCGACCTTGATCACGGCCACGCCGCCAGCGAGCTTGGCCACGCGCTCTTGCAGCTTCTCACGGTCGTAGTCGCTGGTGGCTTCTTCGATCTGGATGCGGATTTGCTTGACGCGCGCCTCGATGTCGTCGGCCTTGCCTTCGCCGTCGATGATGGTGGTGTTTTCCTTGCCCACTTCGATGCGCTTGGCTTGGCCCAGGTCGGCCAGGGTCACCTTCTCCAGGCTCAGGCCCACTTCCTCAGCGATGACCTTGCCGCCCGTCAGGATGGCGATGTCTTCCAGGATGGCCTTGCGGCGGTCGCCAAAGCCGGGGGCCTTGACGGCCACGACTTTCAGGATGCCGCGGATGGTGTTGACCACCAGCGTGGCCAGGGCCTCACCCTCAACGTCCTCAGCAATGATCAGCAGCGGACGGCTGGCCTTGGCGACGGCTTCCAGCGTGGGCAGCAGGTCGCGGATGTTGCTGATCTTCTTGTCGAACAGCAGCACAAAGGGGTTGTCCAGCACCGCCACTTGCTTGTCGGGGTTGTTGATGAAGTAGGGGCTGAGGTAGCCGCGGTCGAATTGCATGCCTTCGACGACGTCCAGCTCGTTGTTCAGGCTCTTGCCTTCTTCCACGGTGATCACGCCTTCCTTGCCCACTTTGTCCATGGCTTCGGCGATGATCTTGCCCACATCCTCATCGCTGTTGGCGGAGATGGAGCCGACCTGAGCGATTTCCTTGGAAGTGGTGATTTGCTTGGATTGCTTCTTCAGCTGCTCAACCAGCTCGGCCACGGCCTTGTCGATGCCACGCTTGACTTCAATCGGGCTGTGGCCAGCGGCCACGTACTTCAGGCCTTCGCGCACGATGGACTGGGCCAGCACGGTGGCGGTGGTAGTGCCGTCACCGGCGATGTCGTTGGTCTTGGAAGCCACTTCCTTGACCAGCTGAGCGCCGATGTTCTGCAGCTTGTCCTTGAGCTCGATTTCCTTGGCCACGGACACACCGTCCTTGGTCACAGTGGGGGCGCCGAAGGAGCGCTCCAGCACCACGTTGCGGCCCTTGGGGCCCAGGGTGACCTTGACGGCGTTGGCCAGGATGTTGACACCTTCGACGATGCGAGTGCGTGCATCGGTGCCGAAAACTACGTCTTTTGCTGCCATTTTGAAAAATCTCCAGTGGGAATGAGCGTTGACCGCACTGCTGGGGCGGAGCCAGGCTCAAAAAAATGAATGGGTGCGGCGGGCGCGGGATTACTTCTCGACGACAGCGAAGATGTCGTCTTCCTTGAGCACCAGCACTTCCTGGCCGTCAACCTTGACGGACTGGCCGCTGTACTTGCCGAACAGCACGCGGTCGCCGACTTTCACGTCCATGGACAGGCGGTCGCCATCGTCGTCGCGCTTGCCAGGGCCCACAGCCAGCACTTCGCCCTGATCGGGCTTTTCAGCGGCGTTATCGGGGATGACGATGCCCGAAGCAGTGGTGGTTTCGTTTTCCAGACGCTTGACGATCACGCGATCGTGCAAAGGACGCAGAGCCATGTGTTCTCTCCTGAGAATTGCAAAAAAATTGAACGGCGGGTCTGTGACTTGACCTGACAAGCGGCGCGCAGCCGACTGCAGTCCCCACAGACCCCATTGGCTGGGCGAGGCAAAGCAAAACCAAGCATTAGCACTCACCCGCAACGAGTGCTAATGATACGGACGAAAAAAGCCATTTCAAGGGACTGCGTGGCAAATTTTTTCGGGCTCTGGGCGCCTAGTTTGTTACGCTTGCATGACTTGCCAAGCCACCCAGCGCAGGCGCTGCTTGCAACCGCAACCCTGTGCTGAACGCCAGCATTTGTGCCTGTATTGACTGACGCGCGCGCTTCTGGAGCCACCAGCCATGCCCACCTCTGCTTCTGCCCACAAGATTCTCGTCGTCGGCGGCGCCGGCTACATCGGCTCGCACATGGTCAAGCACCTGTGCCGGCAGGGGCTGGCGCCGGTCGTGCTCGATGACCTCTCGGCCGGCTACGCCGATGCGGTGGTGGCCGGCGCCGAGCTGGTCGTGGGTTCGGCCGCAGACGCTGGCCTGCTGACGCGGCTGTTCGCGCAGCACCGCTTCGATGCGGTGATGCACTTTGCCTCCTTCATCCAGGTTGGCGAGTCAGTGATCGAGCCGGCCAAGTACTACGCCAACAACGTGGCCGCCACGCTGACTTTGCTGCAGGCCATGCGCGCGGCCGGCGTGCCGCGCTTCATTTTTTCTTCGACAGCGGCTGTGTACGGCGACCCACAGCAAGCGCTCATCGACGAAGATCACCCCAAGCAGCCCATCAACCCTTATGGGCGCAGCAAGTGGATGGCCGAGCAGATGCTGGAGGATTTCGACCGGGCCTATGGGCTCAAGTCGGTCTGCCTGCGCTATTTCAATGCCGCTGGCGCCGACCCAGAGGGCGAGCTGGGCGAGCGCCATGTGCCCGAGACACATTTAATCCCGCTGGTGCTGCAGGCCGCCGCCGGGCGGCGCGCGGCCATCGCGGTGTTCGGCACGGACTACGACACGCCCGACGGCAGCTGCATCCGCGACTACATCCACATCGCCGACCTGTGCCAGGCCCATGCCCTGGCGCTGCAGCATCTGCTCGCAGGCGGCCCCAGCCTGCGTCTGAACCTGGGCAATGGTCAGGGCTTTTCGGTGCTGGAGGTGATCGAGGCCGCACGCCAGGTCACCGGTCGCGACATCACCGTGCGCCTGGAGCCGCGCCGGCCGGGTGACCCAGCGCGGCTGGTGGCCGACAGCCGCCTGGCACGAAAGCTGCTGGGCTGGCAGCCGCGCCATGCCGATCTGCGCACCATCATCGCCCACGCCTGGGCCTGGGAGCAGGCCCACCGCTGGCCCTAACGATGCCCCCCAAAGCCAGGGGCTCGCTTGACGCCACTGCCTACCCAGCCCCACACAAGCGGCACGGGCGGTATGGCCATCATTGCCTGTACTGCGCGCGCAAGGTAAAACTGCCTGCGGATAGGCGCGCATCCTCCCGCCATGGCTGGTTTTGCCCGGCAGCGGAAAGAAATGTAACAATTATTCAAATCAACGGGTTAGCGCTGCCCATGAAAAATTTAGCTTGTCACAATATCCAGCACCGCGCTGCGCAGAGGGCATTTGGGGGAGCGCAAGCTTCATCGACCCATACCCTCCCTTGACCGACATTTCGGCTTTTGCGCAGGGCATCACCTTTTTGAACCGTGAATTTATGAACACCGAAAACGACACCCTGCCCGAACATGTCGCCACACAGCCAACGACGGCAGGGCGTGGCGACAAGATTCTGGTGGTCGATGACGATGCGCGCATCCGTGATCTGCTGCGCCGCTATCTGGCGCAGGAAGGCTTCGAGGTCATGGTGGCCGAAGATGGCAAGGCGCTCAATCGCATCATGCTGCGCGAGACCTTTGATTTGCTGGTGCTCGATTTGATGCTGCCGGGCGAAGACGGTCTGTCCATTTGCCGGCGACTGCGCGGCAACAACGATCGCACCCCGATCATCATGCTCACGGCCAAGAGCGAGGACGTAGATCGCATTGTTGGTCTGGAAGTGGGCGCCGACGACTACGTGGGCAAGCCCTTCAACCCGCGCGAGCTGCTCGCGCGCATCCACGCCGTGCTGCGCCGCCGCCCGACTATGGAGGCGCCGGGTGCGCCAGCGGGCGACAACGCCATCGTCAATTTCGGCGCATTCCGCTTCGACATGGGCGCGCGCACGCTGCACAAGAACGGTGAGGAGTTGCCGCTGACCACGGGCGAATTCGCCATGCTCAAGGCCCTGGTGCGCCACCCGCGCCAGCCGCTCTCGCGCGAGAAGCTGGCCTTGCTGGCGCGCGGGCGCGAGTTCGAGCCCTTTGACCGCAGCCTGGACGTGCAAGTCTCGCGCCTGCGCAAGCTGATTGAGGAGGATGCAACCTCGCCGCGCTACATTCAGACGGTCTGGGGCGTGGGCTACGTATTCGTGCCCGATGGGAACCACTGACACCGGAGCCTCTGACGCCGAAAGCCCTTGAAGCAGGCGGCCAACGCTGCAACCCTGTGCGACCGCGCCACTGCCTCCAAGGCGTGGCGCTGTGCCACCGTCGACCGGGCCACAATGGCCCGGTTTTGCTGCGAGCGCGCCGCCGCCCTGGCCTGCCGCTTGCACCGTGCGGGGCCCCAGGGCCCCGCAATTCCCATGCCGGGCCGTCTTTTACACTGCCGCCATGAAGAAAGCCCCAGCCCCAACCGACGACGACGACGCACCTCTTGAAGAGGCTCATGGGGCGCGCCAGCGCCGCATCCACCTAAGCCTGTTCTGGCGCACCTTCATCCTGCTGTCGCTGCTGCTGGTGGCCACTATCGTGGTGTGGATCCAGTCGTTTCGCGCGCTGGAGTTCGAGCCGCGCACGCTGCACACGGCGCAGCAGATTGCCACCATGGTCAACCTCAGCCGCGCCGGGCTGACACACTCGGACGCGATCGCCCGCGTCTCGCTGCTCAAGACGCTGTCCGAGCAGGAGGGCATGCGCATCCAGCCGCACGAGCCAGCCGACACCTATGAGCTGATGACCGACTCGGCGCTGGGCAACAAGCTCAGCGCCGAGCTGCGCAGCCGCCTGGGCATGGAGACCCTGGTGGCCAAGAAGGTCAATGGCACGCCCGGGCTGTGGGTGAGCTTTCGCCTGGGCGACGACTACACTTGGCTGTTGATGGACAGCTCGCGCCTGAGCCCAGTGGGCGGGCGCACGGTGCTGCTGTGGCTGATGGCGGCGGTGGGCATCTCGCTGGCCGGCGCGGCCGTCATCACGAGGCTGCTCAACAAGCCGATCAAGGAGCTGTCCAACGCCACCTTCCGCCTGGGCTCAGGCGATTTCGGCAACAGCCAGCTCAACGAGGAAGTGGCCACCAGTGAGATCCGCGCAGTGAACATCGGCTTCAACCGCATGGCCGAGCAGCTCTCCAAGGTCGAGCAGGATCGCGCCGTGATGCTGGCGGGCATTTCGCACGACCTGCGCACGCCGCTGGCGCGCTTGCGGCTGGAGACGGAGATGAGCGTGGCCGACGAGCTGGCGCGCGAGCACATGGTGGCCGACATCGTGCAGCTCGACGCCATCATCGACAAGTTCATGGACTATGCGCGCCCCGTCTCCGGCAAGCGCAACAGCGTCAACCTGCAAAGCATCGTCTCCAACTGCGTGTTCTCCATCCAGGAGCTGGGCGAGATGGAAATCAGCACCCGCGTGCCGGGCGATTTGTACGTCTATGCCGACGAGGTCGAGCTCTCGCGCGTAGTCACCAATTTGCTGGAAAACGCCCGCCGCTACGGCAAGACGCCGGACACAGGCATCGCGCAGGTAGAGATCGTCGCCAGCGAGTTCTCGGGCTCCAAATACGTGCTGCTCAAGATCCGCGACCATGGCGCCGGTGTGCCCGAGGCAGAGCTGGGCAATCTGCTCAAGCCCTTCTTCCGTGGCGACAGCGCCCGCACGGCCGCCGCAGGCGCGGGCCTGGGCCTGTCCATCGTGGACAAGACCGTACAGCGCATGGGTGGGCGCTTTGCCCTGACCAATGCCAACAGCGGCGGCCTGGTGGCGCACATTCGCCTCGATCAGGCGCCCAGCAATGCGCAGTGGAAGGACGAGCAACGCTTGCAGCGGCCCAAGGTCAAGCGCAACGCATTCCCACCCACGCAGTTCTGACCTCCACAATCAAAAAGTCCTCGCATCTGCGAGGACTTTGGGGCAGGCCCTGTCCGAAAATGCCCGAAAGCCGGCCTAGGATTTCATTTGAGATTGCCCGAGAGGAATTTGGCCAACCGCTCGCTGCTGGGGTTGGCCAGTACCTGGCGCGGATCGCCCTGCTCTTCGATGCGGCCCTGGTGCAGGAACACCAGATGGTTGGAGACCTCGCGCGCAAAGCCCATCTCGTGCGTCACAACCACCATGGTGCGCCCCTGCTGAGCCAGTAACTGCATGATGCGCAGCACCTCACCCACCAGCTCCGGATCGAGCGCGCTGGTGGGCTCGTCAAACAGCAGCACCTCAGGCTCCACGGCGAGGGCTCGAGCGATCGCCACGCGTTGCTGCTGCCCGCCCGAGAGCTGGCTGGGGTATTTGTCGCCCTGGCCGCTCAGCCCCACCATGTCCAGGTAACGGGCCGCGGCCTCCAGCGCCTGCGCCTTGGGTTGCTTGAGCACATGCACGGGCGCCTCGATGATGTTTTGCAGCACCGTCATGTGGGCCCACAGATTGAAGTGCTGGAACACCATGGCCAGCTTGGTGCGAAAGCGCTGCAACTGGGCCATGTCTGCGGCGTGCAGCTCGCCATCGGCGTGCTTGCGCAAGCCCAGCTCCTCGCCCTTGAGCAGAATCCGCCCTTGGTTGGGGCGTTCGAGCAGGTTCATGCAGCGCAAAAAGGTGCTCTTGCCCGAGCCCGAGCTGCCGATGATGCTGATCACATCACCGGCGCGAGCGGACAGTGACACGCCGCGCAGCACCTGATGCTCGCCATAATTCTTGTGGATGTCCAGCACCTGGAGCTGGATGTCGGCGGGTGCGTGCTCTGTCATGGTCATGCCTGGTTGCCTCGTGGGTTCAGTGCGAATGGGGCTGTAGGTAGGCCGTATAGCGCTTCTCGGCCAGGCGGAACAGGCCCATCATCGTGAAGGTGACGACCAAGTACAGCGCGGCAGCAAACAGATACGCCTCGAAAGTCAGATAGTAATCGCGGTTGACCTTGCTGGCCGCCGAGGTCAGCTCGAACAGCCCTGGCACCGAGCTGGCCAGACTGGTGCCGTGCATCATCTGCATCACTTCGTTGCTGTAGGGCGGCAGCGCGCGGCGCATGGCGCTGGGCAACACGATGCGGCGCATGACCTGCCAGCGCCCCATGCCCATGGCGTAGGCGGCCTCCACCTCGCCCCGGCTGGTATCGCGGATCGCCCCAGCCAGGATCTCCGCCAGATAGCCCGCGTGGTTGATGCTGAAGGCCAGCATGGCGCAAAACAGCGGGTTCTTGAAATGCGTCAGCGGCCAGACCGTATCCCACAGCGCCTGCACCCACTGCAGCTGGGCGATGCCGAAATAGATCAGGTAAATCTGGATCAGCAGCGGCGTGCCGCGCACGAAGTAGGTGAAGGTCGAGGCTATGCGCTGCAGTATCCAAGAGCGTGACACCAGCATCAGCGCAAACACCACGCCGGCAATGCCACCAGCCAGCAGCAAGCCGGCCAGCATGGCAAACGTACTCCACAAGCCCTTGAAATACAGCTGCAGGGTCGCAGGCTCAAAAATCACAGCCCATTGCATGCGTCACTCCCATTCATAGGCTGATGGTCTCGCTGCCCAGGCTGTAGCGCGCATGGATCTTGCGCAGCACCCATAGCGACAGGCTGGTGAACAGCAAATAAATGCCCGCCACCAGCAGAATGAACAGGAAGGGCTCGCGCGTGGCGCGGCCAGCCTGCGTGGCCAGATAGGTCATGTCTTGCAGATTGATCAGGCTGACCAAAGCCGTGGCCTTGATCAGCGCCATCCAGCTGTTGGTGAAGCTGGGCACCACGTAGCGGATCATTTGCGGCAGCGTGATGCGGCGAAACACCTGCCAGCGCTGCATGCCAAACGCCAGCGCCGCCTCGCGCTGGCCAATGGGAATGGCCTTGATGGCGCCGCGGAAGTTTTCCGTCATATAGGCCCCATAGATGAAGCCAATGGTCAGCACCCCGGCCATGAACGGATTGATGGAGATGCCCTGCGTGTAGCCCAGGCGCTCCAGCAGCATATTGAGCAGCGTGGTGCCGCCATAAAACACCAGCAGCAGCAGCAGCAGCTCAGGCACACCGCGCACCACCGTGGTATAGATCTGCCCCAGCGCCATCGCCAGGCGATTGCGCGAGAGCTTGGCCCCCGCCCCCAGCAGCCCCAGCACGATGGCCACCAACAACGAAGCCAGCGACAGCGCCACCGTCAGCAGCGCCCCTTGCAGGATGGAAAGATAGTAGCCAGTCATGCCCAGACCTGTTCACGCGCCCGCACACTTGTCACACTTGCTGCCGCGCACCCGATGCCACCACGCGCACCAGGCGCCCAACAGTAAAGCCTGGCTGGGGAGTCATGGCGACCGCCCCAACCAGACCTGTATTTGCGCCAGTTGGCGCAGTGTGGCTATGCACCCAGTCGCCTAGGCCACAGGCCCAGGACATGCCTTGCGCGCGCCCATTCAATCAATCCGCGCCGTACGGGTCGAAATCGAAATACTTCTTGGCAATTTCCTGGTATTTGCCGTTTTCGCGCAGGGTCTTGATGCCCTTGTTGAGCTGCTCCTTGAGCTCGGGCTGGCCCTTGCGCAGTGCAATGCCCATGCCTTCGCCGAAGTACTTCTCGTCCAGCAGGTCAGGGCCGACGACCTTGAAGTCCTTGCCCTCTGGCTTGCCCAGGAAGGCGCCATCGACCTCCATCTTGTCGGCCACCGTGCCATCAAGACGTCCGGACTTGATGTCCAGGTAAACCTGATCCTGCGCTTCATAACCCATCAGCTTCACACCGCGCGGGGCCAGTTCGCCCTCGGCATAGCGCTGCATGGTGCTGCCCTTGAGCACGCCCAGAGTCAGGCCCTTGAGGGAGTCCAGATCCTTGAAGTCCACCGAGTTCTTGACCACGATGACGCTGGGCGTCTTGTAGTAGCGGCCGGTGAAATCGATCACGCGCTTGCGCTCTTCGGTGATGTTCATGTCGCTGATGATCACGTCGTAGCGGCGGCTTTGCAGGCCAGGGATCATGGCATCCCAGACCTGCTCGACGAATACGCACTTGCGTTTGAGCTCTTCGCACAGC
Organism: Vandammella animalimorsus; assembly: GCF_002288875.1. NCBI lineage: Bacteria > Pseudomonadati > Pseudomonadota > Betaproteobacteria > Burkholderiales > Comamonadaceae > Vandammella > Vandammella animalimorsus. Next base: position 37,860 of record NZ_NTBH01000008.1, on the reverse strand, counting down.
GCATTGGCGAAGTCGATGTTGAAGCCCACCAGCTCACCCTGGGCGTTTTTGTAGACCATGGGCTCGTAGGTCGGGTCCACGGCCACGCGCAGATCCTGCGCCCAGGCCAGCGAAGAGCCCATCGCCAGGGCTGCGGCGACAGCTGCGCCAAGAAGTCGTTTTTTCATCATGCTCCATCCTGAAAGGCAATGCCGGGAGGGGCATGGCGCCCACTCCCAGCCAGTCCAAATCACGCCGGAGGCCTTTGCGCGGCAATGACCGCCGCAAAAATGCGGCACCGCCACCGCTCACGTCCACATGGCACCGGCAACATACGCGCGATTCTAGTGCGTCAAAAATGCCCCCGTACATGCCAACGCCCGCTGCACAGCGCATTTACGGGTAAACCATCGCATCGCAGGCCACCTCCTTGGCTTAATATCGACAAGGCTATAGTTTTCGCTTCATAAAAATCCCAAAGTTATAATGAGCCGCTTGCCGCTCTGCACTTTTATTTCCGCCCCCAGGCCTCGTTTCCCCGCTTCTTTTTGGCGGCCAGCGTGGCCAATCCACCGACCATTGGTGTTGCACCCGTGTTGCAGTCGCCCTGCGTACCCTGCACTGCACCTGGCTCACCATCCCGACACCCAAGCGCAATGGGCAGCAGTTCCGTCTATGCGGTCTGCCGGCCCCGCCCTGCGCAGGTAGGTTTGCCCCATAGCCTCGCTGGTTAATGCATACGCAGCTTGGGCGCTCCACACTCCCCAAGCCTGTACGGCGCAATGCCGTTGCCTGTCCAGGCTATCAACGCAGAGGCGCTGGCCTGTCGCCTACACACAGCACACCGCAGGCGCCCAGCAGCCCGCCCGCCTCCTTCAACCAAGACAAAGGATCTTCTCCCTGATGGCCAAAAGCATCCAGATCGAACACGTATTCAAAGTCTTTGGCGACAAACCCGAGCAGGCCATTGCACTGGCCCGGCAGGGCCTGGACAAACAGACCATTCTGGAGCGCACCGGCCAATCCATCGGCGTATTCGACGCGCACTTTGAGATCGAGGCTGGAGAGATTTTCGTCATCATGGGCCTGTCGGGCTCTGGCAAAAGCACTTTGGTGCGCATGCTCAACCGGTTGATCGAGCCCAGCAGCGGCCGGATTCTGGTGGACGGGCAGGACATCAACGCGCTCAGCGAAAACGCACTACGCGCCTTGCGCCGCAAGGACATCAGCATGGTGTTCCAGTCCTTTGCGCTGATGCCGCACATGAGCGTGCTGGACAACACGGCCCTGGGCCTGGAGCTGGCCGGCGTGGACAAGCCCACGCGCCAGCGCGCCGCTCAGGATGCCCTGGAGCAAGTCGGCCTGGGCAGTTGGGGCGCCAGCTATCCGGACGAGCTCTCCGGCGGCATGCAGCAGCGTGTGGGTCTGGCGCGCGCGCTGGCGGCCGATCCGTCCATTCTGCTGATGGACGAGGCCTTTTCGGCGCTGGATCCGATCATCCGCACAGACATGCAGTCTGAACTACTGCGCCTGCAAGAGGCCAAGCCGCGCACCATTGTTTTCATCTCGCACGATCTGGATGAGGCCATGCGCATTGGCAACCGCATTGCCATCATGAAAGACGGTCAGGTGGTGCAAGTGGGCACGCCCGAGCAGATTCTGCGCAACCCCGCCAATGACTACGTGCGCAGCTTCACCAAGGGGGTCGATGCATCCATGGTGTTCAAGGCCAGCGACATCGCGCGCCTGTCGCAGCCCGTGCTGGAGATCAAGCCAGGCAAGGGCCTGCGCGCAGCGCTGCGCATTCTGCAAGAGCAGGACCGCGAGTTCGGCTATGTGGTCTCGCGCGGCCAACGTTTCGAGGGCATCGTCTCGATCGACTCGCTGCGCGAAGCGCGCGATGGCAGCAACGAGCTGCAGCCACTGTCCGATGCCTTTTTGCCCCAGGTCATCAGCGTGCGTGGCGATGAGCTGGTGGCCGATGTCGTAGGCCGCGCCGCCGAGCCGCGCTACCCGCTGCCCGTGCTGGGCGAGGATGGGCAGCTGCTGGGCATGGTCAGCCGCACCAGGCTGCTGCGCTTTCTCGATCGGGAAACCCCGCCGCTGCCCAGCGAGCCCGCCACGGCCCAGCTCGCCGACAGTGCCGCCGCGCCCTGAGCCTGCCCCCCTGCACCACTCTTCCCGTATCGCCCGTATCGCATGAGTTCCACGCACCACGACAACCCTTGGGCCGCCACGGCCGCCCCAACCGCTAGCCCCCAGCCCGCATCCCCGGCAGCAGCAGCGGGCAATCCCTGGGCTTCCGCCGCCCCCGCCCCATCCACTACCCCGACAAGCCCGGCCAACCCCTGGGGCGATGGCGGCACCAGCGCCAATGCAGACTGGCTCTCCAGTAGCGCAAACGCCGAGGCCAGCGCGGCAGCCGATGGATTTGCCCTTCACCAGCTCTGGGATGGCAGCCTGCCCGTGCAGGACTGGATCAATCAAGGGCTGAATTGGTTCGTCGCACACTTCCGGCCCTTTTTCCAGACCATTCGCACTCCCATCGACACCACGCTCAGCGGCATTGAGCAGGGGCTGCTGAGCGTACCCACGCTGGGCATGATTGCCATCCTGGCGCTGCTGGCCTGGCAGTTTGCTGGGCGGCGCGTTGCCATTGGCGCCTTGCTGTCGCTGCTGACCATTGCCATGCTCGGCGTCTGGCCCGAGGCCATGGTCACACTGGCGCTGGTGCTCACCTCATTGGTGTTCTGCCTGCTGATTGGCCTTCCCTTGGGCATCTTGCTGGCCAGCAGCGACCGCGCCCAACGCATCGCACGGCCCGTGCTGGACGCCATGCAAACCACCCCGGCCTTCGTCTATCTGGTGCCAGTGGTGATGCTGTTTGGCATCGGTAACGTGCCTGGCGTGATCGTCACCATCGTGTTCGCGCTGCCGCCGCTGGTGCGGCTGACCAACCTGGGCATCCGCCAGGTACGCCCCGATCTGGTCGAGGCCGCCCGCGCCTACGGCGCCTCACCGCTGCAGCTGCTGGCCAAAGTGCAGCTGCCATTGGCCATGCCCTCCATCATGGCTGGCGTCAACCAGGCGCTGATGCTGTCGCTGTCCATGGTGGTGATCGCCTCGATGATCGCCGTCGGCGGCCTGGGGCAGATGGTGCTGCGCGGCATCGGCCGCCTGGATATGGGCCTGGCCACGGTGGGTGGTCTGGGCATCGTGCTGTTGGCCATCACGCTCGACCGCATCACCCAGGCCATGGGCCAGCCGCGGCGGGCCGGGCAGTCCTGGCGCCAGCAAGGCCCGCTGGGCATGCTGGGCCGGCTGTGGCGGCGCACCCCTGCCACATCCGCAGGCCATGGACCCGCTGCCCAGCCCAGTCAGACGGCCACCGCATCGCGCCCGGCGCATGGCCATTGAGCGTGACACAGCCCGCGTGTTTTCTTGCAGAAGGAGAGGCCCCATGCCACTGCACTTGCCCCGCCTGATTTCCCCTTTGGTCATCGCCTTGCTGGGTGCCGCCCTGCTGCCTGCGGCCTCCGCCCAGTCTCCGGCTGCGGCCGCGCCCATCAAGGCCATCAAAACCAATCTGGCCGAGGAGAGCTTTCAGACCATGGTGGTCAACCGCGCCCTGCAAGAGCTGGGCTTTGCCGTGCAACCTATTCTGGAGGCCGACCTGACCGCCGCCTACCTGGCCATTGCCAATGGCGATGCCACCTACACCGCCGTCAATTGGTGGCCCTTGCACCAAGGTATGTACGAAAAGGCCGGCGGCGATCGGGTCTTCTTCCGCCAGGGCGTGTTCATCGACGGCGGCGCGCAAGGCTATCTGATCGACCGCAAGACCGCCACCGAGCACCGCATCACCAATCTGGCCCAGCTCAAGGATCCGGCCATCGCCCGGCTGTTCGACCACGACGGCAATGGCAAGGCCGACCTGACCGGCTGCAATCCAGGCTGGGGCTGCGAGCTGGCCATTGAGCACCAGCTCAGCGCCTATGGGCTGCGCGAGACCGTCGAGCACCGCCAGGGCAATTACAACGCGCTGATGGCCGATACGCTGGAGCGCTTCCGCGCTGGCCAGCCCATCCTCTACTACACCTGGACGCCCTACTGGGTCAGCGGCGTACTGCGCCCCGGCCAGGAAGTGAGCTGGCTGGAGGTGCCCTTCACCGCCCTGCCCGACTTGAGCGGCGACGTCAAGCAGGCCCAGACCACGCTGCCCGACGGCAAGAACTATGGCTTCCCGATCGCCCGCGAGCACATCGTGGCCAATCGCCGCTTTGCCCAGCAGCACCCGGCTGCGGCCAAGCTCTTCGAGATCGCCCGCATCCCCATTGCCGACATCAACGCCCAAAACCTGCGCATGCAGCAGGGTGAAAACAGCCCAGCCGACCTGGAGCGCCATACCGAGGCCTGGATTCAGGCCAACCGCGCCACCTTCGACGGCTGGCTGCAACAGGCCCGGGCCGCACAGGCCCAAAAGGCCCCTGCGCAGCGCCAGCGGCCATGAGCCCAGCGCGCTAGCGTCATTTCTCATCTACGCACACGAAAGGAAGAACCATGAAACACCTGCACACCACCTGCCTGCGTCCGCTGACCATGGCCGCTTTGCTCAGCCTGGGGCTGGGCGCTGCCGCCCAGGCGCAGGAGCTGCCGGGCCAGGGCGTGCGCGTCACCCCCATCAAAAGCTCGATCGCCGAGGAGACCTTCCAGACCCTGCTGGTCTCGCGCGCCTTGGAAAAGCTCGGTTATGACGTGGCCGACATCAAGGAGACCGAGTACGCCACCGGCTTCGTCGCCATCGCCAATGGCGACGCCACCTTCATGGCCGTGAACTGGAAGCCACTGCACGACGACTTCTACAAAAACGCTGGCGGCGATGACAAGTTCTACCGTGAAGGCACCTACGTCACCAACTCGCTGCAGGGCTACTTGATCGACAAGAAAACCGCCGACGCCCACGGCATCAACAATCTGGAGCAGCTCAAGAAGCCTGAAATCGCCAAGCTGTTCGATACCAATGGCGATGGCAAGGCCGACCTGACAGGCTGCAACCCGGGCTGGGGCTGTGAGGCCGTGATCGAGCACCACCTCAAGGCCTACGAGCTGAGCGGTAGCGTGACGCACAACCAGGGCAGCTACTCCGCCCTGATCGCCGACACCATCGCGCGCTACAAGCAGGGCCAGCCGGTGTTCTATTACACCTGGACGCCGTACTGGGTCTCGGGCGTGCTCAAGCCTGGCAGCGACGTGGTCTGGCTGCAAGTGCCCTTCACCTCACTGCCCGGTGAGCAGGCCAAGGTCGAAACCAAGCTGCCCGATGGCTCGAACTACGGCTTCCCGGTCAACACCCAGCACATCGTAGCCAACAAGCAGTTTGCCCAGCAAAACCCCGCTGCGGCCAAGCTGTTCGCACTGATGCAGCTGCCCATCGCCGACGTCAACGCCCAGAACCTGCGCATGCAGCAAGGCGAAAACAGCGCCGCCCAGGTGGCCCGCCACGTCGACGGCTGGATCGCCGCCAACCAAGCCACCTTCGACGGCTGGATCGAGCAGGCCAAGGCCGCCGCCAAGAAGCCATAAAAGCCATCAAGCTGGTGTAAGACAAAGGGGCCTTCATGGCCCCGGCCATCAAAAAGGCACGGACCCTTTGCGGAGCCCGTGCCTTTTTGATGGTGACGCGTGCAGAAACGAACAAGACGAACGCGCAAAACAAAACCGCCAGCAACCGAGCCGCTGGCGGTTAGGGGCAGATTTTCTGGTGCCTTACGCTTGTGCCCGCCGCAGACCGGCACAACAAGCCGGCAAAAAACGCAGCGAAGCGCGCTACTCAGGGGCGCGCCGCGACGCAACGCAACAATCAGCGCTTTTGGCGGTACTTGCGCAATGCCGCGATCTGCGCGGCCAGCACGGCCAACTCGGACTGGGCTGCGGCCAAATCGATGTCGCTCTTGGCGTTGCGCAGTGCATCCTCGGCGGCCTGCTTGGCGCGATTGGCCTTTTCCTCGTCCAGATCCGCGCCGCGCACGGCCGTGTCGGACAGCACGGTTACCCGATCGGGCTGCACCTCCAGAATGCCACCGGCCACGAAAACGAATTCTTCCTTGCCATCAGGCAACTCGATGCGCACCGACCCCGGCTTGATACGGGTAATCAGCGGCACGTGGCGCGGCAGAATGCCCAACTCGCCGGACTCACCCGGCAGTGCGACAAACTTGGCTTCGCCCGAGAAGATGGACTCCTCGGCGCTGACCACGTCGACGTGAATGGTGTTCATTGGCGTTCCTTGCAACAGTTTCCGGGCAGGCCATGTGCCAAAGCCCTGCAAGGCCCGGGTAGACGCCGACTGGTAAGCCGCGCTTCCGGGCCTGCGGGCCGAGGCCGCATGGCCTCAGGCCAATCAGGCCAGCTTCTTGGCTTTCTCGATGGCTTCGTCGATCGTGCCCACCATGTAGAAGGCCTGCTCGGGCAGGTGATCGACCTCGCCATTGGTGATCATCTTGAAGCCACGGATGGTCTCCGACAGCGGCACGTACTTGCCAGGCGAGCCGGTGAACACTTCGGCCACGTGGAAAGGCTGCGACAGGAAACGCTGAATCTTGCGCGCGCGGGCCACAACCAGCTTGTCTTCCGGTGCCAGTTCGTCCATGCCCAGAATGGCGATGATGTCGCGCAGCTCCTTGTAGCGCTGCAGCGTGCCCTGCACAGCACGTGCCACCTGGTAGTGCTCCTCACCGACAACTTGAGGGTCAAGCTGGCGGCTGGTCGAATCCAGAGGATCCACGGCCGGATAAATACCCAGGGCAGCGATGTCACGCGAGAGCACCACTGTCGAATCCAAGTGCGCAAACGTTGTTGCGGGTGAAGGATCGGTCAAGTCATCGGCCGGCACGTACACGGCCTGGATCGAGGTGATCGAGCCCACCTTGGTCGAGGTGATGCGCTCCTGCAGGCGGCCCATTTCCTCAGCCAGCGTAGGCTGATAGCCCACGGCCGAAGGCATACGACCCAGCAACGCGGACACCTCGGTACCGGCCAGCGTGTAGCGGTAGATGTTGTCCACGAAGAACAGCACGTCACGACCTTCGTCGCGGAAGGATTCGGCAATCGTCAGGCCGGTCAGCGCCACGCGCAGACGGTTGCCCGGCGGCTCGTTCATCTGGCCATAGACCATGGACACCTTGGAATCCGCCAGGTTTTCCTGGTTGACCACCTTGGCGTCCGACATCTCGTGGTAGAAGTCGTTGCCCTCACGGGTGCGCTCACCCACACCGGCAAACACCGACAGACCCGAGTGCGCCTTGGCGATGTTATTGATGAGCTCCATCATGTTCACAGTCTTGCCCACGCCGGCGCCACCGAACAGACCCACCTTGCCGCCCTTGGCAAACGGGCACACCAAGTCGATCACCTTGATGCCGGTCTCCAACAGCTCCTGCGATGGAGAGAGTTCGTCATAGGCAGGCGGCTTGCGGTGGATGGACGCGGTCTGCGTCTGATCCACTGGGCCACGCTCGTCAATGGGGTTACCCAATACGTCCATGATGCGGCCCAGCGTGGCCGGGCCCACGGGGACGGTGATGGGATTACCAGTGTTGACCACTTTCAGGCCGCGGCGCAGACCGTCGGACGAGCCCAGCGCAATGGTACGGACCACACCGTCACCGAGCTGCTGCTGCACTTCCAGCGTCAGCGCAGAGCCTTCCAGCTTCAGCGCATCGAACACATGGGGCACGGCATCCTGTGCAAACTCCACGTCCACCACGGCGCCGATCACTTGAACAATTTTTCCTTCAGCTTGAGCCATTTCCATTCCCAATCAAATATGTTTAAACGGCAGCCGCGCCTGCGACGATTTCCGACAGTTCGGTCGTAATGGCCGCCTGGCGGGTTTTGTTGTAGACCAGTTTGAGTTCGTCGATCACGTTGCCTGCGTTGTCGGTGGCGGCCTTCATGGCCACCATGCGGGCAGATTGCTCCGAAGCCATGTTGTCAGCTACCGCTTGGTAGATCAACGACTCGATGTAGCGCACCAGCAGCTCATCAATGACCGTCTGCGCATCTGGCTCGTAGATGTAGTCCCAGTCAGCAGCTTTCTTCTGCCCGGGCTGCGCGGCCAAATGTTCCGGCTGCAGCGGCAAAAGCTGCTCAATCACCGACTCCTGACGCATGGTGTTGATGAAGCGGGTATAGCTCAGATAAACGGCATTGATTTCGCCGGCCACATAGGCATCGAGCAGTACCTTGACGGGGCCAATCAGCGCATCGATGCGCGGGGTATCGCCCAGCGCCGTGGCCTCAGCCACCACCGGCGCGCCGATGCGGTTGAGAAAGCCCAAGCCCTTGCCGCCGATGGCCACCGCACGGATGGCATCGCCTTTTTTCTGCAACTCGCCAATCTTGTTGGTCACGGCGCGCAACACGTTGGTGTTCATGCCGCCACACAGCCCCTTGTCGGTGGTCACGACAATCACCCCGGCCGCCTTGGCATCGTTTTGCACCATGAAGGGGTGACGATACTCAGGGTTGGCTGCTGCCAAGTGGGCAGCAATGGTACGGATTTTGTCGCTATAAGGGCGTGCAGCCTGCATGCGCTCCTGTGCCTTGCGCATCTTGGACGCGGCCACCATTTCCATGGCCTTGGTGATCTTCTTGGTGTTTTCCACCGATTTGATCTTGCCGCGTATTTCCTTTCCTGCTGCCATAGAAAACTCCTGTACTTGAGGTCAGTGCGCTGAAATCAGGCGAACGATCTCTTGAAGGATTCAATGGCAGAGGTGAGCTCGGCTTCTGCATCCTTGTCCATCGCCTTGTTGCTCAGTAGCTTGTCGAGCAACGCGCCATGCGATGTCTGCAGGTATTGGTGCAGGCCTTTTTCGAAGTCCAGCACGCGCTTGACCTCGACGTCGTCCAGATAGCCCTTGTTGACGGCAAACAGCGAAGCGGCCATCAAGGCAATGTTCAGCGGCGAGTACTGCGGCTGTTTGAGAAGCTCAGTGACGCGCGCGCCACGGTCGAGCTGCTTGCGTGTGGCCTCGTCCAGATCAGAGGCGAACTGCGCGAAAGCAGCCAGTTCACGGTACTGCGCCAGGTCGGTACGGATACCACCGGACAGGCCTTTGATCAGCTTGGTCTGCGCAGCGCCACCGACGCGCGAGACGGAAATACCGGCGTTGATGGCAGGACGGATGCCTGCGTTGAACAGGTTGGTTTCCAGGAAGATCTGACCGTCCGTGATGGAGATCACGTTGGTAGGCACGAAGGCAGAGACGTCACCGGCTTGGGTTTCGATGATGGGCAGCGCAGTCAACGAGCCGGTCTTGCCCTTGACCTCGCCCTTGGTGAATTCCTCGACGTAGTCGGCATTCACGCGAGCAGCGCGCTCCAGCAAGCGGCTGTGCAAATAGAACACGTCGCCAGGGAATGCTTCGCGACCGGGCGGGCGGCGCAGCAGCAGCGATACCTGACGGTAGGCCACGGCCTGCTTGGACAGATCGTCATAAACGATCAGCGCATCCTGACCACGGTCACGGAAGTACTCGCCCATGGTGCAGCCCGAATAGGCCGAGACGTACTGCATCGCGGCCGACTCCGAAGCCGTGGCCGCCACGACGATGGTGTATTCCATGGCGCCGGCCTGCTCCAGAGCGCGCACCACGTTCTTCACCGACGAGGCCTTCTGACCGATGGCCACGTAGATACAGGTAACACCCTGACCTTTTTGGTTGATGATGGCATCGATGGCCACGGCCGTCTTGCCGGTCTGGCGGTCACCAATGATCAGCTCACGCTGGCCACGGCCGATCGGCACCATGGAGTCGATGGACTTCAGGCCGGTCTGCAGCGGCTGGTCCACGGACTGGCGGGCAATCACGCCGGGCGCAACCTTTTCGATCACGTCAGTCTGCTTGGCGTTGATCGGACCCTTGCCGTCAATGGGCTGGCCCAGCGCATTGACCACGCGCCCCACCAGTTCGGGGCCAACGGGCACTTCCAGAATGCGGCCCGTGGTCTTGACCACATCGCCTTCGGAGATGTGCTCGTACTCACCCAGAATCACGGCACCGACGGAGTCGCGCTCCAGGTTCAGCGCCAGGCCATACGTGGGGTTGCCGCTCTTGTCTGCCGGGAACTCCAGCATTTCACCCTGCATCACCTCGGACAGGCCATGAACGCGGACAATGCCATCAGTGACCGACACCACGGTCCCTTGATTGCGCACATCGGCACTGGATTCCAGCCCTTCGATGCGGCTTTTGATCAGCTCGGAAATTTCTGCTGGATTGAGTTGCATGACTCGTTCCTTGTTGCTTGATTTTGACTACAGGGTCACACGCACTTGCGAGTTCCGTACTTGCGTACCGATCAGGCGGTCAACACTGCTTTCATTTGTTCCAGACGGGCCTTGACTGAAGCGTCGAACTCTTCATCGCCCACAACCACTCGAACGCCGCCAATCAATGACTCGTCGAGTTCGACCGATAGATTGAGCTTGCGCCCAAAGCGCTGCTCCAGCGACGGCCGCAGCTCCTGCAATTGCACCTCAGACAAGGGAAACGCACTGTAAACCACGGCATCGGCCACACCCAGGCGCGCATTACTCAAGGCACGGAATTGCTGGGCAACCTGCGGCAGCGCGGCCAGACGACCGTTGTCGACCACCACCTTCAAAAAATTGCGTGCCAGCGCAGGCAACTCCTGCCGACTGACGCCGCCAAACAATGCCATTACATCGTCCTGGCTGACCTTGGGGCTTTGCGCAACGCGCAAGACCTCTGCATCTGCCGCGACGGCCGCAAACACATCCAACCATTGCTGTGTTTGCGCCGCATCGACATCACCCACAGCCTTGTACAAGGCTTCGGCATAAGGGCGAGCAATCGTGGCCAATTCCGCCATGTCGCACCCCCTTTACAGCTCAGCCTTGAGGCGATTGAGCAGGTCGGCGTGCACGCCCGCATTCACCTCTTTGCGAAGAATTTGCTCCGCGCCCTTAACGGCCAGCACAGCCACCTGATCGCGCAGGGACTCGCGCGCCTGGGCCAGCTGCTGATCGGCATCGGACTTGGCTTGAGCCAGAATCTTTTCGGCCTCTTGCGTGGCTCGGGACTTGGCTTCATTGACGATGGCCTGCGCGCGACGCTCAGCATCAGCCAACAGGGAGGCCGTCTCATCACGCGATTGGGCCAGTTGCTGCTCCACGCGCTGGTTTGCCGCCACCAGATCAGACTTGGCTTTATCAGCCGCAGCCAAGCCATCGGCGATTTTTTGCGCTCTTTCATCCAAGGCCTTGACAATGGGCGGCCACACGAACTTCATCGTGAACCACACCAAGATCAAGAAAACAATGGCCTGAAAGAACAGTGTCGAATTGATATTCATTGCAACACCTCCTTAACGTGGCGTTGAACGAAATCAGACCGTCGGAACGAAGGGATTTGCGAATGCGAACAGCAGAGCAATAGCCACACCGATCAGGAAGGCAGCATCGATCAGACCAGCCAGAATGAACATCTTGGTCTGCAGATCGTTGATCAGCTCAGGCTGACGCGCCGAAGACTCCAGGAACTTGCCGCCCATCAGTGCGATACCGATCGAGGCACCAATGGCACCCAGGCCCACGATCAGACCACAAGCCAGAGCAACCAGACCGTTGATGTTGCCAATGATTTCCATGATTTTTCCTTCAGTTAGTGGAGGTTGAGAAAAAGAAACAAAGCCACAGCAACAGCGCCCCATCAACCCTTGCACGCTGACAGAGCGCCGCCACCAATACCCATCAGTGCGCGCTGTGCGCCTGACCCAGGTAAATCAGCGCAAGCATCATGAAAATGAAAGCCTGCAGAGTAATCACCAGAATATGGAACACCGCCCAGATCGTACCGGCAATCACATGCCCCAATCCCAGGAGCGCACCACCCATGGACAGAGCCGCATAACCGCCCATCAAAGCAATCAGCATGAACACCAGTTCACCCGCATACATGTTGCCAAACAATCGCATGCCGTGCGACACAGTTTTGGAGACATACTCAATGATTTGCATCAGGAAGTTCACCACCCCCAAAATGACAGCAAAGATGGGATTCTTGGAGGTACCAAAGGGCGCAGTCACCAACTCATGAACCCAGCCACCCCAGCCCTTGATCTTTACCGAGTAGTACAGGCACAGCAGCAGCACCGCGATCGACAGACCGAAAGTAGTCGACAGGTCGGCTGTCGGCACAACGCGCAGATAGGCATGATGCGGATCAGCGCCAGCCACTTCATAACCTTTGGCCCACAGATGGGGCAGCAAATCCACAGGCAGCAAGTCCATGGCATTCATCAGGAAGATCCAGACGAACACAGTCAGCGCCAGAGGCGCGATGAACTTGCGGCTTTCAGCGTTGTGGATATTGGCCTTGGCCTGACCATCCACCATTTCCACCAGCAATTCCACAGCCGCCTGAAAGCGACCAGGCACACCAGATGTGGCCTTCTTGGCTGCTCTGTACAACACATAGACGCCAAGCAAGCCCAAAACCAGAGCAATCAGGATCGAGTCGTAGTTGACGACCGAGAAATCAACGATGAAGCCTTGCTTGAGGTTGGTCCAATGACCCAAGTGGTGAACAATGTACTCGCTTGCCGTCTGTCCTTCAGCATTCGCAGCCATAAGCCAACTCTTTTCAATCGTTGCGGATTCCACCAGAGCGCGCCAGCCAAATTGGGGCGATCCAGTACATATTGACGCTCAGCACCACCGCCAGCAGCAAAGCCAGCCAGTTCACCTTGCCAAGCAAAACGGACGCCAGCGCCAGCAAAGCCACTGTCAGCAGCAGCTTGAGCATTTCATGCGCGACCAAAGTCGTCAGCCCAGGCTGGCTGACGACCACCTTGGCGTACAGCGCAGCGGGCAGCGCAATCGTCAGGTACCCGTAAAACCACGAGATTATAGCCACACTTTCTTGCAAAACCAGCCAAAGAACACCCCCGCCCAACAACGCCGCCAGCCCTTGCCAGAGCAGCACCTGCCAGGGGGAAATGGCGCGATGACGCTGCCGCCAATGCGCGGCCTGCTCAGCATTCAGGGGCGGAGCGCACACGTCCTCACCCGGCTCCTGCTCATCCCATGCCAAGCCTTTTTCTGTTTGCGCGCGCGCTGGCGGCTGTTGCCCATCGACCATTTCTTACCTCTTGCTGCAGACCCGGCCTCCCCGCTGGACGCCAAGGCCCGGCCCAAAACGCACGATTATAGGAATGCCCTTGCGCTGGCCCTGAACGCCCTTATGTGTGCTGCGATGCAGTGGCGGTCTCTACAATCGCCTGGCTCTTTGCAGCCCTGCTTTTCTTTACTGTTCTTTCACCATCTCCCTCGCAAACCCAGTTGTCAGCCATGACCCAGGATTCCAGCCCCATCCCATCTCAACAAGAGTCTCTGATCGATTACCCAGCGCCATTCCCCATCAAGGCCATGGGCGAGAACAGCGTTGAATTCGTGGAAGCGGTCAAGTCCATCGCCGCGCGCCACGATCCGCAGTTCGACGCAACCACCATCGAACTGCGTGAAAGCGCCCAGGGCAAATACCTGGGCATCACCATCACGGTGTTGGCCACCAGTCGCGAGCAGCTCGATAACATCTATCGAGAGCTGACGGCGCATCCGCTGTCCAAGATGGTGCTCTGACTCCCGCTTGCCGTGATCGTCCGCCACCTCGGCCTCGTCGACTACCCTCCCACTGCCGCAGCCATGCAGCAGTGGACGGCTGCGCGCACGGCCACGCAATGCGATGAGCTTTGGATTTGCCAGCATCGACCTGTGTTCACGCTGGGCATTGCGGCCGATACGGGCCATGTGCTCGATGCCGGCGCCATCCCCGTCGTGCCCACGACGCGCGGCGGCCAGGTCACCTACCACGGCCCAGGGCAGATCGTGGCCTACCCGCTCGTCGACCTCAAGCGCCAAGGCCTGTTTGTCAAGGAGTACGTAACCCGGCTCGAAGCGGCCATCATCGGCACGCTACAGGCCTTTGGCATTGCCGGGCACAGGGTGGCTGGCGCCCCGGGCGTTTACGTACGGGCCCAGGCGCCTGGCGATACCTCGCCGCTGCCGGCACAAGCATCAGGCACGCCGCCGACCTTCCATGGCCTGGCCAAGATCGCCGCGCTGGGCGTCAAAATCAGCCAGGGTCGCAGCTACCACGGCCTGGCATTGAACGTGGCCATGGATCTGAGCCCCTATCAGCGCATCAACCCCTGCGGCTACCAGGCGCTGGCAACCACCGACATGCATACAATCGGCGTGCCCGCGCATCCGCAGCGCGTCAGCGCCACGCTGGTGGCGCAGTTGCGCCAGCAATTACAGCTGCTGGCAGAGGCCCCGCCACACGCCCACCCATCATGAGCACACCGCCCACCGTCCATCCGGCAGCCCCATCGGCGCCCGCCTACGACCCCACGATCAAGCAAAAGGCCGCTGCCAAGCTGGCGCGCATTCCAATCAAGGTCGAGCACGGCGAGGTACTGAAAAAGCCCGACTGGATCCGAGTCAAGGCTGCCTCGCCCTCTACGCGCTTCTACGAAATCAAGCAAATCCTGCGCGAGCACCGGCTGCACACCGTGTGCGAGGAGGCCAGCTGCCCCAATATTGGCGAGTGCTTTGGCAAAGGCACGGCCACCTTCATGATCATGGGCGACAAGTGCACGCGCCGCTGCCCGTTCTGCGACGTAGGCCATGGCCGCCCCGATCCGCTGGATCCAGACGAGCCGCTGAACCTGGCCAAGACCATTGCAGCGCTGAAGCTGCGCTACGTGGTCATCACCAGCGTGGACCGCGATGACCTGCGCGACGGCGGCAGTGGCCATTTCGTGGCCTGCATCGAGCGCACGCGGCAGCTCTCACCACAGACGCAGATCGAAATCCTGGTGCCCGACTTTCGTGGCCGCGACGACCGCGCACTGCAAATCCTGCTGGCCGCACCGCCTGATGTGATGAATCACAACCTGGAGACTGTGCCGCGCCTTTACAAGCAGGCCCGCCCCGGCTCTGACTACCAATTCAGCCTTAACCTGCTGAAAAAATTCAAGGCCCTGAACCCGACTGTGCCGACCAAGAGCGGCCTGATGGTGGGCCTGGGCGAGACGGACGAGGAAATCCTGCAGGTCATGCGCGACATGCGCGCGCACGACATCGATATGCTGACCATTGGCCAGTACCTGGCCCCGTCGGGCAGCCACCTGCCTGTCAAGCGCTATGTGCACCCGGACACCTTCCGCATGTTCGAGGACGAAGCCTACAAAATGGGCTTCACGCACGCTGCCGTCGGCGCGTTGGTGCGCAGCTCCTACCACGCCGACGAGCAGGCCCATGCCGCCGGCTTGAGCCAAGCCTGAAGACAGACCTGCTCAAGGCTGCGCCTGTGCGCATCAGGGCGGCAGACGCCTCAAATGTCTGCCCCTGGGTTGGCCGTCAGGCGGTAGCCCACCCCACGCACTGTTTCGATCATCCTGCCAGCCTCGGCCAGTGCTTCACGCAGGCGCTTGATGTGTACGTCAACGGTGCGCTCCTCAATAAAGACGTGATCGCCCCAGACCTTGTCCAGCAGCGCGGCGCGGCTGTGCACGCGCTCAGGGTATTGCATCAGGTAATTGAGCAGCCGAAATTCGGTGGGCCCCATCTTTAAAGGCCGCCCGCCCAGCATGACACGGTGGGCAGCGGCGTCCAGGTGCAACTTGCCAATCTGCACGGCATCGCCAGCCTGCTCCGGCGCACGACGGCGCAACACGGCGCGGATGCGCGCGAGCAACTCCTGGATCGAGAATGGCTTGGTGAGATAGTCGTCGGCGCCAGCATCAAGTCCAGCGATCTTGTCTGGCTCATCCCCGCGCGCGGTCAGCATCAGAATCGGCACGGTTTTGGTGCGTGACTGAGTGCGCCACTGGCGTGCCAACGCCAATCCGCTCTGGCCCGGCAGCATCCAATCCAGCAGGATGATGTCGGGCAGGACACGATTGATCTCGCACTGCGCGGCCTCCCCATCGCTGACACACACGGGCTCGTATCCATGGTGGCGCAAGTTGACGGCGATCAGCTCGCTAATGTCCTCCTCGTCCTCCACAATCAAGACACGCACTGCATTGCCTGGCGTACTCATCGGCCTTCCCTTTTGCTGTGTGGTTGAGTGATGCGGCATGCCGTCATTGCAGCGCGGACTGCACCTGCTCCACCGGGGTGTGGCGCACATCCTTGCCCTTGACCATGAAGACAATCAGCTCGGCCAGATTTTTGGAGTGATCGCCAATGCGCTCGATGGACTTGGCCAGCAACAGCAACTCCATGCTCAGGGTGATCTTGCGCGGGTCTTCCATCATGTAAGTCACCAGTTTGCGCACATAGCCCTCGAACTCGCGGTCGATGACGTCGTCCTGGCGCAAGATGCCCACCACGTCGCTCACATCGTGGCGCGCAAACGCATCAAGCGCGCGGCGCAGCTGCGCAGCGGCCAGCTCCCCCGAATACTTCAAGTCCATGATCGGCAGATTCAGCGGCGTGCTGCTGTCGATCAAGGTCTTGATCATGCGGCCCATCTTGCTGGACTCATCACCAATGCGCTCCAGGTTGGAGGTAGCCTTGGAGATAGACAGCAGCATGCGCAAGTCCTTGGCCGTGGGCTGGCGCGTGGCAATGATGGTCGAGAGGTCGGCGTCGATGTCCACCTCCAGCGCGTTGACACGCTCTTCCAAAAGCGCAATCCGATCGACAGCACACATATCGAAATGGCTCAGGGCATCGATGGCGTTTTTGATCTGCGCTTCAACCAAGCCGCCCATTTCCATGATGCGTGCGGAAATGGACTTGAGCTCGGCATCGAACTGTGATGAGGAATGTTGGTCGGGCATGGGGAAATCTCCTTAGAACCTGTTCAAATTCTCGGTGCGAGTGGGCAAGAAGCGGTTTGGGATGGAATGCAAGGCGCAAAACGCAGCCATAGCCCCAGCTATGGCGAGGCTTTGCAACGCCGCAGACCGCTCAAATCCGCTCTCTTGACCACCGTGCAGAGATTTTGAACAGGTTCTTACTGCGGCGCTGCGGGGCGCCTCAGCCGAAACGGCCGGTGATGTAATCCTCGGTTTCCTTGCGCTGGGGCTTGATGAACAGCTCCTTGGTGGGGCCGAACTCCATCAGATCGCCCAGATACATGTAGGCGGTGTAATCGCTGCAGCGCGCGGCCTGCCGCATGTTGTGCGTGACGATGACCACGGTGTACTCGTCCTTGAGCTCCTCGATCAGCTCCTCGATCTTGCTGGTCGAGAGTGGGTCGAGCGCCGAGCAGGGCTCGTCAAGCAGCAGCACCTCGGGCATCACGGCAATGCCGCGCGCAATGCACAGGCGCTGCTGCTGCCCGCCCGAGAGGCCAGAGCCGCTTTGGTGCAGCTTGTCCTTGACCTCGTTCCACAAGGCTGCCTTGCGCAGCGCATTCTCGACGCGGTCGTCCATCTCGGACTTGGACAGGCGCTCGAACAGGCGCACGCCAAAGGCCACGTTGTCGTACACCGACATCGGGAACGGCGTGGGCTTCTGGAACACCATGCCCACGCGCGCGCGCACCAGCGCCACATCCAGGTTGCGCGAGAGCAGGTTCTCGCCATCGAGCATGATCTCGCCCTCGGCGCGCTGCTCGGGGTAGAGCTCGAACATGCGATTGAAGGTGCGCAGCAGCGTGGACTTGCCACAGCCCGAAGGGCCGATGAAGGCCGTGACCTTCTTCTCTGGGACTTCCATGCTGATGTTCTTGAGCGCATGGAACTTGCCGTAATAGAAATTCAGATTGCGCACCGCAATCTTGGCCCGCTCCTGCGGTTTGCTCATTGCCTTATTCATGGGCAGATGTCCTCGGGGTTGATTGGTGGGGCAGATGCGCTCAACGCTTCTGGCGCGTCACGTAGCGGGCCAGCACATTCAGGCCCAGCACCGCCAGCGTGATGAGAAACACCCCAGCCCAGGCCAGTTGCTGCCAGTTCTCGTAGGGGCTCATGGCGAACTGGAAGATCACCACCGGCAGGCTGGCCATGGGCTGGCCCATGTCGGTGTTCCAGAACTGATTGTTCAGCGCGGTGAACAGCAGCGGCGCGGTCTCGCCGGAGATGCGGGCCACGGCCAGCAGCATGCCGGTAATGACGCCCGAGCGCGCCGCACGCAATGTGACCATGCAGACCACCTTCCACTTGGGCGCGCCCAGCGCATAGGCCGCCTCGCGCAGGCCATTGGGCACCAGCATCAGCATGTTCTCGGTGGTGCGCAGCACCACCGGCACCACCAGCAGCCCCAGCGCAAAGGCCCCAGCATAGGCAGAAAAGCCCTTGAACCTAGCCACGACGATGGCATAGACGAACAGGCCGATGACGATACTGGGCGCCGAGAGCAGGATGTCGTTGACGAAGCGCGTGGTCGAAGCCAGCCAGCCCTTGGGGTTGAACTCCGCCAGGCTGATGCCCGCCAGAATGCCGATGGGCGTGGCCACGAAGGTGGCCAGCAACACCATCACGAAGGAGCCGTACAGCGCATTGGCCAGGCCGCCGGGCGTGTTGGGCGCCGGGGTTGATTGCGTGAACAGCGCCCAGCTCAACCCGCCCAGCCCTTGGCGCAGCGTCTCCCACAAAATCCACAGCAGCCAGAACAGGCCCAGCAGCATGGCCAGCAGCGACAGCGCAATAGCCAGCGCATTGATGCGCTTGCGGCGATTGAAGAGTTGCGCCCGCTGCTCGGCGCTGCCCTGTTTGGCCATCGGCCTGGCCTGCTTGGGCGACTGGTTCATGACTTTCTCCCCTCGCCCTTTTGCAGGTGCAGCAGCAACAGTTTGGACAGCGCCAGCACCACGAAGGTAATAAAGAACAGCAACGCGCCCAAGTAGAACAGCGAGGCCTGGTGCAGCCCGGCGCTGGCTTCGGCAAATTCATTGGCCAGCGTGGCGGTGATGCTGCTGGCCGGATCGAACAGCGAGGCCGAGAGCTGCGCCACGTTGCCGATCACGAAGGTCACGGCCATGGTCTCGCCCAGCGCGCGCCCCAGCCCCAGCATGATGCCGCCGATCACGCCGGCCTTGGTGTAGGGCAGCACCACCTTCCAGACCACCTCCCAGGTCGTCGCGCCCAGGCCGTAGGCCGACTCCTTGAGCAACGCCGGCGTGACCTCGAACACATCGCGCATCACCGCCGCGATGTAGGGAATGATCATGATCGCCAGGATGATGCCCGCCGGCAGCAGGCCAATGCCCATGGGCACGCCGCCAAACAGCGCCCCCAGCACCGGCACATCGCCCAGCAGGGCCTGCAGCGGCTTCTGGAAATATTCCACCAGCACCGGCCCGAACACCATCAGCCCCCACATGCCATAGACGATCGAGGGCACAGCCGCCAGCAGCTCGATGGCCGTGCCCAGCGGGCGTTTGAGCCAGGGCGGGGCCAACTCGGTCAAAAACAGCGCGATGCCAAAGCTCACCGGCACTGCAATCAGCAGCGCAATCAGCGACGTGGCCAGCGTGCCGTAGATCATCGACAGGCCGCCGAACTCTTCCAGCACCGGATCCCATTCGGCGTCGAGAGCAAAGCCCAGGCCAAAGGCCTGAATGGCCGGCCAGGCCGCCGCCAGCAGCGACACCATGATGCCCGCCAGCACAACCAGCGTCAGCACGGCCGCGCCGCGCGTGAGCAGGCCAAACAGCAGATCGGGCAGCTTGCCCACCCTGCGCTGCGGGGGCTTGGACCCCTCTTGCCGCAGCGGCTGCTGGCGGACCTGGGCATCAGAGCCCGCGGTGTTCACCGCAGGCATGGTCAAGGCATCAGACATGGCTGCCTCTTGTGTGGTGTTGCATCGCATTGCTCACGCTGCAGCAGCGTGCTGCAGCCGCCCCCTCACTGCCAGGCAATGGGCTGGCCCGCCGCATCGCGGATGCCCTCGGCCCACTGCTTGCGCACCATGTCCTTGACGCTGGAGGGCAGCGCCACATAGTCCAGCGATGCCGCCGGCGCATCGCCATGCTGATAGACCCAATCAAAGAACTTCAGCGTAGCCGCCGCCTTGCCTGCGTTATCCTGCTTGGCGTGCATCAGGATGTAGGTCGTCGTGGTGATGGGCCAAGCGGCCGCGCCCGGCTTGTTGTTGAGCACTTGGTAGAAACTGTTTTGCCAATCAGCGCCTTCGGCGGCGGCCTTGAAGGACGCCTCGCCCGGGTGCACGAACTGCCCGTCCTGGTTCTGCAATTGCGCATAGGCAATCTTGTTCTGCTTGGCGTAGGCGTATTCCACATAGCCGATGGAGCTGGGCAGGCGGCTGACGAAGGCCGCCACGCCCTCGTTGCCCTTGCCGCCCGAGCCGGTGGGCCACTTCACGGCCGAGCCCTCGCCCACCTGCTCCTTCCAGGCCTGGCTGACCTGGCTGAGGTAATTGGTAAAACCAAACGTCGTGCCCGAGCCATCGGCGCGGCGCACCACGGCGATCTGCTCATCGGGCAGCTTCAGCTCGGGGTTGAGCGACTGGATCGCCGCATCGTTCCACTTGCGCACCTTGCCCAGGTAAATGTCGGCCAGCACCGGCCCCGTCAGGCGCAGCTGGCCCGGCTCCACCCCCTTGATGTTGACCACCGGCACGATGCCGCCGATCACAGTGGGGAACTGCACCAGCCCCTTGTCCTTCAGCGCCTCGTCCTTGAGCGGCGCATCGGAGGCGCCGAAATCCACCGTGCGCGCCTCGATCTGGCGCAGCCCCGCGCTGGAGCCTACCGACTGGTAATTGATGCGCAGCTGCGTGGCCGCGTGGTAGTCCGAAGCCCACTTGGCATACACCGGCGCCGGAAAACTGGCGCCCGCGCCATTGACGTCCTGCGCCCAGGCGCTGCCAGCCACGGACAAGGCCAGGCCGCATGCAACCACTGCATGGAAAACAAACTTGCTCATTGGATTCCTCATGAACAGATCGGGGGATGGTGAAAGAAGTCATCAGCGCGCCTGTGCCGGCCCTGACGCCACGCACTTTAAAAAAGCTTTGTGACGTCTGTATGACATGCCCTGCCACCGCAAGCGCCACGGCATTGGCTTTCTGTTACGCTGCGCGCCCCGCGCACGGCTGCTGTGCGCCAGCTGATTCCTTGCCTACCCATGCCTGCCACAGATTTCGACGACCCTCTCGCCCCCGACGATGCCCCGCCCAGCAGCAGCGCCTGGAGCAAGCCCCGCGCGCTGTACGAGGACAAGCACCTGCTGGTGCTGTTCAAACCCCACGAGCTGCTGAGCGTGCCCGGGCGCGGCGAGCACAAGCGCGACTCGCTGGCCTGGCGCGCGCAGCAGTACTGGCGCAATGCGCTGATCGTGCACCGGCTGGATATGTCCACCTCCGGGCTGCTGGTCATGGCGCGCAGCCCGCAGGTGCACCGCCTGCTGTCCATCGCCTTTGCGCAGCGGCAGGTGCACAAGCGCTACACCGCCGTCGTGGCCGGGCAGCTGGCCGCGCCACCGTCCAACCCCGGCGATGGCAACGCCGCCGAGCCCGGCTGGGGCCTGATCGACAAGCCGCTGGCCCTCGATTGGGAGCGCCGACCGCTGCACATCGTCGATGAAGTGCAGGGCAAGCCCAGCCAGACGCGCTGGCGCGTGCTGCCCGCCCCGCCCGGTGCGCCGCACTACCCCATCGCCCACACCCGGCTGGATCTGGAGCCCATCACCGGCCGCACGCACCAGCTGCGCGTGCACCTGCAAAGCATTGGCCACCCCATCCTGGGCGACCCGCTCTACGCCCAGGGCGCAGCCCTAGGCGCCGCGCCGCGCCTGCTGCTGCACGCGCGCGAACTGGGCTTTGAGCACCCCATCAGCGGCAAGCCCATGTTCTTCGAATCGCCCGCCGAGTTTTGAGCAGGCTCTGGCACCCGGCAGAACACAAGCGGCAGAACACAAAACGACAAAACGCAAAAGGCGCAGCCCTGTGACAGGCTGCGCCTTTGGTCTTGCTGCGGTGCATGCCGGCCGCTGGCGCGGCATGCATGGCATCACTCAAAGCACTTCGAACACGCCGGCAGCGCCCATGCCGCCGCCGATGCACATGGTCACCATGACTTTCTTGGCGCCACGGCGCTTGCCTTCGATCAGCGCGTGGCCGGTCAGGCGCTGGCCGGAGACGCCATAGGGGTGACCCACGGCGATGGCGCCACCGTTGACGTTGAGCTTCTCGGGCGGGATGCCCAGCTTGTCGCGGCAGTAGATGACCTGCACGGCAAAAGCTTCGTTGAGCTCCCACAGGTCGATGTCTTCGACCTTCAGACCCAGCTTCTTGAGCACCTTGGGCACGGCAAAGACCGGGCCGATGCCCATTTCATCGGGCTCGCAGCCGGCCACGGCAAAGCCCAGGAAACGCCCCAGCGGCTTAAGGCCATGGCGACCCGCGTAGTCCTCGCTGACCAACACGCAAGCGCCCGCGCCATCGGAGAACTGGCTGGCATTGCCAGCGGCGATGGTGCCGCCGGGCAGGGCCGGCTTGATGTTCTTGATGGCGTCCACCGTCGTGCCGGGGCGAATGCCCTCATCCTGCGAGACGGTCACGCGCTTGGTGCGCATGCCGGTCTTGGGGTCGGCCACGCCGGCGATCACGGTGATGGGGGCGATTTCCTCGTTGAACAGCCCAGCTTCCTGCGCCGCCGTGGCTTTTTGCTGGCTGGCTGCGCCGTATTCGTCCATCTGCTCGCGCGTGATGTGGTAGCGCTTGGCCACCTGCTCGGCCGTTTGCAGCATGGACCAATAGATTTCCGGCTTGAGCTTGGCCAGCTCCGGGTCCATCAGCATGTGCTGGTTCATCACCGGCGCAACGCAGGAGATGCTCTCCACGCCGCCGGCGACGAACACATCGCCCTCGCCAGCGATGATGCGCTGCGCGGCTGTGGCAATGGTTTGCAGGCCCGAGGAGCAGAAACGGTTGATGGTCTGGCCCGAGACGCTGATGGGCAGGCCGGCGAGCAGGGCGATCTGGCGCGCGATATTGGCGCCGGTGGCGCCTTCGGGCGTGGCGCAGCCCATGAGCACGTCCTCGATGTCGGCCGCCTCGATGCCGGCGCGCTCGACGGCGTGCTTGACGGCGTGCGCGCCCAGCGTGGCGCCGTGCGTGAGGTTGAACGAACCCTTGAAGCTCTTGGCCAGAGGCGTGCGTGCGGTGGAAACAATCACTGCATTGGTCATGTCGGTAATCCTTTTACTTGAACTGCTTGCCTTCTTTGGCCAATTGCGCCAGCAGCGCGGCCGGTTGCCAGAACTGCGCATCGTCGTGCGGGTTCTGCGCAAAGCGCTTCATGGTTTCGACGACGTTGAACAGCCCCAGCTCGTTGGCATAGTTCATCGGGCCGCCGCGCCAGAACGGGAAGCCGTAGCCGTACAGGTAAACGATGTCGATGTCGCTGGCGCGCTGGGCGAAGCCCTCCTCGACGATGCGCGCGCCCTCGTTGACCAGCGACAGCACCAGGCGCTGCACGATTTCTTCATCGCTGATCTTGCGCGGCGTGATGCCGATGTCCTTGCGGTGCTGCTCGATCATGTCCAGCACCTCCTGATTGACGATGGGCGCGCGCTTGCCAGGCTCGTAGTCGTACCAGCCAGCGCCGGTCTTCTGGCCAAAGCGGCCCTTCTCGCACAACAGGTCGGCGGTCTTGCTGTAGCGCATGTCCGGCTTTTCCACGGCGCGGCGCTTGCGGATCGCCCAGCCAATGTCGTTGCCGGCCAGATCGCCCATGCGGAATGGCCCCATGGCAAAGCCGAATTTCTCGATGGCCTTGTCCACCTGCTGCGGCGTAGCGCCCTCGTCGAGCAAGAAGCCCGCCTGGCGGCCGTACTGCTCGATCATGCGGTTGCCGATGAAGCCGTCCGTCACGCCAGCGACCACCGCCACCTTGCGGATCTTCTTGGCCAGCGCCATCACCGTGGCCAGCACGTCGTGCGCGGTTTTCTCGCCGCGCACCACTTCCAGCAGCTTCATGACGTTGGCCGGGCTGAAGAAATGCAGGCCCACCACGTCTTGCGGGCGCTTGGTGAAGGCGGCAATCTGGTTCAGGTCCAGCGTCGAGGTGTTCGAAGCCAGGATGGCGCCGGGCTTGAGCACTTCGTCGAGCTTCTTGAACACCTGCTCCTTCACGCCCATGTCCTCGAACACGGCCTCGATGACCAAGTCAACGTCCTTGAGGTCGTCATAGCTCAGCGTGGGCTTGAGCAGCGCCATGCGCGCCTCGTACTTGTCTTGCGCGAGCTTGCCCTTCTTGACCTGGGCCTCGTAGTTCTTTCGGATCGTGGCCAGGCCGCGATCGAGCGCCTCCTGCTTGGTCTCCAGGATGGTGACGGGGATGCCGGCGTTGAGGAAGTTCATCGCAATGCCGCCGCCCATGGTGCCCGCGCCGATCACGCCCACCGCCTTGATGTCGCGCTTGGGCGTATCGGCCGGCACGTCGTTGATCTTGGAGGCTGCGCGCTCGGCAAAGAACAGGTGGCGCAGCGCACGCGACTCGGGCGTCCACATCAGGTTGATGAACAGCTCTCGCTCCTTGGCCAGGCCGTCGTTGAACTTCATCTTGGTGGCCGCTTCCACAGCCTCCACGCACTTGAGCGGCGCGGGCAGATTCTTGGCCACGGCGCCCACGGTGTTGCGCGCGAACTGGAAGAAGGCCTCGCCCTGCGGGTGCTTGGCCGGCAGGTCGCGCACCTTAGGCAGATCCTTGACCTTGGCCACGGATTTGGCAAAGGCCAGCGCCTCCTTCAGCAGCTGTTCGGGCTGCTGCACCACTTCGTCGAACAGTTTTTGCCCCGGCATGCTGGCCAGCAGATCGGCATCGACGCTCTCGCCGCTGACGATCATGTTCAGCGCGGCCTCCACGCCGATGGCGCGGGGCAGGCGCTGCGTGCCGCCCGCGCCAGGCAACAGGCCCAGCTTGACCTCGGGCAGGGCCACCTTGGTGCCCGATGCCACCACGCGGTAATGGCAGGCCAGTGCCAGCTCCAGGCCGCCGCCCATGACCACCGTGTGGATGGCCGCCACCACCGGCTTGCTGGCGTTTTCCACCACGCCGATCACGCTGTGCAGGTTGGGCTCGCGCATGGCGGCTTCCTTGCCGAACTCCGTGATGTCAGCGCCGCCGCTGAAGGCCTTGCCCGCCCCGGTGATCACGATGGCCTGCACGCCATCATCGGCCAGGGCCTGGTTCATGCCATCGACGATGCCTTGGCGCGTGGCATGGCTCAGCCCGTTGACGGGCGGGTTGTCCAGCGTAATCAGTGCCACGCCGTCGAGCACCTTGTATTCAGCCGTCATGAAGTCTCCTTAGAAACGATTGATAAAAATAGAACGGTCGTGCTATTTCCGCCGCGCATTCTACGGGAGTTGCGCGCCGCGCCACAATCTCACAGGGGACAGGGATGCAAAGAATGCGCCCCAAGCAAACATGCCAGACACGACAAGGGCCGCCCGAAGGCGGCCCAGCGAGATGATTGCTGCGGGGGATTCTCCCCCCCTGCGGCGGGATTACTCCACCATCAGGCGCTGCGAAGCGCTGGCCTGCTTCTTGGGCAGGGTCAGCACCAGCACGCCGTTGTCGTACTTGGCCTTGGCGGCGGCAGCGTCAATATCCTGCGGCAGCTGGAAGCTGCGCGAGACCGAGCCATAGTAACGCTCGCTGCGCAGCACTTTCTCGCCCTCGCCCTGCTGGCTGTCGTGCTGTTTGATCTCGGCACTGAGCGTGACGACGCTGCCGTCGATGGAGACATGGATGTCCTCCTTGCCCACGCCTGGCACTTCGGCCAGCACTTTGTAGGCACCATCGCTCTCGCTGACGTCGATCTTGATCTGCGCGGCGCTGGGCAGCGGGTCACCGTGCAGCGGCTTGATGAAAAAGCCCGGCGCGATTTCCTTGAACAAATCGTCGAACAGGCTGCCACGCATACGGCTGAGTTGGTTGCTCATGAAGTCCTCCTTGCTTTGTGGATGGGCTGGCGCATGGCGCCAGCGGCTTGTCATCCATCTATTGGCAAAGCGACTATTTTCAAGAGGCGAAGCTCAAGCCAGCGCGGGCGGCGCCAATTCTTCACGGGCGTAGGCCTGCACGGTGGCAAAAGCCTCCTCGGCCGCCTGCATCATCTGGCTTTCTTCCTCGGGCGAGAGCGGCGCGGCGTCCAGCGCTGCAGTGAAGGCGCGCCAGTGCCGGGCCGCGCCATCGGGGTGCGCAGCCAGGTGGCGCGCGCCAAAATCCCGCCCCAGGTCCAGCTTCTCGCTGGCGATCTTGAACAGGATGACGCCGCCCAGGTTCGAGCCCTCGGCCACGTACAGCCAGCCCAGCGCCGTGGGCAGCGGCGTGTCAGCTCCCAGGCGGGCGGGCTCGTCCGCGGGCTGCGGCTGCTGCAGATCCTGCAGATCGGCGGCGATCTCTGGTAGGCGGCAGCGCTGCGCCAAATCGGGCACCAATGCCGCTACGGCCGGCTGGGCATACAAGGCCTCGATGTCGCGGTGGAAGCGGTATTGCACACGCAAAAAGCGACCGAACTGCTCGCGATTGGCAAAGATATCGGCCGCCATGATGCTTTTGTCCAGCGTGTCGTGCACATCATGAGTGGCAGCCTTGAGGCGCTGGCTGCGCGTGCTGGCAGAGGATGAGGGTTCGCTCATGGGCTGGATCTCCGGTGGGTGATTGCAAATCGCCGGCGATTGTAAGTGCAGGCATGGCGGCAAAGCCCTGCGCAAAGCCGCTGCCCAGGCCTGATGCAGCCCAGGGCACATGCAGCAACAGCCCTTCACCCCAGTTAGGAAAAGTGCCAGCGGCAGCTATTGATTTCGCGTTACCACTTATGATCGTCGCCATCGCGGCCGCAGCCATGGCTGCGTCGCTGCACGCCAGCGCGCTTGCGCCTGTGTTTCCCTATCTTGAGATTGAAAGGCCATTTGCCATGCAACGCTTCACCCCCAACCGCTCCATGTGCGCCGCTCTGGTGCTCAGCAGCTGCCTGCTGGGCGCCGCCCAGGCGCACGGCAAGCACGATGACCACGACCATGACGACGACCACAAGCAGCGCCCGCACGTGCATGGCGTGGCGCATCTGGATGTGGCGCTCGATGGCAAGCAGCTGCTGCTGGAGCTGACCTCGCCGCAGGCCGACATCACCGGCTTCGAGCATGAGGCGCGCTCCAAGCAGGACAAGGAGGCGCTGCGCAAGGCCCGCCAGCAGCTGAAACAGGCCGCCAGCCTGTTCAGCCCCTCGGCCGCCGCCGCTTGTGAGCTGAAAAAGGTGGACATCGACGGCCTGGAGCACGACCACGATCACGACGATCACCCGCACGGCAAGAAGCGCGATCACGACCATGACCACGACGACAAGCACGAGCATGCCGACGTCGAGGTCAGCTACCGCTTCGACTGCGCCCGCCCCGAGGCGCTTGAGGCCATCGAAGTGCAGCTGGCCAAGACCTTCACCAGCCTGCACACCATTGAGGTGCAACTGGCCATGCCCCAGGGCCAGTTCCAGCGCACGCTCAAGAACGGGCAAACGCGCCTGAGCTGGAAATGATCCCGCTGGCCGCAGCAGCGCCGCAGCCCGCAGCAGCAACAGCCGCCACGCCGGCCATGGTGCAGGTGCGGCAGCTGCGCCACCAATGGCCAGGGCAGCCGCGGCCTTGCCTGGAGATCGAGGAGTTCAGCGTCCGCCACGGCGAGACGGTGTTCCTGCACGGCCCCAGCGGCAGCGGCAAGAGCACGCTGCTGTCGCTGCTGGCCGGGGTCTTTCTGCCGCAGCAGGGTCAGGTATTGCTGGGCGGGCGCGACTGGGCCAGCCTGGGGCGCTCACAGCGCGATGCCTGGCGCGCCCGGCAGCTGGGCTACATCTTCCAGCAGTTCAACCTGTTGCCCTACCTGAGCGTGCAGGACAACGTGCTGCTGCCTTGCCGCTTTGCGCCCGAGCGCGCACAGACCGCGCAGCGCCAGCACGGCAGCCTGGAAGCTGGCGCCCGCCATTGGCTGCAGGCCATGGACCTGCCCGCCAGCCTGTGGCACAGCCCGGCGCGCTCGCTGTCGGTCGGCCAGCAGCAGCGCGTGGCCGCCGCCCGCGCCCTGATGGGCATGCCGCCGCTGGTGATTGCCGATGAGCCGACCTCGGCGCTCGACGAAGACCGCCGCGATGCCTTCATGAACCTGCTGCTGGCCGCCTGCGCCCAGGCCGGCAGCAGCGTGATCTTTGTCAGCCACGACCAGCGCCTGGCCACGCGCTTCATGCGCCAGGTGGCGCTGGAGTCCATCAACCGCGCAGCCGCCGCTGCTTGAGCGCCCCCCGTTCTGCCCATGCACGCCTTGTTTCGCCTGGCCTGGCAAAGCGCCTGGAACCGCCGCTTCACGCTGGCGCTGACGATGTTTTCCATCGCCCTCTCGACCTTCATGCTGCTGGGCGTGGAGCGCATCCGCAGCGACGTGCGCGAGGGCTTTGGCTCGGCCGTCTCGGGCACGGACTTGATCGTCGGCGCCCGCACCGGCTCGGTGCAGCTGTTGCTGTATTCGGTGTTCCGCATCGGCGCGGCTACCAACAACATCCGCTGGCAAAGCGTGCAGGACATCGAACGCATGCGCGGCGTGCGTTGGGTGATCCCGCTGTCACTGGGTGACTCGCACCGCGGCTACCCGGTGCTGGGCACCAGCGCCGATTACTTCACGCATTTCCGCTACGGCCAGAAGCAGTCGCTGCAGCTGCGCAGCGGCAAGCCGTTCGAGGACTTGTTCGACGCCGTGCTGGGCGCCGACGTAGCGCGGCAGCTGGGCTACCGGCTGGGCGACAAGATCACCCTCACCCACGGCGCTGGCGGCCCAATCAACACCGTCGAGCACGACGACAAACCCTTCGTCGTCAGCGGCATCCTGGCCCCCACGGGCACGCCGGTGGATCGCACTGTGCACATTAGCCTGCAGGCCATGCAGGCCCTGCACGTGGACTGGAGCAATGGCGTGCGCCTGCCCGGCAGAAGCGTCAGCGCCCAGGCCGTGCGCGACATGGACTTGAGCCCGCGCAACGTCACGGCCGTGCTGATCGGCCTGCAATCGCGCGCGCAGGTCTTTTCGCTGCAGCGCCAGATCAACCAATACCGCGGCGAGCCGCTGATGGCGGTGCTTCCAGGCGTGGCCATGGACGAGCTCTGGGGCGTGATCGGCACCGGCGAGCGCGCCTTGCTGCTGATGTCGGCCCTGGTGGCCTTCGTCAGCCTGCTGGGCATGGTGGCGGTGGTGCTGGCCGGCCTGAACGAGCGCCGCCGAGAGCTGGCCGTGCTGCGCGCCGTGGGCGCACGGCCGGCGCACATCATCTGGCTACTAGCGCTCGAAGGGGCGCTGGCCACCGGCCTGGGCGTATTGCTGGGCATCTTGGCCCTGGGCCTGAGCGCCGCCGCGGCCGCCCCCTGGTTGCTGAACCAATTCGGCCTGCACATCCACTGGTGGCAAGTCACGCCGCTGCAATGGTGGATACTGCTGGGCCTGCTGTGTACGGGCTTTGCCGCCAGCCTGATCCCCGGCTGGCGGGCCTACCGGCTGTCGCTGGTCGATGGCCTGGCCCCGCCGGTGTAAGCGCCCGTGTAAGAACCTCTGTTCAAAGCACCGATCCACGAGCCGATGGCGGCAAATGCCGCCTCATTGCATTCACCTCTTTTTGCTGCTGCCATGACTATGCTTCGCCGCACCTGCCTTCGTTTTGCCGCTGCCGGCCTGGCCGCCTGCGCGCTGCCCGCAGCCCCACTGCTGGCCAAGGGCGACAAGCCCATTGCCCTGAGCTGGGACGAGCTGGTGCCCAAGGACTGGGACCCCAGCGCCGAGTTCACCGACCTGTTCGAACAGGGCGCCGACACCTGGGAGGACAGCGACCCGCGCGCGCAAAAGCTCTACGAGCGCATGCGCAAGGTCTGGGATGCGGCCCCCACCGTCGATCGCTTCAACGGCAAGACCGTGCGCCTGCCGGGCTACGTCGTCGCCCTGGAAGAAGGCAAGGACGGCCTGAGCGAGCTGCTGCTGGTGCCCAACTTCGGCGCTTGCATCCACACGCCGCCGCCGCCGGCCAACCAGATCATCCACATCAAGCTGGCCCAGCCCGTCAAGGGCTTTAGCTCGCTCGACGCCGTCTGGGCCACCGGCACGCTGAAGGTCACGCGCAACCAATCGGACATGGGCGTCAGCGGCTACAGCCTGCAGGCGGCCAAGCTGGCCCCGTACAAAGACTGACCCTCTGCACGCGCCATGCCGCAACACCCTTCATCGCCCAGCCTCTCGCTCCAGACGCTGCGCCACGGCCCAGCCCGCTTGTGCAGCGCCGCCGCACTGGCCCTAGGCCTGGCCTTGCTCGCCACGCTACCAGCACAGGCGCAGGCCAGCCGTCAGGAGCAGCGCCAGAACAACGCCGCAGCGCCGACGACCAGCCTACCCGCCCCTTTTGCCGCAGCGCTGCGCAAAGCCCAGATCCCGCCCGAGGCCGTGGCCCTGTGGGTGCAGGCCGTGGACGGCCAGGCCACGCCGCGCGCGGCGCACCGCGCCGCCCAGCCCATGAGCCCGGCCTCGACCATGAAGCTGGTCACCACCTATGCCGCCTTGGATCGGCTGGGCCCGGCCTACACCTGGAAGACCCGCATCTACACCGATGGCCAGCTCGACAACGGCAGCCTGCGCGGCAACGTCTACATCCAGGGCGGCGGCGACCCAAAGCTCGTCATGGAGCGCCTGTGGCTGCTGCTGCGCCAGCTGCAGCAGCACGGCGTGCGCGTCGTGCTGGGCGACATCGTGCTCGACCGCAGCGCCTTCGCGCTGCCGCCGCACAATGCCGCGGCCTTCGACGACGAGCCGCTGCGCCCCTACAACGCCGCGCCCGATGCGCTGCTGCTGAACTTCAAATCCGTCATCCTGCGCTTCGTGCCCGACCCGGCCAGTGGCCGCGCGCAAGTGCAACTCTCGCCGCCCATGGCCCAGCTGGAGCTGCCCGCCAGCGTGCCGCTGAACCCCTCGGCGCGCCATTGCCCCAGCAACTGGCGCGCGCAGCTGCAGCTGGACGTCAGCCAGCCCAGGCGCTGGCGCATGGCCGGCAGCTATCCCTCGGCCTGCGGCGCACTGAACTGGGCCGTGGCCTACCCGGACCCTGAGGGCTTTGCCAACAAGGCCATCGAAGGCATGTGGCGCGAGCTTGGCGGCAGCATCACCGGCCAGGTGCGCAGCGGCCGCACCCCGGGCGGCCTGCAGCCCAGGATCACCGAGCCCTCGCTGTCGCTGGCCGAGATCGTGCGCGACGTCAACAAGTACAGCAACAACGTCATGGCCGACCACGTCTTCCTGGCGCTGGGCCACGCGGGCGCGCCGGCCGGCCAGGCCATGGACTTTGCCAGCGCGCAGCGCGCCATAGGCCAGTGGTGGCACAGCCGCATCGGCAACCCGCCAGGGACTCTGCACATCGACAACGGCTCGGGCCTGAGCCGCGATGCGCGCATCACCGCCCAGGCCATGGGCCAGATGCTGCGCCATGCCTGGCATTCGCCGGTGATGCCGGAGCTGGTGGCCTCGCTGCCGGCCACCGGCGTGGATGGCACCATGCGCCGCAGCCGCGCCGCAGCCGCACACCTGAAGACGGGCTCGCTGCGCGACGTCAATGCGCTGGCCGGCTACGTACACGGCCACAGCGGCAAGCGCTACGCACTGGTGGTCATGATCAACCACGCCAACGCCGCAGCCGCTCGCGGCCCAGTCTTCGATGCGCTGATCGACTGGGTGGCCAATGACTGAACGGGTATGGTGGCGATGGTTGCCAAAACACAACCGCACTGGATTTTCTGGCCGAACGCCTCGGCGATAATCGCGCCCGGTCATCGCGCGCTGCAGGCCGACGATGCAGACACGCAGTGGCTGGCTGACCGGGGCTGCGCCCCAAGCCCGGCCTTTTTCATCGATTCGGGAGAGTGACCCTTGTTTTCCATCATCCAAGCCGCTGGCTGGCCCATCTGGCCCCTGATCTTTTGCTCCATCATCGCCCTGGCCATCATTGCCGAGCGCTTCTACAGCTTGCGGCGGCCAGGCATCGCCCCTTTGGGCCTGGTCAATGAGGCGAAGACCGCATCGGCAAAGTACATCCCGCCGGGCGACGTGATCGACAAGCTGGAAAACAGCAGCGCGCTGGGCGAAATCCTTGCGGCAGGCCTGCGCGCACTCAAGGCCAACCCGCGCGCCAGCGAAGATGAGCTGCGCCAGGCCATGCAAAGCCGCGGGCGCGTGGTGGTGGGGCGCATCAGCAAATTCCTGCAGGCCCTGGCCACCATTGCCTCGGCCGCGCCACTGCTGGGTCTGCTGGGCACGGTCATCGGCATGATCGAGATTTTTGCCTCGCAAGGCTCGATCGACTCGGGCGTGATCCAGGGTGACCCCGGACGCCTGGCGCACGGCATTTCCGTGGCGCTGTACAACACCGCTTTTGGCCTGATCGTGGCCATCCCTGCGCTGATCTTCTGGCGTTATTTCCGCAGCCGCGTCGATGCCTATGTGCTGGAGATGGAAGTGGCTGCGGAGGCCTTCCTCAAGCACCTCAAATCCCTGCAGCAATGAACTTCCAAGCGCCCCACTCCAGCGGCTTTGGCCATGCCAGCAGCGAGCCGGAGATCAACCTCATCCCCTTCATTGACGTGCTGCTGGTCATCCTGATCTTTCTGATGCTGACCACGACCTACAGCCGCTTCAACGAGCTGCGGCTGAACCTGCCACTGGCCAATGCCGAGCAGTTGCAGCAGCGCCCGCACGAAGTGAGCGTGTCGCTGGACTCCGGCGGCAACGTGGCCGTGGACGGGCAGGTGCTGGGCCAGGCCACCCCTGCGCAATTGACCCAGGCACTGCGCCAAGCCGCCGCAGCCAAGCCCGAGGCCATGCTCATCATCAGTGCCGATGGCCTGGCCTCGCACCAATCGGTCATCACCGTCATGGAAGCCGCGCGCAACGTCGGCCTGGCCCGCGTGACCTTCGCCACCCAGGCCTCAGGCGGGCAGTGATGGCGCTGGCCCCAGCACGGATGGTACGCGGCGGCGCACAGCGCGCCCAAGCGCAGGCCACCTCCCTCTGCTGAGCTTCGCCTGACCTCCCCCACGCCACGCGCCCTCATGCCGCTGCAGCCCTGGATCGAACACCGCTGGCGGCAGGCAGCGCCGCGCTGCCACCCAGCCGATGTGCTGCTGCACCCGCTGTCCTGGCTGTATGGCAGCGCCCTGCGCACCCGGCGCTGGCTGTATGCACAGGGCCTGCTGGCCACCCATGCCTTGCCCGTGCCTACGGTCGTCATCGGCAACGTCATCGCCGGTGGCGCGGGCAAAACCCCTTTGACCATCGCCCTGGTGCAGGCCCTACAGGCCCAGGGCGTGCGCGTTGGCGTGATCTCGCGCGGCCACGGCCGGCAACGCCCGCCCCAGGGCCCGGACTGCCTGCAAGTCTTGCCCGGCAGCAGCGCCCAGACCGTGGGTGATGAGCCCCTGCTGATCCAGCAACGTACACAGGCGCCAGTCTTCGTTGCCAGCCAACGCCATGCGGCCGGTCAGGCCCTGCTGGCGGCCTATCCGGACACCGAACTGCTGCTGTGCGACGATGGCCTGCAGCACCTGGCCTTGCAGCGCGATGTCGAGTTGTGCGTGTTCCCCGACTGGGGCGCAGGCAATGGTCGGCTGCTGCCTGCTGGCCCGCTGCGCGAGCCCTGGCCCAGGCCAGCGGATTTCGTGCTGCAAACCACCCCAACAGCGCAGCCCGTTGCGGGCAATCGGCATTCACCACACACTGTCTGGCCCATCGTGCGCCAGCTGGCCGGCCACGCCATCAATGGCCATGGCCAACGCCTGCCACTGCATCACTGGCAAACACCCCCTGCGCAAGATGCTGACCCGCCACCGCTGGCGGCCGTCGCCGGCATTGCTCAGCCAGAAGCCTTTTTCGCCATGCTGCGCGCCCATGGTCTAAAACCCAGCCACTGCATTGCCCTGCCGGACCACGCACACTTCGCCCCCCTGCCCACCGCGCTGGCGCATTGGCCCCGCCATGCGCCTTTGCTGTGCACGGAAAAAGATGCCGTCAAACTCTGGCCTCACTGGCCCGAGGCCTGGGCCGTGCCCTTGCAGTTGCAATTGCCCGAGGC
Source organism: Vandammella animalimorsus (assembly GCF_002288875.1). NCBI lineage: Bacteria > Pseudomonadati > Pseudomonadota > Betaproteobacteria > Burkholderiales > Comamonadaceae > Vandammella > Vandammella animalimorsus. The sequence continues at coordinate 3,726 of NZ_NTBH01000008.1, read as the reverse complement.
TTTGCCCGCCGCCGTGCTTAAGCTGGCCCGCCAACGCTTTGCCGCCCGCCAGCAGCAGGCACCTCTGCAATAACGCCGCCGCCCAAGCGCATTGCGCTGGTTCCGGAGCCTGTGCAAGGCCCCGGCACGGGTTTCTTCACCCCTCCTGCCCGAGAAAGCCGCCGCTTTGGTGCCGCCACAGCCGCGCATAAATGCCGTCTTGAGCCAGCAGCTGGGCATGGCTGCCTTGTTCGACGATACGGCCTTCGTCGATGACGATCAGGCGATCCATCGCAGCGATGGTGGACAGCCGATGCGCAATGGCGATCACGGTCTTGCCCTGCATCATGGCGTCCAGGCTGTGCTGGATGGCCGCTTCCACTTCCGAATCGAGCGCGCTGGTGGCTTCGTCGAGCAACAGAATCGGCGCGTTCTTGAGCATGACGCGCGCAATGGCGATACGCTGGCGCTGCCCGCCCGAGAGCTTCACGCCACGCTCGCCGACCATGGTGTCCAAGCCACGGCGCCCTTGCGGGTCGCTGAGTTGCTCAATGAAGTCGGCCTGGGCACGCCGCACCGCAGACAGGATTTGCGCCTCGGTGGCATCGGGCAGGCCGTAGGCAATGTTGTCGCGCACCGAGCGGTGCAGCAAGGAGGTATCCTGCGTGACCATGCCGATGGCTGCACGCAGGCTGTCCTGCGTCACTTGGCTGATGTCTTGCCCGTCGATGCGGATCTGCCCGCCTTCCAGATCGTAAAAGCGCAGCAGCACATTGAGCAGGCTGGACTTGCCCGCGCCCGAGCGCCCCACCAGGCCGATCTTCTCGCCCGGCTGCACCGTCAGGCTCAGGCCGTCGAACACTTGGCGCTGCGGCCCGTAGCGAAAACGGATGGCGTCGAACTCCACCAAGCCGCGCGAGACATGCAGCGCAGAGGCCTGCGGCGCATCCTGCACCTGGGCCCGCTTGGTCAGTGTGGCCATGCCGTCCTGCACCGTGCCAATGCTCTCGAACAGCGAGGTCAGCTCCCACATGATCCAGTACGACAGGCTGTTGACGCGCAAGGCCATGGCCATCACGGCGGCCACGGCGCCCAGGCCGACTTCACCAGCCTGCCACAGCCACAGCGCCAATGCGCCGGTCGAGAGCATCAGGCCCACGCTCAGCGCCTGGTTGGTGAACTCAAAGCCACTGACCAGGCGCATCTGGCGGTAGCCCGTATCCATGAACTCCTCCATCGCTGCACGGGCGAAGTGGGCTTCGCGCCGCGTGTGGGAGAACAGCTTGACAGTCGTGATGTTGGTGTAGGCATCCGTCACACGCCCGGTCATCAGCGAGCGGGCATCGGCCTGCTCCTGACCGACCTTGCCCAGCCGAGGCACGAAAAATCCCATGGCTGCGCCAAACAGCAGCACCCAGACCACGAAAGGCAACATCAGGCGCGCATCGAAACTGCCGGCCAGCACAATGATGGAGAAGAAATACACGCCGATGCCCAGCACGATCTCGGCCACGACCATCAGCACCTCGCGCACGGCCAGCGCCGTCTGCATGACCTTGGTCGTCACCCGACCGGCAAACTCATCGGCGAAAAAGCCCAGGCTTTGCTGCAACATCAGCCGATGGAAATGCCAGCGCAAACGCAGCGGCAAGTTGATGGCCAGCGTCTGGTTTTGCACCAGGCTGCGCCAGCCCACCAGCGCAATGCTGCCCAGCATCACCAGGGCAATGCCCAGCAGCACCCGCTGCTGCTGGGCCTCGCCCACGGCGTTCGACTGCCAAGCCGCGAGCAAATCCACCACCTGGCCCAGAAAGGCAAACAGCCAGGCCTCGTAAATGGACACGGCCGCACGCAAGACAATCAGCAGAACGATGTACTTGCGCATGCCCTGGGTGCAGGCCCAGATGAACCGCGCCACACCGCCGCTGGGCAGCGGCTGGGGCACCGGTTCGGGAAAGGGCTCCAGCAGGCGCTCGAACCAGCCCAACAAAGCCTTGCACATCGTCAATCCTCTCTTCGCTTGCCGCTCTTGCCGTGCGCCCGGCCTCAAATCGGCTGGGCAATCAAGTCATGCCCTTGGGCCTGCACGATTTTTGCCTTGGTGAATTCGCCCACCTTCAAGGTTTTGCTCACCTTCTGCGGCGGCAGCAGATGCACGATGCCATCGATTTCCGGCGCATCGGCATAGCTGCGCCCACGCCCGCCCTTACGCCCCAAGGCAGGTGCGTGATCAACCAGCACCTGCATCACATGCCCGACACGGCGCTGCAGCCGCTGGCTGGAAATGCGCTCGGCCACGGCCATGAAGCGCGCCCGGCGCTCCTCACGCAACTCCTGCGGCAGCATCCCGGGCAAGGCATTGGCCGCTGCGCCCTGCACGTCGCTGTAGGCAAAGCAACCGGCGCGATCAATTTGCGCCTGCTCCATGAAGTCCAGCAAATGCTGGAACTCCTCCTCCGTCTCACCCGGGAAGCCGGCAATGAAGGTGCTGCGCAGCACCAGCTCGGGGCAAAGTTCGCGCCAGCGCTGGATGCGCTCCAGATTCTTTTCGCCGTCGGCCGGGCGCTTCATTCGCTTGAGCACATCCGGGTGGCTGTGCTGAAAGGGCACATCCAGATAGGGCAAGACCTTGCCCTCGGCCATCAACTCGACCACGGCATCTACGCTGGGATACGGATACACATAGTGCAGTCGCACCCAAGCCTTGTACTGCGCGGCCAAATCACCCAGGGCCTGAACCAGCTCCAGCAAGCGCGTCTTGACAGGCTTGCCATCCCAGAAGCCTGTGCGGTATTTCAAATCCACCCCATAAGCCGAAGTGTCCTGACTGATGATCAGCAACTCCCTGACCCCGCCCTCAAACAAGGCTTGCGCTTCCCGGAGCACATCACCTACCGGACGAGATACCAGATCGCCACGCATCGACGGAATGATGCAAAAGGTGCAGCGGTGATTGCAGCCTTCGCTGATCTTCAGATACGCGTAATGCTTGGGGGTCAGCTTGAGACCAGCCTCGCCAAATCCTCCCGGAACAAGATCCAGAAAAGGATCGTGCGGCTTTGGCAAGTGTGCATGTACCGCATCCATGACCTCCTGCGTAGCATGCGGCCCTGTGACGGCCAACACGCTAGGATGCATTTGCTGCACCAGGTTTTCACCATCATCGGCCTGGCGAGCGCCCAGACAGCCCGTGACAATGACTTTGCCATTGGCTGCCAATGCCTCACCAATCGTATCCAGACTTTCTTTTACTGCATCGTCGATAAAACCGCATGTATTGACGATGACCAAATCCGCCCCTTCGAATGTTTTGGCTGTGCGGTAGCCCTCGGCACTGAGTTGGGTAAGTATCAGCTCGGAATCGGTTAATGCCTTCGGACAACCCAAGCTGACAAAACCAATCTTGGGGGCTGGAGAAGCAGAAGTATTGGGCATGGTGGAAATTCTCAATAGGCATGCATTGTGACGTATGCACTTTCGAAACGGTCGGCATTCTGCACAATGAAACGAACGCATAAAACAAACCCCCCAATTCCGTTGTAGGAAGAGGGGGGTTTTGGGCATAGAAGCCTGACGATGACCTACTTTCACACGGGAATCCGCACTATCATTGGCGCTAATCCGTTTCACTGTCCTGTTCGGGATGGGAAGGAGTGGTTCCAGACTGCTATTGTCATCAGGCATAACTGGTGTTGTTGCTGATTTTTTACAGCAACAAAAAGCATAGAGTCGAATCGAGTGATTTTG
>NZ_NTBH01000007.1:0-197309 GCF_002288875.1 Vandammella animalimorsus | reverse complement strand
CAGACCCCATGGCATGCCCAGACCTGGGACGAAGCAGACAGCGCACCGGGCAGCACGCCAAGCAGCACACTGGACAGCGCCCTGAGCAGCGCCGCCCAGGCGCAACAGCTCATCGCCGCCATGGCTGTCATGGCCCAGGCCGATGCCCTGGCCAGCGCCAGCTTCATGACCGCAGCGGGCTACCAGCCGGGCAGCTACCAGGACCTGACCAAGCCCTTGCTGGCTGCGGCGGCTTGAGGGCTGTGTCTGCACGAGTCGCAGCGCAGTCTGACCGCTGGATTCGTGCCGACCTTTCCGGGCGCGAAGCAGGCGCTGACGCAAATGCACAGCGGGTGCAAGCGGGCGGCGCAATTGTCATCGGATTTTGTCTGTCAAGCCCTTTTGGCTATTGATATTTGCCAGCCCTTGAGTGCAGAATACGCCGTTTTTTCACACACTGATCGTTCTTTTTTGCATTCGTTATGTCTGACATTCAGGTTCGCGCCGCTACGCTTCGTGATGCCAAAGCCATCGCCCAGATCCACACTGCCGCCATGCAAGCCGCCTACAAAGGCTTGGTGCCGGACGAGCACCTGAAGTCCATCAGCCTGGAAAAGCGCATCGCCTACTGGCGCGAGGCCATTGAGTATTGCGAGCCTCAGGTCAAAGTCGCCATCGAGAACGACAAGATCGTCGGCTTCGTCGGCTTTGATCGCTCGCGCGACGAGAAGACCCGCCCCACCACCGGTGAAATCTGGGCCATTTACATCTCCCCCAACCACTGGAACAAGGGCGTGGGCGCTGCGCTGTGGGATGCTGCGCGCGAGGGCCTGCACGAAGAAGGCTGCACCAACGTCACCGCCTGGGTGCCGGTGCAGAACGAGCGTGCGCTGAAATTCCACGAAACCGCTGGTTTCGAGCGTGAGGCCAGCAGCGCCAAGATCGCCATGATCGGCGGCACCAAGTTCGAGGAAATCCGCGTCAAGCGCTCGCTGACTACCGGGCGTTGAGTACAAAATCGGTCGCGCGCCACAGGCGCGCACTATGCACATGAACAGGCTGCGCTTTTGGGCGCAGCCTTTCTTTTTGGGCACAATGCCCGTGCCGCTTGACAAGCCCGGCCGCGCCCCCATTTGATGGGCGTGACGTGATGCCCGGGCTGCCGCTTTGCAAGGCAATGTGCCGCCAGCGGCGGGCAGACTTGGCGATCACGAGGGGGCATGACAGCAAGCGCCGGCCGCTTGCACCACAGCACAGCAACGCATGGAATACAAGGACTACTACCAAATCCTAGGTGTGGACAAAAGTGCCAGCACCGACGACATCAAGAAGGCCTACCGTAAGCTGGCGCGCCAATACCACCCGGACGTGAGCAAGGCGCCCGATGCGGAGCAGCGCATGGCCGAGGTCAACGAGGCCCATGCCGTGCTCTCCGACCCCGAAAAGCGCTCTGCCTACGACACCGTTGGGGCCCAGGCTTGGGCAGCAGGGGCGCGCTCGGGCGATGACGTGCGCCCGCCGCCGGGCTGGAATGCGGGCTTTGACTTCTCCGGCCAGGAGGGCGCGCAAGGCTTTGGCGGCTTCGGGGGCTTTGACGGCTTCGATGCCGCAGGCCAGGAGGGCGCGCGCAGCGCCTTCTTCGAGGAGTTGTTCGGTCGCGCTGCGCGCGCCCGCCAGGCGCGAGGCGCTGCGGCTGGGCCGCTGCGCGGCCAGGATCAGCACGCGCGCATCGAGCTGGAGCTGCCCGATGCCTACCAGGGCGCCATGCGTACCCTGACGCTGCGCGGTATGCGCCTGGATGCCCAGGGCCAGCCCGTGCCCGAGGAGCGCACCCTGGAAGTCAAAATCCCCAAAGGCGTCAAGCCCGGCCAGCTCATTCGCCTGGCCGGCCAGGGCAGCCCGGGCCTGAACGGCGGCGCGGCCGGCGACCTGTTCCTTGAAGTGCAGCTGCGCAGCGATGCGCGCTGGCAGGTGCAGGGCCGCGACGTGACGCAAAAGCTGCGCGTAGCGCCTTGGGAAGCTGTGCTTGGCGCCAGCGTGCAGGTGCGTACGCCCGATGGCGCCACGGTGGAGGTGGGCGTGCCTGCGGGCTCCAACAGCGGCCGTAGGTTGCGCCTCAAAGGGCGCGGTATCCCGGCGGCCAATGCAGCAGGCGCTGCGGGCGATCTGTACCTGGAGCTGGATTTGGCCGTGCCTGGCGCCGTGACCGAGGCGCAGCAAGCTGCCTGGGCGGCGCTGCGCGAGGCCTATCCCGGCTTTGACCCGCGCCGCGCCTGAGACAAGAGCAAGGAGCCCGCCATGACGAGAACGACCACTGCCGTGACGCTGATTTCCGAAGACTTGATCGAGCTGCTCGATGACGCCGCGCTGTCGCTGGAGCAATTTGCCAGCGGCTGCCGCATGGCCCCCGACTGGGTGCTGGCGCGCGTGCAAGCCGGTGTGCTGCAGGCCGAAGCGGGCGCTGGCGAGGGCCAATGGCGCTTTGCCAGCGCCACGCTGGTGCGCGCGCGGCGCATCGCCCATTTGGAGCACGCCTTCGATGCCGACCCGCAACTGGCCGCATTGACCACCGACCTGATGGAAGAAGTGGCGGCATTGCGCCAGCAGCTGCAGGCCCTGGGCGCCCAGGTGGGGCCGGGGCAGCAGGACTGCTGAAGCGCGCTGCAAGGAAAAAATGCCGCCATGCTGGATGAGCGCGCCAAGGTCCTGCTGACCACACTGATCGAACGCTATATCGAGGACGGCCAGCCCGTGGGCTCGCGCACGCTGGCCAAGTCCTCCGGGCTGGAGCTCTCGGCGGCGACGATCCGCAACGTCATGGCCGACCTGGAAGAGCTCGGGCTGATTGCCAGCCCCCATACCTCAGCCGGGCGCGTGCCCACGCCCAAGGGCTATCGCCTGTTCGTTGACAGCATGATGACCGTACAGCGCGAGCGCTGGCACGAACAGCTGCACGATGGCAGCGCCCCAGCAGCGCTCAACCCCGACCAGCCCCAGCGCGTCATCGCCAGCGCCGCGCAGCTGCTGTCCAATCTGTCGCAATTCGTTGGCGTGGTCGTGGCGCCGCAAAAAAGCGCTGTGCTGCACCACATCGAATTCCTGCGCCTGTCGGCCCAGCGCGTGCTGGTCATCCTGGTCTCGCCCGATGGCAATGTGCAGAACAAGCTCGTGCACACCCAGGACGACATCGCGCAAGAGCACCTGCTGGAAGCCAGCAACTACCTCAACGCCCACTACAGCGGCCTGAGCGTCGACCAGGTGCGTGAGCGGCTGCGCGGCGAAATCAACCGCCTGCGCGGCGAAATTGCGGCACTGATGGAAGCGGCCATTGGCGACCCGACCAGCACTGCCCAGCCCGCAGGTCAGGATGTGGTCATCTCCGGCGAGCGCAATCTGCTGGCCGTGAGCGATTTTTCAAAGGACATGGACAGCATCCGCCGTGCCTTCGACCTGTTCGAGCAAAAAACCCAAATCCTGCAACTGCTGGACGTGACCGGCCAGGCCCAGGGCGTGAAGATCTACATCGGCGGGGAAAGCCAGACCGTGCCCGTTTCCGAGCTGTCCATCGTCAGCGCCCCCTACGAAGTGGATGGCCAGATCGTCGGCACGCTGGGCGTCATCGGCCCCACGCGCATGCCCTATGAGCGCATGGTGCACATCGTTGACATCACCGCCCGCCTGCTGAGCAATGCGCTCAGCAGGCCCCGATGAGCCTGCGCGCGCGAGGCTGTGGCAGAGCTGATCGCCGCTACAATCGCGGGCTTGCCCAGGCTTGGCGCAGGCTCTGGGGCAAGTGGCACACGGGCCTCTAGCTCATGCTTGGTTAGAGCAGCGGACTCATAATCCGTTGGTGCTGGGTTCGACTCCCAGGGGGCCCACCATATACATCAATGGGTTATGTGCTTTTTTCGTCATTTTTAAATGACGTTTCCCGCAAAGATTCCCGCATGATTTCCCGCAAAAGTTATCGCACTGCTTTGAGTTTGGTGGCCTTGGTGCGGTAGTGCTTGCGGGTGACGGCCTTGCTGGAGTGCTGCAGCAGATTGGCCGCTGCGTCCAGGCCATCGGCCAAATCGGCGGCGCGCTTGCGCATATCGCGCAGGTACATGGTCTGGATGTCGGTTGCTTTTTCTGGGTGTGCTTGCGCCGCTGCCTGCTGGGCTTTGAGCCAGCGTTTGCGCAGCATGGGGTATGTGATGGCCTCCCCTTTGTCGGTGACGAGCAGTGCGCTGCTGGCGCTTGGGATGCGCTCGCGCTCTTGCGCAATGGCCGTCAGCACGGGCGATTGCGCGAGGTCAAATTCCACCCATTTGCCTGTTTTGTGGTGCCGGTGGCGCAGCAGGCCGCCCCGTGGGCGTTGCACAAGAATGGCGTCCGTGATGCGCATGCCGGTGGCGGTGGCGATGTCCATGCAGCCGCGCAGGATGCGGTCGGCTTGCTCGTAGATGGCATCAAACAGGTCGTCCGTGACTTCAAACTCGCGGGCCTTTTCCTTGTTTTTCCAGCCCTTCATGCCGGCCGCTGGCCACGGCGCTGAGGTCATGCCCCAGAGTCTGGCCTTTGTCCAGATGATGGAGAGCACAGAGATTTCCCGGTTGCCTTGTGTTTTGGCTGTGCGCTTGTCCAGATACTGGCGCAGCACGGGCACGGTGATCTCGTCCCAGGTGGCCATGCCAAACACTGGCTCCAGGCGTTTGAGGTGCAGAGCGTAGTTGCGGCGCGTGACGGGGCTGTCGTAGGCCGGCAGCTCTTGCTCGCGCCAGCGGTTGAAGGCTTCTTGCAGCCGGCCACGGATGTTCACGGCCTGGCCTTGCAGTTCTTTCCATTTTTCGATGGCGGCCAGGCGGTCGCTGCCCAGGTTGATGTCGGGCTTGCCTTCTGGCCGCATGTCGTAGGTGTAGTAGGTGTAGACCTGCCCAGCCTTGCCCTTCTTGGTGCGGGTGTGCAGCCGGGGGTATTTGTTCTTCTTGGGCATGTCATGCGATGGCGGCCAGGTTGATGCCGCCGAATTGGGTTTGCTGTTTGCCCTCCAGCCACTGGCGCGCGTGGATGCGTGACACGATCAGACCGCGTGCATTGCGTTGGTAGGGGATGCCGTGCTGCTTGAGCCATTTTGCCCGGCTGTTGGCTTGTTGGTAGCCGGTGAGCTGGGTCAGCTCGGTGCTGGTGAGAAATTCGGTCATGCTTCGCTCCAGATGCAAAGATCCCGCTCTGGGCGGGATGTGGTTGCAGATCTTCTGGCCATGGATTGCGCTTGTTGCGCCGCTGGCGGGCGCGGCGGGAGAGGGGGCTGTCACGTCGCCTTCCTTTGTCGCTCTGGCCGCCAGCCCCACGTCACCGGCGCGCGTTTGTCGAAGCCGGGCCTGGGGTGGGCGTGGATGGCGTTGTCGATTTCAAAGCCCAGCCGCCAGTGCAGGAACCAGCGGCCGAGCAGCCGGCGCTTGATGTTGATTTGCCAGGCCTGGTCTTGGTTGAAGACGGTGACGGTGGTTTTGCCCTGCTGGCTTTGCCACTGGCGCACGGCCCCGGACACGGGCATGCCGCGGTTCCAGGCCTCGCGCTCGCCGCCGTTGCTGCGCAGCCAGGCGGTGCGGGCTTTGATGCTGCGCGGGTGCTGGCCAGCGCCGCCGCTGAAGAAGCGGTGGCCCCAGTAGTTGCGCGCGCAGGCGGTGCGGTAGCTCAGGCTGTCTGGGTCGGTGTCCAACTCCAGCGGGCGGGTGCATGGGGCGTTGTGGCTGTGGATGCCGCCGGCGGCCAGTGCGGCGCGGCGGCGCAGGGCGATGTTGTGCTCGGCGGCGGCGCGCAGGTCTTCGGGCAGTTGCCCGTTGCCGGGGGCGCCGTAGTGCCAGACTTCGCGCGTGCTGCCGTCGGGCATGCGGTAGTGCTCGGCCCAGGGGATGTTGTCGCCGTTGACGCCGTTGCCCAGATTGGGCACGACGCCGTAGCTGGCCCATTGGGGGTGGATTTGCTCGATGGTTTCGGCATCCCAGGGCAGGGCGCGGGCGATGCGCTTTGCCATGAGGCGGGCTTTGATTTTGTGGGCCAGCAGGCCGCGCGCGCGGCGCCGGGCTTCTGCCAGGCAGGCGATGGCGTCAAGGTGCATGCTGAAGGGCACGCCTGCAGCTTCGAGGGCGCGGTCGATTTGTCGGATGTTCATGGTTCGGGCGTGAAAAAGCCCGCCTTGGTCTGGGCGGGCTGGGTTGTTGGGGTTGGCGCGATGCGCTCCATCGTCGCCAGCGGCTCCTTGCCGTAGTGCATGGGGGTGTCGTACTGCACGCTCATGGTGTGCGAACGATCCTTGTCCTTGCCTTCAGCTTTGGCTCGATCCCAGGCCAGCCGATGGCGGATTACGGCGTGCAGGTCGAAGGCGACATTCGCAGCCTCCGGAACATGCCGATTGCCGATACCCAGGTGGCTGTTCCATCCGTTGATGGCAGTGCCCTGTGGGCCATGCTCGGACAGCAGGTGCGCCATTTCCGGCAGCAGCCGGTCGATGGCGTTGTGATATTCCATCGGCACTTGGCCGGGCATGTGGCGCAGGAATTCCGGCCATTGGCCCAAGCCCAGCCGCGCGAGCAGTTCGCAGGCGTCGCGGATGACGCGCGCTTGCGCTTCGGTGATGGTGAGGGTGTAGCGGCGATTGGTCATTGCTGGCCCTCCTTCATGGCGCGGTGCGCGCGCAGCAGCTCAATGAGGCCGTCCAGGCCGTCGAGCGCGAAGGCTTGCCCGTTGATGCTGACGTGACCAGGCGCGGCAGAGAGCTTGCATTCTTCCCACCAAAACTCCAGCCAATCGCCCAGGTCGTAGGCGGTTTGCAGTTGCCGCGCCCAGATGCTGACGGCATCCCAGGCCGCCTGCCAGAGTTCGGCCTCCGGGTCTGAGCGCATCAGGTTGCGCCATTGGGTGCAGGCGTGATCGAGTCGTTTGGCGGCGCGGTGCCACCCGGTGACTGCCGACTCCCATTGTTCAGGGCTGGATGTGATGCGCTGCGGGCCTACGCCGCCTGCGCCGATGGCTTCGAGCTGGGCCTCCAGCTCGGCGATGCGCTGTTGTGCTGCTTGCAGGTCTGTCATGTTTTCTCCATGAAAAAGGCCCGCAAGCAGCGGGCCTTGGGGTGAGGGGATGGGGTTACGTCAACGCGGGCGGTTGTGCCTTGCGCTGGCTGTGCATCAGCAGGTAGCTGCGGCTGATCTTGGCGCTGACGACGGCATGCAGCCGGGCCAGTTCTTCAGGCGGCAGGTGTGCATCGCCCGATTCGATGGCGCTGGCCCATTGGGCGCTGGGCAGCACGTAGGCGTCGCGGGCGATGGGGTTGATGCTCATGCCCTGGCGGTAGCCGAAGCTGACGATAAAGCGCTGGCTCATCAGGGCGTCAAGCACCAGCCCTTGCAGCACTTCAGGGGGCAAGTCCCAGCGGGTTTGCTGGCCGCTGCGCAGGTTGTCGATGTACTGGCAGGCTGCTTCGTGCGCCGCTTGCGCGGCCGGGCCGCCGGTGAGGTCGAGCGCCTCAATCTGGGCGGGCAGGTGCTTGCGGATCAGAGTGGCGATGCTGGGCTGGTCGATCTTGCTCTTGAGGTAGAGGCAGGCGCTGTGAAATTGTGCAGCGGGCAACTCGATGTAGCGCGGCACGCCGAACTTGCGGTGCAGGCGCGCCCAGGTTTCGGCGTGGCTTTTTTGCTTGCCCGATTCGACCACCAGGTCCACAAGCTCTTTGAGGTGCTGCTGTTGGGCGGGGGTGATGGTGGTGGGCTGGGTTTGTGCGTCCAGCACGTCCAGCACCCAGCGGCGGAATTCTGCTGCGCGGGCGGTGCGGGCGAACATGCCCAGCAGGTGCGCGCCGCGCAAGCTGAAGATGCGCACGTCTTGCACGCCGCCTGCCGTGGGCAGTTTCACCACGGCGGTCATGCTGTCGGTGAATTCGGCGGCGTTGGCGCGGTAGAGCTTGGCAATGATGTCTGACCGCTTGTAGTCCAAGGCTACACCGATTTGGTGTGCCCTCAGCCAAGGCTGGCCGTTGCGGTCAACGATATCGAAGGTGGTGCCTTGGAAGGCGAGTGCGGATTGGGTCATGGCGACTCCTTGGTGAGATTTGAAAACCTCTCGGAATCGCTTTGACCCAATCCCGAGAAGGTGCCGGGGAAGTTCAAAGCCTGTACCAAGCCAGGTGGGCGTCCTTACGGATAGCCACCTTCCCCGGCGAAACCTGTAGGAATCGGCGGGCGCAAAAAAGCCGCTGTTTGTCGGTATGCGGCTGACCGCTTGGTAATGGAGCTTTGAACCTCCACCTCTTGCGAGGTAGGGAAAATCATACCCCAGGCAGCAGCGGGAATCGGTTACTTATCGATGTACATTGTTTCTTTCTGTTAATTTCCATTCGTCGCAAGCAATGATTGAAGACAACGGCTATGAAGATGTGGTGCGCTTTTCACGCAAACCGAGATCGAAGTCTTCCTTTGTGCAGAATTTTTATGGGGTGCCAGGCCATATTTACATTGCTCGCAATGATGCGCATCGCGATGGCATCTACAAGATTGGCTTAACCACGCGGATGAACCCACAAGTTCGGATCGATGAAATTAATCGTCAAGCACGCGAGGCGCGGGTGACTGGGCACATTGGGCAATTGAGGTTGATTGAGTCGTTCGAGACGATTGATTGCGGGCGCGCGGAGAGCACGATCCATGCTCAGCTTGCAAGCTGTCGGTATGCACACAACCGGGAGTTTTTCCAGTGCTCCCTGGACGAGGCAACGGCTGTTATCAGGTCTGTTATCGACAATTTGGAACAGGTGCTTCGGGAGACGGGCAAGACGCCGCAGCAGCTTGAGTATGAGAACAGGCGCATGTTGCAGGAGCAAGAGCAACGGCGGCGGGAGGAGGCGGAGAGAAGGAGTATGGCCGAGCGAGAAGTGCACCGCTTGTATACGCAGATGCTGGAGGATCGGTTCCCTGAACCTCGGATTTGGCCTTATTGGATTGCTGGCACGGTATTGATGGGCATTGTTATGCCGATGTTCGGCAAAGAAAGCATTCCGGGCATTTTGTTGGCCGGGATGTTTGCGGGGCTGGTGTTGCACGCGTATTTCTCGCATAGGCGAACACAATCTGCAAAATACAAGGCGATAGAGGCTGCGCGGGATCAAGAGCTTGAGTTGATTAAGAGTGGACGGTCAAGGTTTTTGTCGCATCCGCAGCTCTGACTTGTCAAGCCTGTTGGGGTGCGGGCCCCCAACGTCGGGCATGGTGAAGGCGGATTGCATTGCAGGTTGTTGTAGATACAATAACGCCCATGAGCATCACCTTTGACCCCCATAAACGCAGCGTGACACTGGCCGAGCGCGGGCTGGACTTTCAGGATGCTGCGGTAGTGTTTGAGGGCCCGACGGTGGAGTTTGAGGACACCCGCAAGGATTACGGAGAGCCGCGCATCATCTGTTTTGGCTTTCTGGTCGGGCGGTTGGTGGTGGTCGGTTATGTCCCGCGTGGCGCGGTTCGCCACGTTTTCAGTATGAGGAAGGCCAATGAACGCGAGCACAAAAAAATCCTCCCCCTCTTGCTTGGGCAGTGATTTGCAGCGCGTGGACGCGCACCGCATCGAAGCGTCGGAGTACGACGATTTGCCCGAGCTGACCGATGAGATGCTGGCGCGCGCCAGAGTGAACAAGGGCGGCAGGCCGCGCGCGCAGGATCCGCGCACGTTGGTGTCCATTCGCTTGCCCGAGAGCGTACTGGCCAAGTGGCGCGCTTCAGGTCCAGGCTGGCAGACGCGCATGGCCGATTTGCTGGCCAAGGCGGTGTAGAGGGCCAGAGCACTTGCCCGCCTGGGCTGCTCAGTGGCGTGAGTGTGCCCAGCTGCGAGCAAAGAAAAGCCCGCTGGAGCGGGCTGTATTTGAGCAGTCTGTTAGGCGCTTTAAATCACAGGGATTTGTGCTCTGACCGCAGCCATGCAATCAGCGCTTGGCTGCGCCAAAAATGTAGCTCAGGGCCGATGAGATTAGGCCGATCATGGCCGCACGCATAGTGCTCGCATCGCCTTTGATTTCAACGAACAGAGACACGATCAACGTCACGAGCGTCAGGATGCACACCAGGCCTGCAATATTGATGCCAGTGGTTGCGCCCATCCCAAATACCACGCCCAGCCAGCCGCGATCCATGTTTTTGAGGTGGGCTTCATGCCGGTGTTTTTCGAAGATGTCTTCAGTGTGACGTGGCTTGGCATCGACGGACTCTGCCTGGATGAGATGGAGCTTTTCGTCCATGCAGGCTCCCGGAGTCAGGTGCGGCTGCCCTGGCGCTGTTTTGCCAGTTCAGCGTAGTGTTGGGCAATGTCGGCGTTCGCAATAGGGTAACCTGCAAAGTGGTTGCCCCCGCATTTTTCCCAGGTGATTGACCAAGGTGTGCCTTCTTGATGGGTGATGGCGCTGAGCTGCCAGCCGTCGAGGTGCTTGTAGGCGTTCCAGACGGCGCTCAAAAATTCCTGCGCTTGCGTGTCTGTCACAGTCGGGATGATTGGTTGCCCTTCAACAAGCATGGCTTTCTGGCGATCAATGCCATTCCTGCCGTAGTGCTTGAAGTCGTGGTACACGCTGGGAATGACCGGGCCGTATTTCCAGGCTTGCGCAGCTTCGCCAATCAACGGCTTGTCGTACAAGCCCAGGTGCCATCCATGGGCGATGTAGACCAGCTTGAGCACCTGCATGGGGGTGATAGTCTTGCCTTCTTCTTGCGCTTTTCCTATGAAAAAGTTGGCAACAGAGACTGTTGGTAGGACTGTCATGCGGGTTCCCTTAAGGCTTGTAGGCGGTTTTTGAAGCTACTTTGCGCTATAAGGCGCGCGCGTGCAGTATCGCATTGCTCGTTGGGCGGATCACAACGTCTAACTCCAGGGCACTATATATGGGGCCGATGGGGCGTTTTCCATGAAATTTCACTAGATGTAGTGTTTTGGGCCTGGTAGAAATTGACAGGGATTTGTTGACCCATTGCGTTATGTGTGTTAGTTCATCCCATCTCTTGTCAATCATTGCGCCGACACCACGCGCAGGCTCCGGTCGCGGCGCAGGCTGGCCTCGCGCAGGCGCAGGTCGGTCTAGCGCAGGGTTTGGATGTACTGGCGGTGGGTGAGGCTGTCGATGACGTCGGGGACGGCGGCCAGCACTTCGCCTAGGGCGGTGATGCCTGGGCCGTCAAGCAAGGCATGCTCGCTGCCGGTGGCGTTTTTGCGCTCGATGGCGCGCAGGATGGCTTCGACAGCGGCGTAGATGTGCCCGCCGGGGTCTTGGATGTGCCCGGCGCGGCGCAGGGTCTCCATGATGTTGACGGCATCCACAACGGCGCGCCATTGGTGGGTGATGGCCTGGCCGCGCAGGATGCACTGCTGGGCGGCGAGCACCTGGATCAGGGAGCCGTCGCGGATGTGTTTGGGGATGGGCGCGCTGATGCCCAGCCCTGCCGCGCGGTGAGGGTGGTGCCCTCCAGGGCGTTGAATGCGGCCACGGCGGCGGCCATGGTGCGTTCTTTTCCGCCGCCGGTGTCGCGCTCCTGGCCGCGCTGGGCGATGGTTTCGGCTGCGGTGTGCAGGATGGTTGCTGGCATTTCTGGTCTTTCGGTTGTCGCGTTACTCGGCCATCCACCAGACGCGCGCCGGTGTGCTGCTGGTGTCGCCCGGGTATTGGGCGCAGATGCGCGCGCGGCCGCTTTTGCCGGTGCGCCGCAAATGTTTGCGCAGGGCCTGGGCGATGGAGTTGGCTTCTTTGGCTGTGCAGCGCACGGCTGCGCCCACTGGCCAGCGGGCCAGCAGGGCGTCGTATTTGCTGGCGCTGGTGCGCTGCTTGGGCAGCTCGTCGAAGGCGACCTGGAAGTCGCCGACTGCGCGGCTTTGGCGCTTGGCAGGCTCGGCCTGCTGGGCCGGCTGTTTGGCCTGGCTTGGTTTGGTTGCCGCTTTGGGCGAGGGCTTTGCGCCTGCCTTGGGCTTGAGGGAGTTGAATGCGTTCATGGGATGCTCCTTGTGCTGGTTCCTGGCGCTGGCCCCAGGCTGGGCAGATCACTATCTGCCGCCGCGTGCAGGTGCCGACACCCGCCCTGCTGCGGTTTGGGAACGTGCAGGCATTTGCCCCTGCCTGCGCGCGGATCGGCTCGCGCTGAGCGTGGGGGGCTTACTGGTGGCGGTGGTACTGGCCTTTGTAGATGGCCACGTCGGCGCTGCCCATGGCCGCGCGGATGCGCTCGGCCAGCTCTTCAGCCATTTGCTGCTGGTGTTGCTCGCGCTTGATGACGCGCAGGGTGATGGCGGGTTTTTCCTCGCCGGTGAGCACGCCCAGTCGCAGCACGAACTGGCGCTCTTGCAGGTCGGCGTAGGGCTGGCAGCGGAAGTAGATCAGCGCGGGCAGCGGCTCCTTGCTGCTGGCGGTGATGTTCTCAAAGGCGCTGCGGGTGGCGCTCAGGGCCTGCTCTTCGTTTTCCAGCTTGCGGCTGGCCTCGATGCTGATCTTGCGCACGGCGGCGATGGCGCGCGGCGGTGAGATTTCGCCCTCGTCATTGAAGCAGGTGATGTGTTCTGTCCAGTCTTCCAAAAATTCGGCCACGTCCTGCTGCTTGTTCTTGCCAGCGGTGATGCGGTTCAGGGCGTTGTAGGCGGCGGTGGTGGTGGGTTCCAGCACGGCCTTGTTGTCGGCTTGGCCGGGGGCGGCGGGCTGGCCCAGGTTCAGCACGGCGGTGGCGCGCATGTTCTCGGGCTCGATGAAGATGGATGCGCCGCCTTCGGCGTGGGCCGTGGCGTAGGCGGCAAACGACTGCAGATCGGGCGTTTCCATCTTGCCGCGCGCGCGGCGGCGCCGGGGCTGGAATGGCTCAAGGTCGTGCTGCTTGTAGTCGCTGGGCAGGGCCACGACGTGGCGCGCCTCGGCGCTGGTGGCCATGGCCTCGTTGGCCTGCGCGATGCTTTGGCCTTCTTGCAGGGTTTCAATGGCTTGTTTGTCAAACATGGGTTTCCTTTCGGGCATGAAAAAGGCCGCCTGCTTTGGCGGCCTGGGTGGGTGAAATGGGCTCAGGCGGGTTGGCCTTGGCGGTCGATGAAGCTCAGCTGGCTCTCGGGCGTGAGGGTGAGCTTGCCGTATTTGCCCACGTACAGGGATGTGGTGCGGGTTTCCTCCTCGCTGGCCTTGCCGTCCATGGTTGGCTTGGTGTACTTCATGGCGTGGGCCACATGCACCTGGTGCGTGCCGGCGATGCGCTTGAAGCTGAACTTGATGGTGACCTCGCCAGCCTTGTCGTGATCGACCACAGCGGCGGCCACCTGGCTCAGCGCGGCCGAGAGCTTGCGGTCGAACATGCCGCCGTCCAGGTCGGTGATGAATTCGCCCACGTCGGTGGCGGCGGTTTGGGATTGATGTGTTGTCATGGTGCTTCTTCCTTTCATGAAAAAGCCCGCATTACGCGGGCTGGGTGTGGATCTGTTTGAGCAAGGCAGTGGCCAGCAGGGCCGCGATCTCAGGCGGCAGCTCAATCTCTCGGGCCTGCGGCTCTTCGGTTTGCTGCTGGGCCTCTTCTTGCGGCTGCTCGGCGGACTCTTCATGCTGGGCGGCCAGCGCAGCCTTGACCAGCGCTGCGCCAAGGGCGGGCTCGGCTGGGGTTAGGTGAATGTTCAGGGTATGGATGGTGATTTGCATGGTTGCTCCTTGGGTTGGGTTTTGGTTGCTATTCGATGGTGGCCAGCTCGTCCAGGATGAGCCGGATTTCACGCAGTGCCACGAAGCGGGCGGCATCTTGTTTGCAGATGAGGGCGGTGATTCGGTCGGCGTTTTGCTGCACTTGCTTTACACGCTCGAGCTCTGCTTCTGCCCGCAGAGCGCGCCGTCTCCATTGGGCGGCGGTTGTCTTTGTCGATTGCATGGTTTGCGCATGAAAAAGCCCGCATTACGCGGGCTGGGTGGTCAGAATGGGATATCGTCCTCTTCAAAGTCGGTCTGCTGCTGTGCGGTCGCTGCCGGTTGCGATTGGTGTTGTTGTTGGCCGTCTTGCCGCCCGCCCAGCATCTGCATGTTTTCCACGCGGATTTCGGTTGTGCGGCGATCCTGTCCGCTTTGCTGGTCTTTCCAGGTGCGCGTGCGCCATTTCCCAGACACGCACACTTGGCTGCCTTTGCGCAGGTATTGGGCGGCGATTTCGGCCAGCTTGCCGGTGAATACCAGGGGTATCCATTGGGTGCGCTCTTGCCTCTCGCTGGTGTGTTTGTCCTTCCAGGTTTCCGAGACGGCAATGGAGGCGCTGGCGATCTGGTCGCCGTTTGGAAATGTTCGTGTCTCCGGATCGCGGCCCAGACGGCCGATGAAGGTGCATTGGTTGAGGTCGCTCATGCGTCGGCTCCAATTGCTGCTGCAGCCTGCACACGGGCCACGATGGCGGCGCACATGTCGGGCCATTGGTGCTCGTGGTACAGGACGGCACGGCGGTCGTGGCCTGCTGGCTCAAAGCCCAGTTGGCGCAGTCCGGCCTCGGTGATGGACAGTGGGGCCAGGCGGGTGTTGATCTCGCCCAGGCGCAGGGTGGGTGGTTGTGTGGCCTCGATATGGGCGATCTCTGCTGCCCGCCGTCCGTCGCTTTCGCGGCACGATTTTTCAAAGGCCGCCACTTGCGCTTCGTGCGAGAGGATTTCGGCGACTTGCTCCTGGGCGGCCTTCGCGGCGCGGGCTTCTTCTTCCTTTCGGATGCGCTCGCGCTCGGCTTCCAGTCGGGCGGCTTCGGCCTGCTGGTGCTCGGCAATGCGGGCGGCAATGATGCGCTCCAGCTCGCGGTCGGTGTAGGTGCATACCAATTGCTCACGATCAGCAAACAGGAAGCTGTGGTCGCTCACACGCTCCAGCATCTGAAGGTTGCGGGCGATGCGCTCGGCCAGGGTGTTGGCCTGGGCCTGGCCTTCCAGCAGGGCGGCGGTGAGTTTTTGCCGCATGCTCTCCAGGCTGGACAGGCCCTTGACGGCTGCGCCGAAGTCGGGCGCGGGCAATTGCAGGTGCATGCCCTTCAGGTTGGCTTCGAGGGTTTGCACATAGCGCGCGAAGTCGGCGCGGGCCTGCATGACCAGGGCGGTTTTGCGGGCTTCCTTTTCAGCCTTGACCAGCTTCTCGGTGGCCAGTCGGGTGGTGCGCGCCAAGGCTTGCAGGTCGGCCACGGTGCGGCGCATGATTTCCACGTCGCTGATCTGGGCGAGCGCCTGATCTTCAGCGGCCTTCAGGGCGTCCTCGGCTTTCTTGAGGGCTTTGCAGGCGGCTTCGGCGTCGGCGAACTCCTGATCGGTGGCGGGTTTGGCGGGGATGCGCTCGATGAAGGCGCGCAGGGCCTGGCCAAAGGCGGGCAGGTTGCCGCCCACGCTGAGCGCGCCGCCCACGGTGACGATGGGCGCGGGCAGGCTTTCCACTGGGGCGGCCTGCGCGGGCTGGGCGGTTTCGGCGGGCTGCCAGGCGGCCAGGTCGGCCTCGAATTGCGCCCAGCCGTCGATGATGCGTTGGCGCATGGCTGGGTTGCTGGCGTACCAGCAGTGCTGGTAGTGTAGCTGACCGTCCTCACCTTGCTCGCTGGCCATGAACAGCACGCGCTCTGCGCCGCTGACCATGAGCTGCTGCTCCATTTGCGCCTGATAGTGCTCGGGCAGGTGCCAGCCGTTGTCGCTGTCCCAGTCGTAGCGCAGGGACTGGTTCAGGGTTTTGTGCTCAAAAACAGTATCGCCCAGCATGGTGATGCCGTCGAAGCTGGCGGCGAGTTTGCCTTCGGTGCCCACGATGGGGAACAGTTCCTCGCCCACGATGTCCTCGGCGATGGGCCGGGCCAGGGCTTCGAGTTGGTGGCCACGGTCGAAAATGCGCTGCTGCTGGGGCGTGATCTCTGGCGCAATGCCGGTGGCGCGCTCTTGCAGCAGGGCGGCGCGGGTTTTGTAGGGGCTGATACCCAGCATGGCGGGGGCGTCGCTGGCGTTGAAGAATTGGGCGCGGTGGGCGTGCCATTCGGGGCTGCCCTGGGTGAGTTGGTGTTGTTGCATGGGGTTGTTCCAAAAAGAAGCCCGCCAAGTGAGCGGGCAGGGAATCAATCGGGGGTGTCTTGCGCGCCGTCCATCTCGCGCACGAAGTCCAGTGTTTGCGCTGTGTGCTGCGGCGCGGCTGGTTGCGGTGCGGGCGCTTGCAGCACTTCGCCGGTGTCTCCATCAATGACGGTGGTGGGCGCGGCGGCCGGGGCAATCGGGGCGCGAATGGCGGCTTTTTGCTCGTCGGTGAGGGTGTGTTTGCTCTCCACGGTGGCGATGACGTCTTCTGCGCTCTTGCGCCCGGCTTCGATGGCTTTGCGCCAGGTGGGCAGGTTGGCGGTGAATTTGTCTTCGGGGTAGGGGGTCTTGGCTGGGCGTACTTCTTCGACCGCCCCCATGTGCTTGACGGCAGGTTGTGCTTCAGCGATGCGTTCGGCTTCGTCCTGGTCGTAGATGCCGCCGTAGCCGAATGCCAGGCGGGCGCACTGGATCATGGCCTTGTGGCGGAAAAAACGCTTGGTGTGCGTTTGCCACGGGCCAATAATGCTTTCGTCGCCGTATTTGCTTTTCATCGGCTCCCGGTACACCTCGTCCAGATATTCCCGCACGACAGTTGGGCGGCTTCGGCTTTTGCGGTAGATGGCGCACTCCATCCATTCCGGAGCTTGCGTTTTTGCGCCGGGCATCTGAATCATGGTTTCGGATTGCCGAAACTCCATGCCGTCAAAGTCGGGGTGGTTGTTGATGATGCGCGCCCAGCCGTCAACACCCACGACGGGCACGATGCCGTTTTTCCGGTCCGGGAAGGCGTAAATCTCCTTCGTCCAGGGGTTCAAGGCGTATTGATTGGCAACCACCAGAAGCGCGGTCATTTGCGCATCGGACACTTGCTCTTTGAAGGCGGTGGCCTTGAGGGTTTCGATCAGCCCCGCCCCGTCGCCCATGTCGAGTTTCTGGGCAAGGGTGCGGGTCAGGGTGGTTAGGGCTGTGCTCATGGTGTTCTCCAATGGGTTGTGATGGGGGATTCAGCGTGTGCGCTGCCCAGCCTGGGCCAGCAGCCAGGCCATGTGCAGGGCTTGGCGTCTGCCTGTGCCGCTGCGGCGGTAGAGGCGGTAGGTGGCGATGAAGTCGGCGATCATTTCTTGCTCCAAAAGAAAAGCCGCCTGAGCAAGGGCGGCTTGGGTTGGGTCAACAGGATGGTTTGCCAGCGCTCGTCCACGCGGGGCATGGCGCGGCGCTCGAATGCAAGGCCGATCTTGACGCGGCCTGTGTTCAGCGGCGTCATGGCAGTGGCAGTCCCTTGCCGGCCTCTGCAGCAATCTCGGCGACCACGCGATCTACCGGGTAGGCCCGGCGCTCCAGGTGCGCGCCCAGGGTGACCAGGGCGGCGATGATGGTGATGGCCAGGGCTCTCATACAGGTTCATACTCCTCGGTGGCGCTGTGTTCGATTTCAGCCAGGCGGTATGCCTCTGCGGCAAGGTGTTTGCGCATCAGGCTTTCCAGCCTGCCTGTGCTCAGGAAGCCGCTGCTGTGCTGCAGGCAGTGCTGCATGCAGCGCAGCGCCAGGGCGTAGAGTTCGTCGTCGTCGGCCAAGGCCTCGCCGATGGTTTGCTCCAGGGTGATGCCTGCGCCGGTTTTTTTCTGCCAGTCGCCATGCATGAGCATGGTTTCGTACTGGTAGGCCAGCGCGTCAATTTCATTGGCGCGCCGCTCCAGATCGGCGCTTTCGTCAGCTCGGCGCTGGGCGTCGTCGATCTTTTGGTCGCCGGCTGACCAGTTCTGCGAGTAATTCATGGCTGGGCCTCCAGGTAGTAGTCGAGTGCGGCCATTTGCTGGCCGGCGATGTAGCCCGCCAGGTATTGCAGGCGGGCGACGGGGCGGGTTTCCAATGGGCGGCAGGGCGCGCCGCAGATGGCGGCATAGGCGCCGATGCGCCAGTCAAGTGGGCGGCGCATGGCCGCCAGGCGAGCAAGGGCTGTCATGGCGTTGACCAAGAAAAAGCCCGCACGAGGCGGGCAAATGCACTGAGGGTTTTCACTGCCACTTTTTGGGTATTTCAGGTCTGTGGCTCGGCAATGATGTGGTGTCTTACTTTCTCAGAGGATTTCATGGCGGCCAATGAAAAGCAGATGCGCCACCTCAATGCACTTTGCAGTAGAGCTGGCATCTCTATGGATGCAGCAAGGTCTTTGTGGATTGCGGTCAGAAGGGGGAAGCCAGATGCCCAAGTTGCTTGGAACACATTGCTTCGGCAAAACCCTTCACTTGTTGAGTTGATGCAGCACTTCGCCCAGGAAACCAGGACCATGCGCAAGAAGGCTGGAAAGCGGATCCATAAGCGCTTCGGCAATCCTGTATCAAGCCCCAAGGGGGCTTGGGCTAGAGTCAAAAAGGTGGAGCTCAAGGAGTTCAACACTTTGCTTCAAGGCGGCCTGCCATCTCTTGGGAAGGCAAGCAGGTAGTTGAATGGCTGGGCAGCGTCCTTGCGCAACCAAAGGGGCGAATCGGCTGAATGTCGCTCATGCAGCCTTTGGCGTGCTGCCCTGTGGGGCTGTCTCCGGCTATGCCGGCTCCCACTGACGCGCTGGCCGCGTCTTTGCTGATTGCTATCAGTGCCGTCTTGCTGGATGGGTGTTGTTGCCTCCAGCTAGCGCCTTGGCCATGCATCGCGCCTTTGCGTGCATGTTGGACGGTTCCCCGGCCAAGGTTTTTCACCCGGTGCTTCACCCAACCGGGAAACGTCGTGCGGTACGTGTTGCCACGCATCAGGCCATTGGGCCATCTCGCACAAACCATTCTGTTTCAGAGCCTGTCGGGCTGCGGCCCAATGGCTGCCGCCCCAGCAACACGCGAGAAGAGGGCCGGAACATCCGGGGTGCATCCTCACAAACCGGCATTGCCTTGCCTTTGCTGCCGCGCTCCCACATCCGTTGCGCGGCGGTTTGGTGTGTTGATGGGTGAATATTAGGCTTAGCCTTATTAAATGTCAATAGGTGAAGCCTAATTTTTGCCTAAAATTCCCCCAGGCAAAAAAAAGCCGCCCGTGGGCGGCGTGGAGGCTATGGGGCAGGTGGGGCAGCATGCCGGGCGTGCCTGCAGGGCCTCGCAAGACCTGCAGCAGCTAATTCCGCCTGCGGGTTTTATGATGGCCTGCGGATGATTGTTTCTCCTGCAGGTTTCGTGATAGCCTGCACCTTTCATCAACTCCTGCTTTTGTCATGCCTGCAGCGCCCTCGGGTTGGCCTTCTGAGGCTTGTGCGCTGCAACAGCAGGCGGGTGCATACCCTGGGTGTGCGGGCGCAAAAATACCCGCTGGGGGGCGGCTGAGGCTTGTCAGGAGGCAATCAGCCCGCTGGCCTTGGCCAAGGCTTGCGCTGCCGCGGCTTTGTCGATGGCGTAGTCGGCGCAAACGCGGGCCGATCTCAGGCTGGCAAGGGCGTAGCCGATTTTCTTGCTGGCGAGTTTTTGCGCCGCGCTGCAACTGGGGTGCGGGTGGGAGAGGCGGTTGATGAGCTCTTGGTGTATGCCGCCCTCAGGCCCGTGGCCGCTGCCCGGCAGGGGAAGGGTCTTGGCAAATGCTGCCGCATGATGGTAGGCGGCGTAGTAGCTGCGGCTGATGCTGCAGCGCAGCTCGGCCTCGTCGCTGGCGTTCAGGGCGCGCTGTGCGACTTGCAGGATGTCGTTGGGCGTGACGGGCATGGCGCTTCAGATCTTGCCTTGGAAGCTGATGGTGAAGCCGGGGCTGACAAAGAGGTCGGCCAGAATGATGCGTTCGGCCAGTTCTTGGCTGAGCTGCTCGGCCTCCTCAATGGAGACGGGCAGATCGTATGTCATGTGGATGAACGGCTGTTGGATGGGATGCTCGGCCGGCAAGGTGAACAGAAGGGTGTGGCCTTGCGTGCTGATGCCTTTCTCTTCCAGCAGCGTGCCGACCTGGTCTATGGATTGGGCGATGATGTCGTCGGTGACGCCCAGTTCATCCATGATGCGCGTGGCCGATTGCGCGCGCTCGAACTCCTTGTGCGCTTGCAGCATGATGTTGTCTTCTTTGGCTTGGCGCATGAGTGCGGTGATGCTTTGAAAGGCGCCGATGCTTTCCAGCACGGGCAATAGACGCGATGCCGAATAAGGGCGCGCCTTGAGAGCGAAGGGCAAAAATTTGTGCGCCTGCCCAGCCTTGAGCGCAGTGGCATAGTAAAAGATTTTGGTATATCCGGCGTGTTCGGTAAAGCCGTTTTGTTCCATTTCGCGGATGGCGCGCCACAACGCAGGCCGATTGCCCAGGGTGGCCTCCAGGTGGCAGTTGGCCATGTCTGCGGCCAGCCTGTCGGTTCTGCCCAGCTTGTCGATCTCCTGCCGGATTCTTCGCTCAAGGAAGGGGTTGGCCTGCGGCGCTGGGGGCAGGCTCTCGATCATTTGGGAAATGTGGCTCGATTGTGTGGCTGGTTGTGGCATGAGTCACCTGAAATCGCTGAGATGCTTTGCCATGTGCGCATGGCCTTCAAGGCTGCTGGAGCTTATCTCTTGCGCTCCATTTCCAATGTGCGCGACTCGCCTGTGGTGTGGTCTGTGACTTCTACTTCGACGTACCTGCCATTGGCGCGGATAGATTCGACGGTGACGTCGATGTATTCGCCTTGGCTGTAGTCGTAAATTTCAATGTCTCGGCCGCTACGCACGAGATTGCCCTTTTCGATTTTCACATAAGCGCCGTTATCCGCGTCGTAGCCATCCCAGGCAAAAGCATGGGTGGCGGCGGCAAGGAGGCTAATTGCTGTTATCAGATTTTTCATTGGTGATTTCCTTTTGCGGCGGGTTATTGAGTGGATATTTAAAATCTTTGCGGCACATTCTTTTGTAGATTGCATGTCCCTTGGAAAAGAGTTCGATATTCTGGAGGAGGGGTGCTTATGGAAATTTCTCCTGTGAATCTGTTGATAATTGTCTCAATGCCGAGATTGTCGCTAAAAGAAATTTGGCTCGGTGAAACGTTGGATGTATGCATCCATTCGCCTTCATATTGAACATAAAGTCGATTCTCAGAAAACCGAATTGTTCTTGTTATTGTTGGGAGGTCAAGGCCCTGCCTTGGAGCTAATGTGCAAGACAATGCCTTCAGATCATTTGCGTCTGATGCGCTTTGAGAATTTCTTGCAGCCTCCTTAATGTCCATGCCTGCGGCGTAATGGCACGCGAAATCAATGATTGGGTAGTAAACTAGCGGAACTGTTCTCCTTTGGGTCTCTGGTTCCTTATCTCCAGCATCCTTTGATAGCTTTTGAGACTGTTCTTCTGGCGTGAGGAATTTTATTTTCTCATTGATTTCTATCTTTTTATTTTTATATTCCGGTGGTGTGTATGTGATTTGTCCATAACTTCCGTCATCCCTTTTGGGGAAGAAGGTGTATAGAACTGTTGCTATTTTCTTGGATTTGCAGTTAACGACACTTGACCGTTTTAATACTGGTTGGAAGTCATCCTCTTTGTTGCGTAAGAAGTCGTAGCTTTCCACAATTTTGAGGTGTGGGGTCTTTTCTCCGGTATCTTGTATGGTGGCAATGGTTCTTGATTTGTTTGTCATTTGTATGAATTCCTGCGCCAACGATGCATTGTGGATCGTTAGCAAGGTGTAAGAAATTAAGATATTGAAAATTGTTTTTTTCTTCATATTTTGGCCGATTGTTAAAGGCGTATACCGTAATGGATGCAATACGTTGAGGTGTTTAGGCCTCCAGTTGTTCATAGCCCGCCTGTGCCAGATTTGTCCCGCACGCGGCCCAAAACGGTGATGAATTCCTGCGCCTGCTCCAGAGTGAGGGTTTCGTCTGGGTATTGCTTTTGGTTTTCGCTGCGAAGGGTCAGAGTGCCATCGCCGCGCCTGAAGAGTAGGCGCTTGAGGCGCAGGTCTTCGCCGTAGAGGATGGCGTAAATGCTCCCGTCTTTGATGCGCTCGAAGCCGCCTTCTTCCAGGTTGACTAGCACGACGTCGTTGGGGTAGAGCAAAGGGATCATGCTTTCGCCCGTGACCTTGAAGCGCCGCAAGTGCTTGGGATTGAGTCCTTCACCCTGCAGCCATGAGAGGCGGTAGGTGGCGGGCTCGCGCATTTCCTCGATTTCGTAGCTGACTGCTGGCCGCCCTGGTCCGGCGCTCAGTCGTAGGCTGTATTCAGGGATGGCCACCATGCCCTCGGGCAGTTCGTCGTCGGGGTGCTGCCCGATGATGAATGACGCGGCAGTTGTGGTCTTGGCTTGTCCAGCCACAGCGGTGGCGTCGAGCCCCCAGTGCTCAGGGCCAACTACGTCAGAGAAATAAGCCCACAACTCCGGTAGCTTGTCCTTGGAGATTACGCCTCGCTTGAGCCAGTCTTGGACAGACGGCGGCTTCACGCCAAAGTGCTCTGCGACTTCCACTTGTTTGACGCCTTTAAGTGCGATGGCGCGCCTAAGGGCATCACCAAGTTCTTTTCCTGTAAGCATTGCCTAATATTCCTTCAAATCTGACAAAGAAGGCAATTCCTAACATGCCCTTGCTTTGATAAGGCTTCGCCTTATAATCGAGGCATGAATGAAGCTATCAACTCGGCCGCGACTGCCGCTGGCGGCCAATCCGCCTTAGCGAGGCTGCTTGGAATTAAGCCCCCCACTGTGAATCAGTGGGTAAAGGGAACTCGTGCTGTGCCGGCTCGGTTCTGCCCCGACATCGAGGCCGCAACCGGCGTGCCCTGCGAGGAGCTGCGCCCGGATGTGAACTGGGCGGTGTTGCGTGGTGGTCGGGGTGTGGGCCATGACTGAACTATTCCGCTCCCCCGCTGAAAGGTCACGCAAGACGCACGCGCGGGTGCTTGCACGGATGCAAGAGCCGGGCAGCCAGGTTGCCATTGCTGCAAGTCTGGGCGTGAGCGAATCGACGATCTCGCGCATCAAGAACGAGAAGCTGGCCGATTGCCTGGCACTCCTGTACGCCGTCGGCCTAAAGGTGGTGGATCAGGATGCTGTGTGCATCCAACCCGAAGCGCTGGCCTTCATGCGCCTGACGGCCTTGCGTGCGCTGGCCAATGACGAGGCGGCGCAGCAGTTTTTTGGGGAGGACGCATGAGGCCATCGAGCAAGCAGCTGCAGGCGAGCGCCCGCCGCCTGGGCGATGAGGCTGCGCAGGCGTGCGCAGAAAAGCAGGAATCGGCCACGCCGGGTTTTGGCGATCGGGCCTATCAATTCATCGTGGCCCATGTGCGCGATCACGGGCCAATCAGCGGCGAGCTGGTGACGAATGCGGCCAAGTTGGCCGGGATCAGGCCAAACGACGATAGGGCCTTCGGAGCGGTGTACGCCAAGGCGATCCGTGAGGGGGCGATTCGCGTGATTGGGACGACTGCCCGCATCAAGGGGCATGGGACGGGCGGCGCCCGGGTTTATGTGAAAGGAGCGCGGGCATGACCGGCGATGTGATCAAGGCACTGATGGCCAAGCCCATCGCGTTTCACAGGGCGTTTGTCGATCTGGGGGTGGGTATCACTGGTGCGGTGATGCTGTCCCAGGCGTTCTATTGGAGCCAGAAGACGGCCGATGGCTGGTTCTTCAAGGGGCAGGTCGATTGGACGCGAGAGACAGGCCTGACTCGCTACGAGCAGGAGGGCGCGCGCCATGCATTGCGCGCCATCGGGGTGCTGCATGAGCAGCGCAAGGGCCATCCTGCGCGGCTGTTTTTTAGGGTTGATTTTGATCGGCTGGCCGAGCTTTTGATGGCTGGCACGGATGGCAAGAAGGTGCCCAAAACGCCAGTATGCGCAATTTCCGCAGACTGCCAGAATGGGGAAATCCAGCATGAGGAAAACCAGCAATCTAGTGCGCGGAAAACCAGCAATCTAGATTGCGGAAAACCAGCAGACAGGAATGTGGAAATCCCGCAATCTATATATAAAGAAAAGATTACAACAAAGATTACATCAAAGACTACATCAAAGAATTCCGTGGCGCTGCCGCGCCCCGATGGCGGGCAGGTGGCGGGCGAGGATGCCAACGCGCTGCAGGCTGCTTGCCGCACGACGTGGCAGGCGTACAGCGATGCGCACCAGCGGCGCTACGGCACGAAGCCGGTGCGCAATGCGAAGGTGAACGCGAATGTGCGGCAGTTGGTGCAGCGCCTGGGGGCGGATGAGGCTCCGCAGGTGGCGGCGTTTTTCGTCGATTGCGTCAACGATGCGTTTGTGGTGCGCGCCTGCCACGGCATTGGGCTGTTGCTGGCGCAGGCTGAGGGCTACCGCACGCAGTGGGCCTCGGGCCAGGCGATGACGGCGACCAGGGCGCGGCAGATCGACCAGACGCAGAGCAATGCGGATGTGGCGGCTGAGGCGATTGCGATGCTGCGGGCCAAGCGGGCCGGGCAGGCGGCCAAGGCAGAGTTTGTGGATGTGGAGGCGCGGCCATGCTGAGCGAGCGCGATGTGGAGTGGCTGGTGGCGACGTTGGTGGCCACTGCCGAGGTGTTGGGCCAGCAGTTGACGCCTGCAGCGGCGTTGTTGATGGCCGAGGATTTGGCGAGCTTTGACCGCGAGGTGCTGGCCCGGGCGCTGGCGCGGGTGCGCAGCGAGCATGCGGGCCGGCTGACGCTGAAGGTGGTGCTGGACCGCGTTGATGAGCTGTCTGGCCGCCTGGCGCCCAATGAGGCGTGGGCGCTGGCGCTGCGGGCGCTGGATGAGCGCGAGACGGTGGTGTGGACGGATGAGGTGTGCCAGGCCTGGGCGCAGGCGCGGCCGATTGCCCAGGCGGGCGACAAGGTGGGCGCGCGCATGGCGTTTGTGTCGGCCTATGAGCGGATTGTGCGCGAGGGCCGCGAGGCGCGCCGCCGGCCGGCGGTGCTGGTGTCCGAGGGTTGGGATGCGGCCGGGCGCAATGCGGCGCTGGATCAGGCGGTGAGTGCTGGGCTGTTGACGGCCGAGCAGGCGCAGCAGCACCGGCCGCAGTTGCAGGCCCCGGCGTTCAATCCGATGGCGCTGCTGACCAGCGATCTGGCGCGGCCGATTGAAGCGCCGGCGCAGATCAAGGCCCGGCTGGCCGCTTTGCGTGCGGAGATTCGCCGGCGAACGATTGAGGCCGATGAGGCCCGGGCGGCAGAGCTGGCGGCGCAGCAGGCGCAGTGGGATGAGCGCAAGCGCCAGGCGGCGGAGATGGCGCGCGCGGCGCTGAAGGCCGAGCCGCAGCCGGTGGCGCAGTCGCCAGTGCGGGAGGCGGCGTGACATGTGCAACGTGCCTGACATGCAAGCACTGGCAGCCCAAGGCCAACCCGGAGATGACGCGCTGCGGTTTCGCGCCGTGCGCGCTGGGGCCGGGGTATCGGTTCCTGCCCATGCAGGGCGCGTGCGCACGGCATGCGCCGGCCGATGCCCAGGTGAGCGATGCGCGCATGCAGTGGGCCGCATCCTTGCGCGCACGGCGCGCGATTGGGAGTTGAGGTGAGGCCTGGGCCGCCCAATCCCAGGCCGCTGGGGACGTTGACGCCTGCGGGGGCGACGGCGCAGCTGTTGTTTGTGTTGGCGCGCCAGCCGAGCAAGTTCTGGAGCCACCAGGAGATTGTGCGGCACATGCCGGTGCCCAAGAGCCTGGGGTGGGCGTTGCGCCATGCGCAGATTTTGGGGTGGGTGGAGCGCACGCCGGATCATCGCTCGCCGCGGTATTTGCGCTATCGGATTACGCCCGGCGGCCTGCAGGCGTTTGGGGGTGGGGCATGAAGCCGGCGTGGCCTGCGCCGCGCCGCGCCCAGGCGCCGCAGCTGCGGGCTGCGCCGCGTTTGCGGGTGCCCAGGCGGGGCGAGCGCGGCGAGCGTGAGCAGTTGTTGGCGTTGCTGGCGATGGCGCAGGCGCTGCCGCTGGCGGTGGATGTGGCGGCGCTGCGCGCGCGGCTGCAGGAGTTGGGGGAGTTGGGGTGATGGAGTCTTTGGAGTTGGAGTTGCACAACCGGCAGCAGGCGTGGGCGCTGATGCGCTCGCAGTTGTTTCCGTTTCTGGGGGCGGCTTTGCAGGGCGGCTCGCGCTGGGTGTTGAGGGTGTCGCGGCGCAAGCGCACGCTGCGGCAGAACAGGCGGTATTGGGGCAATGGGGTGCTCAAGCAGATTGCAGAGCAGGCGACGGTCAATGGCCGGATGTTTGATGCGCAGACGTGGCATGAGTTTTTCAAGCGCCGGTTCATTGGGGTGGTGGAGCTGCCCGATGGCTCGGTGGTGGGCAAGAGCAGCACGGGGCTGAGTACGGCTGAGTTTTGCCGCTTCAGCGATGAGGTGGAGGCGTATGCGGCCACGGAGCTGGGGGTGGTGTTCTATGACTTGCTGCCGCATTCGGCTCATGCGGAGGATGGGCGATGAATAACCGGCTGACGCAGCGGGAGCGGCGGCATTTGGCACGGGTGAAGGCGTTGCCGTGCAGTGTGTGCGGCGCGCATGGCCCGAGTGAGGCGCACCATGTGCGCCAGGGGGCGCAGTATTTGTGCGTGGCGCTGTGTGCGGATTGCCACCGGGGCGCGGTGCTGGGCTGGCATGGCCAGCGCCGGGCGTGGGCGGTGCGCAAGATGGATGAGTTGGATGCGCTGGCGGTGACGGTGCGCGCGTTGCTGGAGGGGGCCTGATGTTTGTGCGGATGACGGCCGATCAGTGGGCGGCCGCGCAGCGGCGCAATGCGCAGGCGGGCGCGCCGAGGGCCAGGCGCGGGGTGCACCAGAAGTATGGGAATCAGCGCGTGACGACGGAGGCTGGCGAGCGCTTTGACAGTAAGGCGGAGTATCGCCATTGGCTGCATTTGCGGGTGCTGGAGCAGGCCGGGCGGATTCGCGATTTGCGCCGGCAGGTGGCGTTTGAGTTGGCGCCTGCTGTGGTGCTGGGCGGGCGCAGGAAGCCGGCGCTGCGCTATGTGGCGGATTTCGTGTATCTGGATGAGGCGGGGCGGCAGGTGGTGGAGGATGTGAAGGGGGCGGTGACGCCGGTGTGGCAGATCAAGCGGCATTTGATGGCCGCAGTGCATGGGATTGAGGTCAAGGAGGTGAGGGCGTGAGCGCGAAGAATGGGTTTGGGTTGACGCCGCCGCAGGATTTGTTTGCGCGCCAGGTGGCTGGCGGTTTGCCGCTGGCGCAGGCGTATGTGCGGGCGTACCCGAAGGCGGCGGCGTGGAAGGCGGAGTCTGTGCGGGTGAAGTCCAGTGAGTTGGCGTCGAATGTGAACGTTGCGAAACGCATCCAGATGTTGCAGGCGCAGGCGGCGGATCGAGCGGTGGTGTCTGCTGAGCGTCTGGTGCGGGAGATTGCGCGGCTGGCGTTTTCAGACCCGCGCAAGCTGGTGGACGCGCAGGGGAAGATGCTGGCGCTGCATGAGCTGGACGATGACACGGCGGCGGCGCTGGCGTCGGTGGAGATCGATGAGTACGGGAAGGTGAAGTACAAGCTGTGGGACAAGGGGCCGGCGCAGGAGCGGTTGGCGAAGTTCCTGGGGCTGTATGAGAAGGACAACCGGCAGAAAACTGACCCGCTGGTGGAGTTGACGCGCGCGATGCTGGGCGGCGTGGTGGGGGCGAAGGGGATTGATCTTGGCGATGCAGGGGCAGACTGAGGCGTTGGGCCAGGAGGAGGTGCTGGCGCGCTACCGCGACCCAGCCTGGCGCCTGCAGCACCTCTACCGGATTGTGACCAAGGGCGATGGGGGCGAGGATTCGCTGGTGGTGGTGTTTCGGCCCAATCGGGCGCAGCGGCGGTTTCTGGCGCGGATGCACACGCGCAATGTGATCCTGAAGGCGCGGCAGCTGGGGTTTTCGACGCTGATTGCGATCCTTTGGCTGGACACGGCGCTGTTCAGCCGCGACCCGGTGGCGTGCGCGATTGTGGCGCAGGACAGGGAGACGGCGGGCAAGTTGTTTGCGAAGATCACGTTTGCCTATGACCGGCTGCCGGATGTGCTCAAGGCGATGTTCCCGGTGGCCAAGCGCACGGCGGAGGAAATCCAGTTTGGGCACAACGGCGCGAGCGTGCGTGTGGCCACGAGTGCGCGCGGCGGGACGATCCACCGGCTGCACGTTTCGGAGATGGGCAAGATTGGGGCGAAGTACCCGGAGAAGGCCAAGGAGATTGTGACGGGCTCGATTCCGGCGGTGCCGGCCTCTGGCGTGGTGGTGGTGGAGTCCACGGCGGAGGGGCAGTCGGGGCGGTTTTACGAGATGGTGCAGGCGGCCACGCAGGTGCAGGAGTTGGGGCGGCCTTTGACGGCGCGCGACTATCGGCTGCATTTTTTTGCGTGGTGGCAGGAGCCCAGCTATGTGCTGGAGCCGCAGGGCATTGAGGCTACGCCGGCGGATGTGGCGTATTTCCACGAGGTGCAGGCGCGCTGCTCCATCCAGCTGACGGCGGCGCAGATGGCGTGGTACATGGCGACGCTGCGCAGTGCGGATTTCGCGGGGGAGCGGCCGCTGATGTGGCAGGAGTACCCGAGTTTTCCAGAGGAGCCGTTCAAGGTGTCCACGGAGGGGTGCTACTACGCGCAGCAGTTGGCCGATGCGCGCCGGCAGGGGCGGGTGCTGCCGGCGCTGCCGGTGTTGCCGGGGGTGCCGGTCAATTCGTTTTGGGATTTGGGCGCGAACGACAACACGGCGATTTGGCTGCACCAGCAGGTGGGGGCGGAGGATCGGTTTGTCCGCTTCATCAAGGCCAGCGGGGAGCCGTTGGCGTTTTATGTGGGGTGGTTGCAGCAGCAGGCGGTGGTGTTCGGGCGGCATTTCTTGCCGCACGATGCGGATCACAAGCGGCTGGGCACGGATCCGCAGCGCAATCAGTCGGTGCGGGAGATGCTCGAGCAGTTGTTGCCGGGCCAGCGCTTTGAGGTGGTGGATCGCATTCCGCATGTGCTCACGGGGATTCAGGCGGTGCGCGCGGCGCTGGCGTCGTGCTGGTTCGACGAGTCGCAGTGCAGCGAGGGCTTGCGCGATTTGGGCACGTACCGCAAGCAGTGGGATGAGCGGCGCGGGACGTGGAAGGATGCGCCGTTTCACGGGCCGGATTCGGATGCGGCCGATGCGTTTCGGCAGTTTGCCCAGGCCAAGGCGGCGGGCTTGTTGCCGGGCTCGCAGTTGGTGGTCGATGGGATTGCGCGCAAGGCCGGCTATGGGTTTGTGCGCAGGCGTGGCTCGCCGATGGCGGCGGGGTGAGGCCATCGGTTCCAAGCATGGCACAACCGGGGTTGTTTGGGTTTCCTGGTGGCCTGTATGGGGATTTCGATCAATACGCAGCGCGCGCACATGACGCGGCAGCTGGGCGATGTGGTGGTGGTGTTGACGTGGGTCAACGATGAGCGGGCGATGGTGCTGCTGCCGGCCTATCGTCCAGGTGCGCCGTGGTTCATTGTGATGGATGGCGCGGCTTGGCAGTATGACGATCCGCGCTATTTGGCGCGGGCTGCGGCCAAGGCGGCCGAGGTGCTGGGCATGCCCGGCAGCGCGGTGAAGTTGGCGGGGATCATGCACGATCACTTGGATGATTTGCTGACGATGCCCAGCGCGCCGCCGCCAGAGAAGACGCGGGCGACGTTTGGCGAGATGCGCATGTTGGCCGATGGCAAGCTGGTGGGCGGCGAGGAGGTTCGCCTGGATGTGCCGCAGGGGGCGCGCTATGCATGATGTGCGCTCCAACCACAAGGCGCCGGGCGATTCGCTGTTTGCTGACGCGGTGCCTGAGGTGGCGCCCACGGATGCGCTGGACGGCGAGCAGGCGCAGGCGCTGTTGCGCAGGTTGCTGGGCTGGCTGCAGGATGAGCGCGATTTGCAGGCGCAAAACCGTCTGGATATGGCGATCGACGCGGACATGTACGACGGGATGCAGTGGACGCCCGAGGACATGGCCGAGGTGCAGGGCCGGGGGCAGTTGCCGCTGGTGTTCAATGAGATCGCGCCGATGGTCGATTGGATGATCGGCACGGAGCGCCGCTCGCGCGTGGATGCGCGGGTGTTGCCGCGCACCGAGGAGGATGTGGCCATGGCCGACGTGAAGACGAAGGTCATGAAGTACATGAGCGACGTGAACCGCGCGGTGTTTGTGCGCAGCGCGGCGTTTGCCGAGGCGGTCAAGTCCGGCCTGTCGTGGATTGACGATGGGGTCAGGGACGATCCGAGCAAGGAGAAGGTCTACAAGACGCATGAGTCCTGGCGCAATGTGCTGCACGATTCGCGCGCGGTGCGCAGCATGGATTTGGCCGGTTGCCGTTATTTGTTCCGCTGGCGCGATATTGATCTGGATGTGGCGCAGGCGATGTTCCCTGGGCGCGCGCGGCTGCTCCAGGAGGCGGCGCGCGATTTTTCTGCCGATCCGGGCGAGGATGGCGATGTGGATGGCTGGGGCGGGCCGCTGGCGGCGTATGCGGCTGGGCGGCGCGGCTCGGGCGCGATGTTCGCAGGGGTGGGCCATGCGCCGCAGGGGCGGCGGGTGGTG
Organism: Vandammella animalimorsus; assembly: GCF_002288875.1. NCBI lineage: Bacteria > Pseudomonadati > Pseudomonadota > Betaproteobacteria > Burkholderiales > Comamonadaceae > Vandammella > Vandammella animalimorsus. Next base: position 166,868 of record NZ_NTBH01000007.1, on the reverse strand, counting down.
CGCATTTATGAGTGCCAGTACCGGCAGCCGCAGCGCTCGCGCATGGTGCAGGATGGGCCGTTCAAGGGGGTGTTCGATTCGGAGCTGGACCCGATTGTGCAGGCGGCGCTGGCGCGGGATGCGTCGTTGGGCATCGTCGAGAAGGTGGCGATGCGCATGCAGATTGCGCTGTTCGTGCCGGGCGGGATGTTGGCGATGGGGCCGGCGCCGTGGCGGCACAACGATTTCAGCCTGACGCCGGTGTGGTGCTATCGGCGCAGCCGCGATGGGATGCCGTATGGGGTGATCCGCCGTGTGCGGGATTTGCAGCTGGATCTCAACAAGCGCGCGAGCAAGGCCAATTTCCTGATCAACACGAATCAGATCATTGCCGAGGAGGGGGCGACCGACGATTGGGACACGCTGCGCGATGAGGCCAGCCGCCCCGATGGGGTGATCATCAAGAAGCGGGGCACGGAGCTGGTGCTGCGCCGCGATGCGGAGCAGGTGGCCGGGCAGGTGCAGATGATGCAGTACAACGCCCAGGCGATCCAGAAGACGGGCGGCGTGGCCGACGAGAACCTGGGGCGGCAGACGAACGCGGTCAGCGGCGAGGCGATCAAGGCGCGGCAGTTGCAGGGCTCGGTGGTGACGACAGAGCCGTTCGATAACCTGCGCCTGGCCATTCAGCTCTCGGGCAGCAAGGAGCTGAGCCTGATTGAGCAGTTCATGAGCGAGGAGAAGGTGATCCGGCTGGTGGGTGAGAAGAGCCGGCTCGATTGGGTGAAGGTCAATCAGGTGGAGGTCGGGCCGGATGGCTCGGTGCGGGTGCTCGATGACATTACGGCCAGCCTGGCCGATTTTGTGGTGAGTGAGCAGGACTACGCGGGCACGATGCGGCAGGTGATGTTCGACAGCATCAATGCGCTGGCGCAGCGGGTGCCGCCTGAGGTTGGGCTGCGGCTGATGACGATGGCGTTCGAGTATTCAGACCTGCCCAACAAGGATGAGATCGCAGGGGCGTTTCGGCGCATCACGGGCGAACCAGACCCGGACAAGGAGCCCACGCCAGAGGAGCTGCAGGCGCAGCAGCAGCAGGCGCAAGAGCAGCAGCAGGCGCTGCAGATGCAGCGCGAGGATGCGCGCCTGGCGCTGCAGGAGCGGCAGGCGAAGGTGCGCGAGATCAATGCGCGGGCGGCGCAGCTGGAGGCCCAGGTGCAGGCGGCGGGCGCTGGTGTGGATGCGCAGCTTGCCGGCCAGGCGCAGCGCCAGGCGATGCAGGCGCAGGCGCAGGCCAGCGATGAGATCGAGGCGCTGTCGCAGAAGTTGGCGCAGGCGCAAGGGGAGATGCTGCGCTTGCGGATCAAGGCCGAGAGCGATTTGGAGCGCGCGCGCATCGATGCAGACACGCGCGTGAAGGTGGCGCAGATCAACGCGGGCGCGGACGCCAAGCTGGGCAACATCATCAAGCGGCTGGACGCTGTCAGTGCCAAGGTCCAGCGCGCGCAATCGACGGGCACGAAACGACAAGAGGATTTTGCAAATGACGACGCAAGCAGCAATGGAAGTGGCGATGCCTGATTGGCTCTCGGACGAGGAGCGCGAGGCGATGGCGCTGGATTTGGGGCCGCAGCAAGAGGGCGTGCAAGGTGATGCGGACGATGGGCCGGAGGATGAGGCGCAGGCTGCCAGCCAGACCGCGCAGGATGAGGCGCCGCAGCACGACGATGGGCCGGCGGGCGAGGCTGCGCCGCAGCAGCAGGCGACGCAGGCGCCAGAGGAGGGCGATGCGGGCCAGGCGGATGGGGCCGCCGATGCCCAGGCCGCGCAGCCGCCCCAGGAGCCTGAGGCTGCGCCGATGCCGGCGGCGCCGTATCAGTACCAGTTGCCGCAGGACTATGCCCAGCGGGTGCAGGCGTTGAAAGAGAAGTTTGCGGATCTGGATGAGCGCATGGGTTTGGGCGAGATGGGCGCGGGCGAGTATGGCAAGCAGCTGCGCGCGCTGATGGCCGAGCAGCGCACGCTGGACGATTTGCAGGCGCGCCACGATCTGGCCAGGGACATGGCCGAGCAGGCGCAGGCTGAGGCGCAGCGCCGCGAGTCTGCCGGGTGGGATGCGGCGCTGAAGGCGCTGATTGCCAGCATCAAGGATGAGCCGGGCGCGCCCGATTACAACGATGACGCAGTGATGGGCGCGGCCCTGGGCCAGCAGGTGCAGGCGGTGCTGGCTGCGCGCGGGTTCACGGGCGGGCCGGTGCTGGACAAGGAGCAGGTGCTGCAGACGGCGCACCGTGCGGTGCAGTTTTTGCGCACGGGGCAGATGCCGGCCGCTGCTGTGGGCACGACCACAACCCCGGCAGCAGCGCCTGTGGCAGCGCCAGCGGTGGATGCCAGGGCGGCCAAGGAGGCTGTGGCAAAGGCGCGCGCGGCGGATGTGGGCCGGGCCGTGCCGACGCTGGCGACGCTGCCCGGCGCTGACAATGGCGCCGATGGCGGTGAGTTTGCGGCGCTCAATGGTCTCGATGGCGACAAGCTGGAGGCGGCGCTGGGCAAGCTCGCGCGCACCAACCCGGAGGCGTACGCGCGTTATTTGGCGCAGGAGTGAGGCATGGCGTTGGTGCTGGAGTTGCGGCCGGGGCAGGCGCTGCAGGTGGGCGCGGCAACGATCCGCTATGAGTACAAGAGCGGCAATGTGGCGCGCCTGCACGTTGCCGCGCCCAAGGAGGTGCCGGTGCACAAGTGCGAGGGCGAAAATTTTTCGCAGGCCGCGCCCGCTACGGTTCCAAGCATGCGCCAATAGCGGCTACCGATTTGATCCTTGTCGAGCGCAGGAGTGCTGCGAGGTGATTTCAACCTTTCAGGAGGAACACTCGAATGGCTCGAACGATTGTGGGCATCAATGACCCGAAGGCGGTCAAGAAGTACAGCGCGGCGCTGGCGGTGGATGCGTCGCAAAAAGCGTATTGGAATACGCGCTTCATGGGCAAGGGCGAGAACGCCCGCGCGCCGCTGCAGGTGCTGACGGATCTGGAGTCCGATGCGGGCGAGGAGATCAAGTACGACTTGCTGGCCGAGCTGCGCATGTCGCCGGTGGAGGGCGATGACATCCTTGAGAACAAGGAGGAGAAGCTGCGCTTTTACACCGACAGCGTGTACATCGACCAGGCGCGCTGCGGCGTGAACACGGGCGGGCGCATGACGCGCAAGCGCACGCTGCACAACCTGCGCGAGAAGGCGCGCGAGCGCCAGTCGAACTGGTGGGCGCGCTTCATGGATGAGCTGACGTTCATTTATTTGTCGGGCGCGCGCGGCGTCAATGACAACTTCATTTTGGATGAGGATTTTGCCGGCCGCGCCAGCAACCCGCTGACGGCGCCCAGCGCCCGCCACCATTTCTTTGGCGGCTCTGCCACGGCGTTTGCCAATCTGGCCGATTCGGACACGATGAAGCTGGGCACGGTGGATGCGCTGGTCTCGCGCGCAGCGACACAGGGCGGCGGCGCTACGGGTGTGCCGGTGATGCAGCCGTGCAAGGTCGACGGCGAAGAACACTTTGTGCTGGTGATGCACACATGGCAAGAGGATGCGCTGCGCAAGGAGATGGGCGGCGCGGGCTGGCTGGATTTGCACAAGGCGCTGGCGACCGCCGTGGGCAAAAGCTCGCCGATTTTCAAGGGCGGTCTGGGCATGTACCGCAATGTGGTGCTGCACAGCCATCGCAATGTGATTCGATTTGGCAATGCTGGCTCGGGCCAGAACGTGCAGGCCGCGCGCGCGCTGTTCCTGGGCGCGCAGGCGGGCGTGGTGGCCTTTGGTTCGCCGGGCACGGGCCTGCGCTTTGACTGGCACGAGGAGTCGCGCGACAACGGCAACCAGGTGGTGATCACGTCGTCGTCGATTTTTGGCGTGAAGAAGACGGCGTTCACGACGGAGGCCGGCCGCCATGACCACGGGGTGTTTGCGCTGGATACGGCGGTGACCCCGGCTTGAGACAAAGGAGTTCAGAGATGGCTTTCACAACTGAAAACCCTTGGGTGGCGGGCCGCGCGCCTGTGCCTACGCAGACTGACACGAATGTGAGCGCGCCGCGCTTTGTGCAGCAGATGGCGGTGGCCGACAGCGCCGCCAGCAATGTGGGGGTGTTGGGCATTTTGCCTGCGGGCATGACGCCGGCGCTGCCGATGTTGGTGGACACCTCGGGCCTGGGCGGCTCAGCGGCGATTTCGATCGGCATTCTGGATGAGGCCACGGGCGATTTGTCCACCAAGGCCGAGGATGGCGGCGCGGTGTGGGCCGAGGCGGTGGCGGTGGGCTCGGCAGCGGTCAAGCAGGTGGAGGCGACGGCGGCGCTGCTGGCCGTCCAGCCGGCGCAGGTCGATCGCTGGATTGCCGTGAAGTTCAGCACGCAGGGCTCGGCAGCGGGCACGCTGGGGCTGACGGTGCCGTATCGCTCGCCCAATTGAGGGCCAATTGGTTGAGGGTTTGATGGCCTGTGCGCAGGCCATTTTTTTTCGCGGGGTGAGGGATGCGATTGGTATGCAGTTTGCAGCCGCGGCGCGATGGCACGGTGGTGTTTGAGTTCGCCGGCCAGGCTTGGCTGTTTGCGCGCGATGCGCATGGCGATTTGACGGCCGAGGTGGCCGATGGTGCGGCAGTGGCGCATGCATTGGCGACGGGGCATTTTTACCCGGCCGTCGCCGATGATGAGGATGAGGCGCAGCGCTTGACGGCGGAGGTGGCCGATGGTGCGCAGGAGTTTGCCGCCACGCAGCGGGCGCCGCGCCGCCGCGCAGCCAAGGCGCAGTCGCAGGAGTGATGCGTGCGCACGGTGGACGCCCTCTTGCCGGATGTGCTGCCTGCGCTGCCCAGCGTGCCACTGCCGCGCCTGGAGCGCGCGCTGATCCGCGCGGCGCAGCAGTTGTGCCGGCGCGCGCGGGTGTGGCGGGTGTGGACGGAGCCGACGCTGGTGCAGGGGCCGGGCGAGTACGACGTGGATGTGCCGATGCACGCGCAGGTGGAGGTGCTGGAGGCGATGACGGTCGATGGCCGGGCGCGGCAGATGCTGCCTTGGGGGTTTGCGCCTGCAGCGCCTGAGGATACCGCCGGCGGGCATGTGGTGCCCGGGCGCGTGGTGTTTCACGTTGCAGAGGGCGGGCCGCTGGGGCAGGTGCGGTTTCGCGCCGTGCTGCTGCCGGTCGATGGCGCGCCTGGCTTGCCCGATGAGGTGTTTGACCCGTACAGCGCTCTGTTGGCGTTGGGGGTGCAGTCCATTTGCATGGCCGACCGCGACAGGCCGTGGACGGATTTGCAGATGGCAGCAGCGTTGGCGCAGGAGTTTGCTGCGGGCGTGAGCCAGGCTGCAACGCGCGCCTGGCGTGGCTATACCGATGGCACGCGCAGGGCGCGGATTGGATGGTGCTGAGATGCAGGCTGGGGCGTTGATCGATTCGGTGGCGCAGGAGTTGCAGGACGCCGAGCATGTGCGCTGGAGCGTGGCGGAGCTGGCCGGCTACATCAATGACGGGCAGCGCTATGCGCTCTCGAAGATGCCGGCGGCCACGTCGCAGCAGCGGCTGTTGCAGTTGGCTGCGGGTGTGCAGCAGCAGGTGCCCGCCGATTGTTTTGGGCTGCTGGAGCTGGTGCGCAATGCGCAGGGGAGGCAGCGGGCGATTTCCCAGGTGGCGCGCGCCGATTTGGATGCGAGCGCGCCTGGCTGGGCCAGTGGGCCGCTGCGCGATGCGGTGGTGCATTTTGTTCAGGATCCGCGCACGCCGATGCGCTTTGATGTGTACCCGCCGGTGCGCGAGGGGGTGCAGGTGGTGGCGATTGTGGCGCGCAACCCGCAGTCGGTGCAGGCCACGGGCGCGGGGCCGGTGACGATGCGCGAGGAGTTCACCGAGGCGCTGCGGCATTACATGCTGTTTCGCGCCTGGTCCAAGGATGCGGAGTACGGGGCCAATGGCGCCCTGGCTTCGTCGCATTGGGGGGCGTTCACCGAGGCGCTGGGCGTGGTGGCGCCCAGGCCTTCGACGACGGCCGACCCGACGGTTTGATTTTTGTTTTGGAAAGGATTTGCCATGGCGTTTTCTGCGGAATTTGCTGGCGATTTGCTCAAGCTGCTGCTGCACGGTCAGGCCATTGCCTCGTTGGCGCAGAACCATTCGTCCCCAGCGCAGGCGCTGTACCTGGCGCTGCATACGGCCGACCCGGGCGCGGGCGGCAACCAATCCACCCACGAGGTGAACTACACGGGCTATGCGCGCGTGGCGTTGCAGCGCTCGGCCGCTGGCTGGAGCATCACGGGCAACAAGGCGACCTTGGCCAACACGGTGGAGTTTGGCGAGATGACTGGCGGCGCGGGCGGAACGGCCACGCATGTGTCCATCGGCACCAATGTCTCGGGCACTGGCAAGGTGTTGCTGCGCGCGGCCTTGTCGCATCCGATCGAGTACCGCAACGGCAGCGCGGCGCGCCTGCGCCAGAGCACCAGCATCACGGTGCTGACGAGCTGATATGTGGCAGCCCGCCCGCCTGGAGCTTGGCGCCTGGGAGTTGGCCTGGGCGGAGCTGGCGCGCGAGTACGACCCCCCTGGCTCCAGCGCGGATGTCGCCCTTGCGGCGCGATTACAGCCCGACGCCGGGCTGAGTGTTTTTTCGGGTGCAGCGGCGCAACTGCGCGCCCAGGCGTCTGCATCGGGGTATTCGGTCTATAGCGTTTGGGCTGAGCCGCGGCTGCGCGCCCAGGTACAGGCCCAGGCGATGGCGCTGCATTGCAGCGACGCGCAGGCGCAACTGGCTGCCGATGTGCATGCGGATGTGGGCCTAGGGGTGTATGAGCAGGCCCATGCCTGGCTGCGGGCGGTGTGCGAGGCGCATCCGCTCAATGACTCGGATGCGCACGCCACTTTGGCGGTGGTGGTGGACGCCCAGGCAGGGGCGGCGGTGTCGGCCCAGGCGCAGGCGCAGGCGTGCGCCCAGGTGCAGGCGGTGTCGTACGCCGTGGCTTCGGTGCAGGCGCAGATTCATGCCGTTGCGCAAGCGCAGGCGGTGGGGTATGCCGCCGTCAACTGCGATGCGCAGGTGGTGCTGCGAGCGGTGTTCGAGCCGCATGTGAGCCTGCGCTACCTGACGCTGCCGCCAGGCTACGACGCGGCGCTGCGGCCGTTTGAGCCCAGGCAGATCGAGCGCCCGTTCGAGGGGCGCAGTGCAGAGGACTACCGATGATTTTGGCGAAATTCACCAAGCAGCCGCATGACCGAAAGGATTACGACATCACCTACCACGAGTGGCTGCCTGCGGGCGATCAGCTCGACGGGGCGGATACCGTGGTGACGTGCCTGACGCACCCCGGCGACGACAGCCTGGTGGTCGATGAGGTGCAGGTCTCGCCCAACACGGCCAAGCTGTGGGTCTCGGGCGGCGCGCATGGGCGGCGCTACAAGGTGACGGTGCAGGTGGTGACCACGGCCGGGCGCCGCGATGAGAGTGAAGTGGTTTTTATCGTGAAGGATTTCTGATGGCACGCAGGTTTTTCAACGCGGCCCGCGCTGAGCTGTCCAGCAATATCAGCGCTTCGACCACGACGCTGCATTTGGCGCCAGGCGGCAGCATGCCCGCCTTGGCTTCGAGCGACCGCATGACGGCGGTGCTGCAGGATGAGGTGGGCATCGAGATTGTGGAGGTGACGGCCAGCAACGGCTCTGCGCTGACGGTGATTCGCGGGCGCGAGGGCACGGTGGCGCGCTCGTTTGCGCGCGGCTCGGTGGTGGGCCAGCGCCTCACGGCCGCCGACGCGCAGCGTTGGGACGCTCCGCCCCAATGGGGAGAGGTTCAGGGCAAACCGGCGTTCGGCACTGCGGCATATGCGGCGTTGACGACCAGTACCGGCGATGGTACGGCGGGCCATGTGCTGCGCGTGGGTGACCACGGGATCGGCGATTACCTGCCCCATAGGTCGAACCTCGACCTGAACCACCTGCCATACAAAACCACGGCATTTGCTGGCCACAACCTGACCAACGTCCCCGCAGGTGCCGGATGGGTGGTGGTGCAGCAATGGGTCTCCAACGCCAACCTTCAGGACATACTGCAGTGTGTGAGTTATTTGCACTCTGTGGGTGAACATATCTACTACCGCCGCAAGCGCTCTGGGGCTTGGCAGCCCTGGCAGCGCCTGGCGTTGGCCGACACGCCGATGGAGCTGAGGAACAAGACGTTTTCCGGCCATAAGGAATCGCCTTACATACCCGACCCCAGCCTGACTTCCCAGAACACCACCATCAACCTTGATAACGCCTATTGGGGGCTGCAGTACCTGCGTCCGGGCACAGCAAACACCATGACCATCACCTACTCGCGCGGGCTCAATGACTCGACCGATCAGGGGCGGTCGGTGCTGGTGTACCTGCGCCCGCAGGCCAATGTCACGATTGCCGCGCACGCAGTGGTGGCCTGGCCCGATGGACTCAATCGGGCCAGCCCGGTGTTTCCAGCGAATCGGACTTCGGTGATCCATTTCCAGCACGTTCATTTTCCGGGCGACCGGGCGCTGTGGTATGCCAAGCCCTCGCCCGGCACCTGGAACGCCTGAGGAGAGCGCCCGATGCTGCACCATTTCTTTGCCGCCGACGGCGCGCCCCTGCCGTGGCTGGCCACGGCTGTTGTGAACCATTCTTCGCAGGAGCAGACGCTCTCCCTGGATTTGGATTTGCCTGAGTTTTCGACAGACATTGGCGCGATGCTGCTGCGCCTGGGCACTTACGGCACCCACTATTTGGCGCTTTCTGTGGGAGCTGGGCGCAACCATTCCTGGGCTGACATGACGGGCAACGCGCTTGAGGTGCGACACCTCTGGTACGACAAGTATGCGCGGACGCTGAAGATTCCCCCTGGGCTGGTGGCCCAAGGGCAGCAATCGCTGTTGTTGGTCGTCACTCGCGGGGTGTACCACGTCAGCTCGTACTTCGGACGCTTGCATTACAGCTCAGAACCCAACCCCTATTACCTGGTGCTGCGCACGGCAGGCTCGCCAGACCGACGCACCTCGAACTCTGTAGCCCAAGGCACATGGTATGCCAATGCTGGCAGCCCGGCGCTGCTGGCGGGCGTGCACCCCGCTGGTGGGTTTCAGGCGGCCAGGTATCAGGGCAGCATCTTGGATTTCTACGGCATCACCCTTCCTTCGCAGGGCGACGGCATCTGGACGGGTACCTACACCGGCAACAGCCAGGCCAACCGCAACATTGGCTGCCCGTTCAAGCCTCGGCTGATGATTTTCACCGACCGCACCAGCAACCAGGCGTACCTGTGCCCGATGTACAGGGGGCGGATTTTCTCCGTGGTGCAGCACCTGCACATCCCCGAGGAGAACTACGTGAATGAGGACGGCGTGCTGCTGCGCACGAGCTACCTCAACATCAGCGGGCGCAATTACACGGTGACGGCGTATCGGGGTGAGTGATCCGGCCGGGCTCGGTTCCAAGCATGGCAAAACCTTGCCTGGAACAACTCAAAGGATTGGCCTGTCATGTTTAGAAAAACGGCCTCTGCCCTGGCCGTGCTCTACGGCCCCCATGCGCGCACGGACGCGCAGCAGGCTGCGGCCAGCCATGTGCTGGCATCAGCAGGCGCGAAGACGTGGATGGCCGGCGCTGGCTCGACGGCGTGGTCGTGGATTTTGTCCAACCAGTTTTTGGGCCTGGTGGGCGCGATTGCGGCCATCTTGGGTTTGGCAGCCAACATCTATTTTCGGCGCCAGGAGCTGGCCATCAAGCGCGAGTATGCGGCCAGGCGCGACAAGCGCGAGCAGGAGCTGCACGACAGCAAGATGCTCTCGCGCTATGCAGGCGGCGGTGATGAGGAGGGCGGCGATGATTGATGTGTACAGCGCCCCCAACTGCCAGCCTTGCCGCATGACCTGCCGCGCCCTGGATCGGCGCGGCATTGCCTACCGAGTGCTGGATGCGGCCGAGCACGCCGAGTATCTGCGCAGCCTGGGCCATCAGAGCGCGCCTGTGGTGGTGACGCAGGGAGGCCAGCATTGGTCTGGGTTTCGGCCCGACCTGATTGCGCAGTTGCAGGAGGGCCAGGCATGAAGCAGCAGAGCCGTGTTTCTGTGGCGGGGCTGGCGCTGAGCGCGGCGGCGTTCATCGGCCTGGTGGGCTATGAGGGCTATACCAGCCGCGCGGTGATCCCGACCAAGGGCGATGTGCCGACGCTGGGTTTTGGCTCCACGGTGCATGAGGATGGCCGCCCGGTGCGCATGGGCGAGCGCACCGACCCTGTCAATGCCTTGCAGCTGGCGCATGCCCACATCAGCGGCGATGAGGCGCGGTTTCGCGCCAGTTTGCCCGGTGCATCGCTGACCCAGGGCGAGTACGACGTATACGTCGACTGGGTATACCAGTACGGCATGGGGGCCTGGAACAAGTCGAGCATGCGCCGGGAGATTCTGGCGGGCAATCACCGTGCGGCCTGCCATGCGCTGCTGCGCTATCGCTTCGTGGCCGGCTACGACTGTTCGACGCCGGGCAACAAGCGCTGCATGGGGGTGTGGACGCGCCAGTTGGCGCGGCACAAGGCGTGCTTGGAGGCGCAGCCATGATCCTCAAGAGTTTGAATGTGGCAGCGCTGTGCTGGGCGTTGGCGGTTGCGGCATTGATGGCGCAGACGGTGCGCCTGCATTGGGAGCGCCAGGCGCACCGTGAGTTGCAAATGGCCGTGGCCCAGGATCGCCAACAGCGTGCCGAGGCGGCGCTCAAGGCCGAACAGGAAACCGCAGAAAAGGAGTCAGAACATGCAGCAGCAACCCTGGCCAACGGCCAAGCATTCGAGATGGCTGCGCTGGCGCGCGATGCTGCTGTGCGGCGCGACTTGGCTGTGGCTGAGCGGCTGCGCCTCAACGCCGAGCGCCGAGCCGCCACTTACCGTCAGATGGCCCAAGCCAACGCCGCTGCCTGCGAGCGTGTTGCAGATCGACACGCAGCCCTCGACGCGCACATTGTCCGAGGGGTTGAGGTGGTTGCAGGACTCCGAGGCGATCTTGACCGGCGAGACGCCGAGGTGAAGTTGTTGCGATCCCAGATCGACGCCGACCGGGCGTTGCTGGCGCGGCCGCAGGATTGAAGCGGAGGGTAGGGCGCATGCCAGTCATTCGCATCGATGAATTCGGCGGCATTGCCCCGCGCGTGCCGCCGCGCGCGCTGGCCGAGGGCGCGGCGCAGACCAACCACGACTTGATGGCCAGCGCGCGCGAGTTTCGCCCGCTGCAGGACGACCGGAGTGTGGGCGCTGCGCCTGTGGGCGCGCGAACGCTCTACCGCATGAGCCGCTCGGCCCAGGGGGTGCTGCGCACGGGCGCCGAGGGCGGCTGGCTGGCGTTGGAGGGTGACTTCAACCATGTGGCCAGCCAGCTCAACGACGATGCCACCGAGCGCACGGTGGTGACGGACAACAGCGGCGTGCAGCCCCCACGCGTGATCGACGTGACTGGGGCCGACCGCCTGCTGGGCGTGCCCGCGCCGACCAAGCCTGGCCTGGCCGCGCAGATGGCGCCGCAGTTCACGCGCGAGGATGCGCAGGTGTGGTTCGAGGCGGAGTTTCTGCCTCGCGTGACGGAGATCGTCAAGCAGTGCATCTGGGGCGACCCGAGCCAGGATGCGCACCAGCGCCTGTGCCGCTGGGTGAACGGCAAACCCTGGGCGGGCGCGTTTGCCGCGCACGGCTACGACCAGGATGCGTTGTACCCGTGGATGATGGCCTACCACGTCGAGGTCAACCGCAAGGGCTCCATCGGCATGGCCGGGCTGTTTGGCCGCCAGCCCACCTCGGACAAGAACATCTGGCGCGTGCTGGTGCCTGCACTGCCGTTCTGGGGGCACATTCCGGCCCCGGCCGGGCACAGCGCGCCCAAGCTGGTTGAGCGCCTGCAGACCATCGAGCACCCCACCAAGGGCACGGCGCTGTTCGACGCCTCCCGCGCGGCGGCCTTCGACCGGGCGGTGCGCGAGTATCTGAGCCCGGACAGCGCCGACATCCAGCCGTTGCGCATGGAGATTGACACTAAGCTGCAGGAGCTGCGCAAGATTCTGGATGGGGAGTACGTCAGCAAGCTGGACGAATCCAACTACGACGACTCCACCCGGCCCAAACCCCCGGCCCGGCTGCGGCACATCAATTTCGGTGGCCCCAATGCCCAGACCGACCCGGAGTGGGAGGAGTACGACCGCCGCTTTGCCCAGTGGCGCGAGCAGGAGCGCCAGCGGCTGCTGCGCAATGAGGATGTGGCAGGCACGCGCGAGGCGGCCGTGGCCAACGCCCAGCGCCTGATTGCCGAGATCGAGACGGCCTCCAAGCGCATCGAGGCGATGTGGTTCGAGCGCCTGGAGGGCGCGGCCCAGGCGGTGCGTGAGGGCATTGGTACGCAGGTGACCAAGGGCGAGGACGGCCAGGGATTGCTGGAGGTGGATGAAGACCGGCGCATCGAGACGCGCTTTTACATGGTGACGTATGTGACGGACTGGGGCGAGGAGTCGGCCCCCAGCCCGGTGAGCGACCTGGTGGAGATCGACCAGAACGATTCGGTGACCATCACCTGCCCGGCGCCGCCAGCGGGGCGGCACATAACCAAGTGGCGCATCTACCGCAGCAACTCGGGCACGGAGCAGGCGGCGTTCCAGTTCGTGGAGGAGCTGCTGGCCACGCAGCTGAGCTTCACCGATTCGGTGAAGAACGAGCAGCTGGGCGAGGTGTGCCCGACCATTGGCTGGGCCGAGCCGCCGTATCGCTGGGACAGCCGCAGCCCGGCGAGCATCAAGCCGCCGCGCGGCGACGACCCGTATTTGCGCGGGGTTGTGGCCATGCCCAATGGGATTGTGGCCGGGTTCGTGGACAACTTCGTGGCCTTCTGCGAGCCGTACCACCCCTATGCATGGCCGGTGGAGTACCAGATCACGACCGAGACGCCCATTGTTGGGCTGGGGGTGTTTGGGCAGACGCTGTTCGTGGGCACGATGGCCAATCCGTACCTGATCTCGGGCGCGGATTCGGCCAGCATGAGCGCGGACAAGCTCGACGCCGACCAGGCGTGCGTGAGCCGCCGTTCCATCGTCTCGGTGGGCTCGGGCGTGGTCTATGCCTCGCCCGATGGGCTGTGCCTGGCCAGCGGCCGGGGCGTGGAGCTGCTGACGGCGGCGTTTTTCTCGCGCGAGGAGTGGCAGGCGTTGCGGCCCGCGCAGATTTTTGCGGCTGCGCACGACGGGGCCTATTACTTCTGGGCGGGCGGGCAGTGCTACGTGCTGGATGTGCCCTCGCGCAAGTTGGGCACAGTGTCGCTGCCTGCGACGGCGGTGTTCCGCGACCGCATCACCGATCACCTGTACGTGGCCGCTGGCGGCCAGGTGCGCCAGGCGTTTGCCGTGGGGCGGCGCACGGGCCGCTGGCGTTCGCGCGTGCATGTGTTGCCTGCCCAGGCGCCCTTTGCCTGGCTGAAGGTGGTGGGCGATCAAAGCCCCGCCCAGCCGGTGACGGTGCGCTGGTTTGGCGATGGCGCGCTGCGTTACGAGGTGCAGGTGAGCAGCACCCGGCCGGTGCGCCTGCCCCCTGGCCGCTGGCTGGAGCATGAGCTGGAGATCGAGGGCCAGCCGCGCGTGACGCAGCTGGTACTGGCCAGCAGCACAGAGGAGATGCAGTCGGTATGAGCGGGCAGTGGTTATCGCGCCCCAAGGGCAGACAGGCGCAACTGCCGGGCCTGCCTGCAGTGCCGCGCGCCGTGGACGCGGAGGTGGGCAACTGGATGCGCAAGGTGGCCGAGCGCCTGGAGGTGCGCGAGGGCCAGAGAGGCGACCCCAAGGAGCGGGCCGTGACGGTGCGCGAGTTCGAGCGCGCCAACGTGGCCAGCCACTACCTGAGCATGGAGAAAAAACCCGGCCCCGGCGAGATCGGCCTGGAGCTGGGCGGCGGCCTGACGGCGACGATCCACATCGAGAAGTTCATCGACGCCATCCGGGGCCTGCCGCTGTTCAAGGATTTGCTCAAGAGCCTGGACGACCCCAGCCGATTTGACCACCTGCCCGGCCAGATTCGGCAGATTGTGCTGCAAGACATTGCCGAGGAGGCGCGCAAGCGCGGCGCGGACATTCGCCGCGTGGAGCTGGTGCAGCGCGAGCGTTTCAGCCAGCTGGCGGCCGTGGTGCAGGAGCTGACGGCGGCGGTGGGCGATTCGGCAGCGGGCCTGCGCGAGCTGAGCTACGCCTATGCGGACGGCAACTCGGCCATGGCGGGCAAGATCACGCAGCTGCAAGCCTCGCTGGGGCGCTTCTACCTGGACGGCACGCCCGGCCGCGTCGCCCTGGAGCAGGAGATGCGGGTGCAGGCTGATCGCATCACGGGCCTGCGCGGCCAGTACACGCTCAAGGTGCAGGCGGGCAAGGCCATCGCGGGCTTTGGCCTGGCCGCGAGCGACAACGGCACGGGGGGGCTGAGCAGCGCCTTCATCGTGGCGGCGGAGAAATTCGCCATCGTGAACCCGGCCACCTACACCGGCGGCCTGACAACGACCCCGGCGCAGGCGCACATCCCGTTCGGGGTGGATTCGCACGGGATTTATCTGAACCACAACGTCTACATCCGGGGCAATGTGCGCATCGACACGGGCGGCAAGCGCCTGATCGACGGGCTGCGCGGTTCGGTGGACGTGTACCGCAATGGCGTCTGGAGCGACGCGGCGGCCTCGGCGGCGGTGTGGCAGGCGTTGGGCAAGACGGGTAGCCCGTCCAACAGCAATCACCTGGTGATTGGCGACACGGTGACTTTCACCCACGGCAGCACGGTGACCACGAAGGCTTGGATGGGCAGCAGCTGGCGCAACCCCGGCATGGTGCTTAACGGGAACTTGCTGGTTAACGGGAGCGTGGCGGCCAGCAAGATCGACACGCGCGGGTTGACGATCAAGGACAACGCCGGACGAGTGATTCTGGACGCGGGCAGCGTCAACTTCAACCTGATCAACCATATTGCCGGGCTGACGGCCGACAAGGTGACGGGCCTGGGGGCGATGGCGCGCAAGCACTACGCGAGCATTGGCGAGACGGTGCGGTTCTCTGACGGGACGGTGATGGGCGAGCAGGATTTCGTCAGCCGCCTGCGCAACAAGATTACGGCGGGCAACATCAACACCTTCATGGAGGGCGCGGCCATCACCAATGCCTACATCGGCTATGCGGCGGTGGATACGCTGAAGATCGCGGGCAACGCGGTGACGGTGCCCATCCACAAGCGTTCTGATCTGGTTATGGGGGGCAGTGGTTTTGGCAACTGGATGGACTACACCTCGGCCCACATCCATCTGGATCAGCCTGGTGCCGTGCTCATTATGGTGGTGGCGCATATTGGCACGGATGGGCACGGCTGGCGCGTTGCTGGGTCGCGCTTGCTGGTCAACGGCCAGATCGTGTCCGAGCGCGCCATCGACACAGGCTATTACCTGGGGGTGCATTACTGGCGGCACTACATGCCGTCCCCCGGCACGGTGGAGGTGAAGGTGCAGTTCATGGGTGGCGACCCCGGCATCAGGATAGCGCCGTGCGACATTGTTCTGCTGGGGGTGAAGCGATGAGGGCGTTTTATGTGCGGCTCGGCCCGCATGTGGTCGAGTTCGGGGTTTGCCAGCCAGAAACCGAGCACTTGGTGGCCTGCCCCAGTGGCGGCGAGGTGGTGTTTGAGCCGCCGCCCGAGCAGGCCATGCAAGCGCCGCCGCAGCCAGGCGCGCTGTGGAACCTGGAGACGCAGCGATGGGATGCGCCGCAGGAGCCGTCAGTGCAGCCCCAAGCGCGCTGGGCGCAAGTGCGGGCCAAGCGCGATCATCTGCTGGCCGCCTGTGATTGGATCGTCACCCGCGCCCAGGAGCGGGGCGAGCCTGTGCCGCCACAGTGGCTGGCCTACCGCCAGGCGCTGCGCGACATCACCGAGCAGCCCGACCCGGAGCGGATTCAGTGGCCTGTGGCGCCGGAGGCCTCGCATGGCTGATGGCATTAACGACGCTGTTTGCCGTTCCAAGCTTGCGATAAACGGGGTATGGCGCGCGGTGTTCTGACTTTTGACTTTCCCAGGGTGGCGGCGTTTGCGCAGGCGCGCATCCCGTCGCTGGCCTTGCAGGAGGGGATGCGGGCCATTGGTCTGGAGCGTGACGGCCAGGTGATTGCCGCGGCCATCTACGAGGGTTTCAACGGGGCCAATATCTGGGTGCATCTGGCGGCGGTGGATGGCCGCAGCTGGCTGAACCGGGATTTTTTGCGCGCTGGCTTTGCCTACCCGTTCAAGGTGTGCGGGGTGCAGACGCTTTGGGGCTGGGTGGAGGCGCGCAATGCCGATGCCCGGCGCTTTGACGAGCATGTGGGCTTCAGGCAGGTGGCCTGCTTGCCCGGCGCGGCCAGCGATGGCGGCGATGTGCTGGTGTATGCGATGAAGCGGCAGGAGTGCCGGTTTTTGGAGTTGTGAAATGGGCGGGAAGTCGAGCAAGATCCCTGCGCCGCCGCCGGAGCTGGTGGCCGCGCAGATTGAAAGCCTGGGCATTCAAAACGATGCCGTGCGGCGCCTGGTGGGTTTGTCCGAGGAGATGGCGCCGCTGCAGCGCCAGCAGTTGCAGCAGACCATCGAGCAGAGCAAGCAGCTGTGGCATTGGAATGAGCAAGACCGGCAGTTTGCCCTGCAAAAGCGCGATCAGCTCTCGGGCATTCAGGATGCGATTGCCAGTGATGCGACGACGTTCAGCGAGACCGGCCGGCGCGAGCAACTGGCCGGGCAGTCGGATGCGGATGTGGCGCAGGCCTTTGGCATGCAGCGCCAGGCGATGGACAGGCAGATGGCGCGCATGGGGGTCAACCCCAACGATGGCCGCGCGATGGCCGGCAAGGGGGCGATGGCCATCAGCGAGGCGCTGGCGCGCGTGCAGGGGCGCAAGGTGGCCGGCGATACCGCCAGGGCCGAGCGCCTGCAGTTGTACGACCGCGCCAACAACGCGCTGGCGGGCTATCCGTCGATGACGATGGGCGCGCAAGGCCAGGGGGTGAACACGATGGGCGCAGGGCTGAGCGCCTTCAACGCGGGCATTGGCGGGATGATGCAGACCCACCAGGGCGTGGCCGGCGCCGCAGGCCAGATGGGCAGCAGCGCGGCCAACATGTACGGCGTGCAGATGAACGCGCATTTGCAAGACAGGGCCAACCGCGCCGCTGGGTGGCAGGCGTTTGGCACGGCGTTGGGCTCCATCGGCGGGGCTTTTTTGGGTAAGAAACTAGGGTTGTGATATGTCCAGTGGTGTAACGGCGTTTTTGACGGGGCTGATGAGCGGCGGCATGCAGGGCTATGAGCTGCGCCGCAAGTGGGATCAGGAGAAAGAGGAGCGGCAGCAAAAGCAGGAAAAGCACAGCCTGGAGGTGGGCAAGCTGCGGCGCGAGGCGGAGATTGCCAAGGAATACGACGATCTGGCGCAACGGATGGCGCCTGGCGGGCAGGGCAACGCGCTGGCGCACCCCGTGCAGGATGCGATCAGCCGGCTGCAGGAGCAGTCGCGCCAGGCCAAGAGCGCGCAGGCCCAGGCAACAGCCCCTGCAACAGCCCCGGCTGCTCCGGCTGCTCCGGCTGCTGCGCCTGCCGCAGCGTCAGCGCCCGCTGCGCCGCCTGGGGTGGCCGGCCTGGGCATGCCGGGCAGCCTGTCTGCGGCCACGCCGGCCATCGGCCAGCCGGGCGATGGCTTTGAGCATGGGCACATCATCAATTCGATCATGAAGCCCAGCGAGTACAACCAGCAATTGGGCGCGCTGGCGCTGCGCAAAGGGAATTTCAGCCAGGCCGGCGCGTTGTTTGAAAAGGCCGAGCAACAGCGCAATGCCCGTGAGGATATGGACTTTGGGCTGCGGGTGCTGCGCAATCAGGATGGAGAAGATGCAAAGGGCTTGATGGCCTTCGTCAGCCAGCAGTCCGTGCCGGGCGTGAAGGCGGTTCAAGATGAAAAAACGGGCGTGACCTTCTTGCAGGTGGCGAATGAGCAAGGGGGAGTGGATAGCATGCCCCTGACGGGCAACAACTTGCTGCACATGGCGATTGCTGTTCGCAAGCTTCAGCGCGGCGACCCATCGGCGCTGGAGGATTTGGCCGCGGTGAACAAGGGGCTGGCCGCAGCTGTTGCTGCAAGCTACACGGCCCAGCAGAGCTTGGCCGAGGCCAACAACAAGGCCCGCAAGCAGCAGTACGAGATGGAGCAGGCGGCCCTGTCTGGGCAGTTGTTCGCCGATATTGTGCGAAAGCGCGGCGGCACCCAGGCGGAGATTGCGGCGGCCAGGGCGGGGGTTTTGAAGCCCAGCCTGGAGCGCCGCGCCGGCGATGGCGAGGACAAGGTGCGCTGGAGCGCATCCAACGTGAGCCATGCCTTGGGCGAGCCGGTGCGAGATCAGTTTGGCAATACGACATACGAGGTCAAGCCCGAGCGCATGGATGCGTTTCTCAACTTCGTGAAGATGACCGGGGCAACAGACGACCAGGCGGCCTTGCCGAAGTTTCTCGCCCATGAGGCCGATCTGCAAAGGCTTGGGGATATTCCGGGTGAGGACATTGCCAGGTTGCACGCCAATCCGGGTTTGGCCAAGCAGTTCAATCAGACATTCGGCCCCGGCATGGCCGAACTGGTGCTGCAAATGAGGCGCTGATTGGCGGTTCCAAGCATGCAAGCATGCTGACCTGACTATCAGGAAAGCGTGCGCATGCCTACGAACCAAGAGCAAGAGAACCCCTTCGGCAAGATTTCCCTCTCCGAATCGAAGGTGGAGAACCCCTTTGCGGTGTTTGCCAAGAAGCCCCAGCAGACACACCAAGTTCCACCACAGGATGAGGAAAACCCCTTCGGCAAGATTCCGCTCTCTGAGTCGAAGGTTCCAAACCCCTTTGCGGTGTTTGCCAAGAAGAATCCGCAGCCCGAGCCTGTGCCGCAGCCGGAGGCCAAGCCTGAATACACCTGGGGCGAGACTGTTGCCAACACGGCAATGGCGCTGGGCTCCAAGCTCAATCAGGGGGCGCTGGAGTTTTCTGCGGCGCTGGCCCGGCGCGCGCAGGCGCCGACTTCCTCGGTGCTGGCGGATGCGTTGAGCGCGGCCGCGGCGGTGGATCGTGGCATCACCGATAGTTGGAACTTCTTCGGTGGCGATGCCAAGTACTCCAAGAGCTTGCAGCGCCAGGCGCAGATGGCTTCGGATTTTGCTGCGGAGCAGCGGGCCGAGAACGAGAAAAACAACGTTGTTGCGGGCCTTTTGGGGCGGTATTTGGACGCAAACCAAAAAGCGCGGGCGGAGTATCAAGACTTCGACCAGACCATGAACCCGCAGTTTGCCGCGCAGCAGCAGGCGGTGGCCGACGCCAAGGGGTTTTGGGGCACGACCAAGGCGTATGCGCAGAACCCGATGGCGTTGGCTGGAGATGTGGCTGGTTCTGCCCCGGCCATGCTGGCCGGCGCTGGCTTAGCGCGCGCGGTTGGTGCGGCCACCTTGGCGCGCGGCGGCACTATGGCGCAGGCCACGGCCAGGGCATCGACGGCGGGGCTGTTGGCCGAAGGGGCGACGTCGGGCCTGATGGGGCGCGAGCAGTTGTACGGCAAGGTTTCGCAGATGCCGTATGCGCAGTTGATGGAGTCGCCGCGCTTTGAGGAGTTGGTCAAGGGCGGCATGTCGTTCAAGCAGGCGCGCGAGCGGCTGGCCAATGAGCTGGCCGATCAGGTGACTTTGCCTGCGGCCATGGCGACCATTGCGGGCGGGAAGCTGATGAACTGGCTGTTTCGCGGCGACGCGTCGGCGGCTTTGCTGGCGGGCCAGAAGGCGACGCTGA
The DNA here is from genome assembly GCF_002288875.1 of Vandammella animalimorsus. Classification (NCBI taxonomy): domain Bacteria; kingdom Pseudomonadati; phylum Pseudomonadota; class Betaproteobacteria; order Burkholderiales; family Comamonadaceae; genus Vandammella; species Vandammella animalimorsus. Next base: position 147,020 of record NZ_NTBH01000007.1, on the reverse strand, counting down.
AGACGATCCCCCGAAATGCCGCGCAGGAGGGCGCGGAAGAGGCGGTGCAAAGCGTGGGCGAGGAGGCGGCATCGCACCGGGCCGAGCAGCAGGCCGATGTGCATGCGGACTTCGACCTGGGCGGCACGTTGGCCCGCGGCCTGATGACGGGCGCGGCCATGGGCGCTGGCGGCGCTGCGGGCAGTGCGCTGGATTGGCGCGGGCGCAAGGGCGCTGGTGCCGCCGCGGCCCAGGCGCAGGGGGAGGGCGACGAGCCGGACGACGGGCTGGACGAGGGGCCGGGCGAAGGGCAGCAGCCGGCAGCGCCGGCCGCCCAGCAAGCGTTCTCGCGCGAGGGTTATGTGCAGTATCGCCGCACGCTGGAGTCTGGCGGCAACCCCCAGGCCAAGGCCAAGACGTCATCGGCCTTTGGCATCGACCAGTTTCTGGATGGCACCTGGCTGGATGTGGTGGCGCAGGCCAAGCCCGATTGGGCCGAGGGGCTGACGCGCGAGCAGTTGCTGGCCCAGCGCGCCAACCCGCAGCGCAGCGGGGAGATGGCCGATTTTCTGGATCGGCAGAACGCCCAGCGGTTGCAGAGCCAGGGGCTGGAGGTGAACAACCACAACCTGTATGCGATGCACCATTTTGGCGCCAAGGGGCTGACGTTTGCCAAGGCGGCCATGGACGTGCCGATGGCGCAGATCCTGACCGAGGCCCAGCTCAAGGCCAACCCGTACCTGGCCAAGATGAGCAAGGCGCAGCTGATTGCCCATTGGGACAAGCGGGCGGGCGTGCAGGCCGCTGCTGGCCATGACACGCCTTCGACGAGGGTGCATATCGACGATGCGGCCGATGCGCGCGCCGCAGAGATCGAGGTGCTGCAGAGCATGGGCGAGAACCTGACGGATGCGCAGCGCGCGCGGCTGGGCCAGTTGCAGGCCGAGGAGGCCGCGGCCCAGCCGGCGCGCAGCTTTGAGCAGGAGCTGGCCGAGGCGGCCGAGCTGGATGGGCAGGCTCAGCAAGCCCAGCAGGCTGGCCAGGCGCAGAGCGTGCCGGGCCGCGCGGCGGAGATGGTGCTGCAAAACCGCGACCGCAGCACGGCGGCGAGCATCGAGCAGATGAACGCGATTGCCGCGAAGCCGGACTATCTGCGCACTGGCCCGAGCCGCACGATGGATCAGGGCGCGCCGGTGGTGTTTGGGGATTTTCCGGCCAGTTCGATTCTGGGGCGCGAGGAGACGGTGGCCGATGGCCGGGGCGACCGCGTGAAGACGCGCTATGCGGTGGTGGATGCGGCGGATGTGATCCCGTCCAACACGGCCGATGGCCTGCCGGTGCAAAGCTATGCGGCCGGCGAGCCGGGCAAGCTGCGCGCGGTGGCGGGCAATGGCCGCGCCGCCGGGCTGATCGAGGCTTACAACCGGGGCACGGCCGGCCAGTACCGCCAGGAGCTGATGGAGGATGCGCAGTCGCTGGGCATCGAGCCGGCGCACATCGAGCGCCTGCAATCGCCGATGCTGGTGCGCATCATGGATGAGGCGGATGTGACGCCGGACATTGGCGACCGCAGCAACACGGTGGCCACGGCGCGCCTGTCGCCGCTGGAGGAGGCCAGCAACGATGCCAAGCGGGTGAATCTGGCGGCGCTGGAGTTTGGCGAGGATGGCAGCCCCACGGCGGCGTCGCTGCGCGGCTTCATCAATGCCATGCCCGAGGCCGAGCGCGGCAACATGCTGGGGCCCGATGGCGCGCCCACGCGCCAGGCGGTGGATCGGCTGATGGCGGCGGCGTTCAAGCAGGCCTACGGCAATGATGAGCTGGTCAAGCTGCACGCGCAGGCCACCGACCCCGAGGCGCGCACGGTGATGGCGGCGCTGGCCGATTCGGCCGGGGCGATGGCCCAGCTGGCCGGCGCGGGCGAGTTTGACATTCGCCAGGCGGTGGCCGATGCGGCGGCGCTGGCAGTCAACGCGCGGCGCAAGGGCCGCACGCTGGCGCAGGAGGTGCAAAATCTCGACCTGGACATGAACCCGGAGGCGCTCGTCATTGCCCAGTTCATGGCCCAGAACATCCGCTCTGCCCGGCGCATTGCCGATGGCCTGCGCAATTTTGCCCAGCGCGCGCTGCAGCAGGTGCAGATTGCCCAGCAAAATGCCGTGCAAGGCGGCATGTTCGGCGATCAGCCCACACTGACCAGAAAACAGCTTTTTGAGGAGTTTGGCAATGCCCACCAACAACCCGCAGCCCAGCCCGGCGCAGCCCGAGCAGAGTCAGGACAAGCCCCTGCTGCGCAGCCAGGGCGGGCTGGGCCTGATGCGCAGCTGGCTCAACCAGAGCGAGCCCACGCCCGAGCAGCAGGAAGTGGCCCAGCAGATCGCGCTCAAGGCGGTGCAGCAGCAGGGCAAGACGGGCGCGTAGAGGCGGCGGCTGGGGCGGCGGCTGGCCCTGGCAGCGCAGATCGCCCCGATGTGCGCTTGAGCCGCCAGAAGGGGCAAGCGCAAGAGCTGGGCCAGACCCAGCAACAGTACAAGGACACCGAACGCGCCTACGGCGGCCGCGCGGCCTACGATAGGGCCAAGGCCGCTGGCAAGACCAAGCTGAGCTACGGCCAGTGGGTGCAGGTGCGCACGCCCAGCTTCAAGCAGTGGTTTGGGGATTGGGAGCTGGCGGGCCTGGCAAAGAGCATGCGCCGTGTGCGCGGCTCGAACCAAGCCAAGGAAGTGCGCGCAGAGATCGTAGGGGCTGAGTTGGTGAACCTGGAAAGCGGGTTCACGGCAACGGTATCTGGCGAGTCGTTCGCCAAGATGATGAGCCGCTCCAACGTGGAGCGCTCCGTGTCATCCCAGGCGCACATGCAGGCGCTGGGCAACATTGACAAGCTGTTCGCGTTGGCGCGTGTGCGAGAGGTTCGCGCGCCCAAGAAAGTGCATGACGCCGGGGACATGGCGGCTGTGCATCACTTCGAGGTGCCGATGCCGTTTGACGGCCAGGTGCTGCGCGTGAAGATCATGGGCAAGGAGTTTGTCTCGCCCGACAAGGGCAACCGTCTGTACCTGATTGAAGCGGTTGAAATAGAAAACGCCGGGGTTGAAGGAGAAGACCCTAGGGTGTCTGGTCAATTCCAGCGCGGTGGTGAAACCGCGTCCTCTCCGCTGCCCGGCGCTGACGCAAGATTCGCACAGATGGTGGAGGCTGTCAATGGTGATGGTGTCTCCAAGGCCGTTGACCCCGACACTGGTGAGCCGCTGGCGACGCACTTGGATGGCGGCCATGAGTTTGAGCAAACTGCGCGCGCCTATGGCGGTCGCGCGGCCTACGACAGGGCCAAGGCCGCTGGCAAGACCAAGCTGAGCTACGGCCAATGGGTGCAGGTGCGCACGCCCAGCTTCAAGCAGTGGTTCGGGGATTGGGAGGCGGTGCAGAACGTCGACGTTTTGCAAGGCCCGGCGGTTGCCGTTTTGGAAGGGCACGATGCCCCGCACGGCTACCCGGCACTGCGTGAATGGGCGCTGGCCCAATTTCAGAAGGTAGGCGGCAAGGCCACGAACCCAGAGATTGGTGACGTGGCGCTGGACATGCGCGCCGTGCGTGATTCCATGGCCCACGGCATGAACCCGTTCAAGGCGGAGGCTTTTGCGGCGGTTGCTCCCGTGATCGAGAAGGGTGCGGTTGTCGCCCGGGGTGAAGGCGGTAAGAGCGTCTACATCAGTGCGCCGGTGAAGATCCGTGGTGTCGATGATGTGGTGACTGTGCTGGTACACCGCGAGGAACATACCCAGCGCATGTATGTTCACAGTGTGACGACCAAAGAAAATCTCCTGAAGGCCAGGGATTCCAGTTCTTCCACTGCTGCAAGCGCAACCAGTTCTGGCAAGGTCACTTCAGGAGATGTTGCCAGTGTATTGCACAACCTGCTGACCTTCAACCCTTCTGAGGTTTCCAAGGCCGTTGACCCCGACACTGGCGAACCGCTGGCGACGCACTTGGATGGCGGCCATGAGTTTGAGCAAACTGCGCGCGCCTATGGCGGCAAGGCGGCATGGGAGAAAGCCAAGGCAGAGGGGCAAACGAAACTGACCTACCATCAGTGGGTGCAGGTCAGAACGCCTGCGTTCAAGAAATGGTGGGGTTATGACTGGCAAGCCGATCAAGCGAACGAGAGAACAACAGGAGCAAGAGGAACTGGCGCAGTTGCGCAAAGCTCAGACAGGGGAGGAGATCGTGGCTTGGCTCAGGGGGCTGCCAGAGGATTCCCCTTTGTTTCTCCCAACGGAGAGCCGCGAGTTTTCTATCATGGAACGCGAGATGCGTTTAGCGCGTTCGATGTTGAACACCCCAACAAAAAAGACGTAGGCTGGTTGGGGCGCGGCCACTACGTCACTAGCGACCGGTGGACGGCTGAGTATTACGCCAAGGCCAAGCGCGGAGAGTCTGCACCGCGCGTGATGGAGCTGTTTGCGCGCCCTTTTAATGCGCTGGAGTTGACCCAGGAAGATAAAGCGCGTTTCAAGAATTTGACGGCCAAAGGGGCGCAAAGCCTGTCGCAGCAGTTGCTGGCGAAGGGTTATGGCGGCACCTACACGATCGATGAGGATGGCGGCATTGAGTTTGCCGTGTTCGATGCGCGCGGTCTGAAGTCTGCCACCGGCAACAGCGGCGATTTCGACGCGCAAAACCCGGACATTCGCTACAGCCGCCGGCAGCAGGCGGCGGGCCAGCAGCGCGCAGAGCAGGTGCGCCGCACGGTGGATGGCATCCGCCGCCACTGGAAGAATGCCCCGGAGGTGGTGGTGGCCGCCAGCCTGCACGATGAGGCCATCCCCGAGGAGCTGCGCAGCGCCGTGCAGGCGAAGCAGGGCCAGGGTGCGCCCGAGGGCTTTTTCCACGATGGCAAGGTGTACCTGATTGCTGACCGGCTGCCCAAGCCGCGCGATGTGGCGCGGGTGCTGCTGCATGAGGCGCTGGGCCATTGGGGCTTGCGCGGGGTGTTTGGCAAGCGGCTGACCCTGGTGCTGCGCGATATTCAGGCGGCGCGGCCCCAGGAGGTGATTGCCAAGGCGCGCGAGTATGGCCTGCATGGCCTGGGGCAGGCCAAGGAGGCGAGCAATTCCGAGATTTGGAAGAGCATGAGCCAAGAGCAGCGCGATGAGGCGGCCGAGGAGGTGCTGGCCTCTATGGCGCAGCATCAGCCGCAGCTGGGCTTTGTGCGCCGCGCGGTGGCGGCGATGCGCTCCTGGCTGCGCGAGCATGTGCCGCTGTTCAATGAGCTGGCGCTCACCCAGGATGAGATCGTCAACAACTATTTGCTGCCCGCGCGCCGTTGGGTGGAGCGCAGCGCCAAGGCCGGCGTTGCCGGCGGCCGCCCGGCTTTGAGCCGCAGCAGGCCGCGGCCGGCATCCGATGCCGAGAAGGCGCGGATTTTGCAGGGCGAGCCGGTGGCGAGGCTGGCCACCAAGGATGCGCCAAGCGGCAGCTATGCCGATGTGGTTCAGGCCGTGGCCCGGATGTTTGCGCGCCAAGGCGGGGTTGCCACGCGCCAGGATATTGGGGAGGTGGTACTTGATGAGCGTGCGGCCAAGTCGTCGATGGCGCACGGCGGGGCCAATGCGTACAAGCGCGCGGCGTTTGCTGCTGTCAAGGATGTGATCGAGCGCGGGGCTGTGGTGATGCAGGCGCAGCATGCTCGCGATGGAACCAGCTTCTATATTGCCGCCCCGGTCACGATTGACGGTAGCGACAACATGGTGACGGTGCTTGTGCGCAAGGACGCCAACACGCAGCGCATGTACTTGCACAGCGTGATGCTCAAAGAAAATCTCCTGAAGCCGAGCGTATCTGCTGCTGATGCCGAAGCATCCGAGCCACACAGCGCAACAACTTCAGGAGACGCCCAGAGCATAGCGCAAAACACGCACGAGCGTGAAGCGGTAGAAAGTCCCCTGAAGCGCCGAGTATCCAGTGTTGATGCAAAAGCATCCGAACGGTCTGGCTCATCCGCTTCAGGGGACAGCTGGAGCATAGCGCAAAACGCACACAAACGCGAAGCAACAAAAAGCCTTCTTGATCTGAGAGTGTCCAGGACTGACACCGCAAGCGGTGTGGAGCGATCTGGCTCAACAAATCAAGAAGGCAAAGCCACTGTACCACCATCCCCACAGGAGGGCAAGGCCGCGCCCGAGGCGGTGGCCGACGAGCTGCGCCGCCTGCTGACGCTGGACGTGCAGGCCGGCCTGCAGGACGTTCGCTTCAGCCGCAGCCAGCGTGTGCGCGCCGCAGCCAATGCCGCCTTGGACAAGGTGGGCGATTGGATGGACGACAGCCTGGAGATCCCCGAGCATTGGTCGCCTGCGGAGAAGTCGGCGGCATCGAAGTTTGATCGCTACTCGAAGAAGCAGCCATTGAGCGAGCGCGTGCGCGAGATTGGGCACAACGCGCGCGACAGAGTGGTGCAAGGGGTGGTGGATCAGTTCCGACCACTGAAAGGCCTCTCCAAAACGGCTTGGATGCAGGCGCAGCTCTCCAAGGGCACGGATGGCGCGGTGGAGGCGGTGGCCACGCTGGGTATCCCTGTGCTCAAGGATGGGGCCATTGCCGTGGAGACGGACCAGTACCCCGAGGGGTTCCTGGGCGAGCTGTCCAAGCAGCTGGGCAGCACCGAGGAGGTGCGCAACTTCTTCATGTATGTGGTGGGCAACCGGGCAGACCGGCTCTCCAAGGAGTGGACTGTGACGTATGCAGACGGTACAACCGTGCGCTACAAAGACCAGGCCACGGCGCTGCAAGCGGCCAAAGGCAAGCCGGGCGCAAAGGCGCAAGCTGCATCACGCGAGAACCTGTTCAACGCCGAGGAGATCGAGGCGATGAAGAACAAGCTCTACGGCAAGATGGCCAACGGCAGGCCCCGGCCCGAGGCCTACCACAATGCGTTGGTGGCGCTGAACCGCTACAACCGCTCGATTCTGGACATTGCCGAGGCGGCGGGCCTGATCGACCCCGAATCGCGCAAGCAGTGGGAGAGCGACTTCTATGTGCCGTTCTACCGCGTCTCGGCAGAGAACAACACGGCGTTTGACTTCAGCAGCAAAGGCACTGGCCTGGCGCGCCAGCAGGTGATCCGCCGATTGGAGGGCGGCACGGACAAGCTGGGCGACCCGCTGGAGAACCTGATGGCCAACTGGCATGCGATGTTGACGGCCAGCATGCGCAACCTGGCGGCCAACAATGCGCTGAATGCGGCCCAGAGCATGGGCGAGGCGCGGCAGGTGAAGGAGCCTGTCGAGGGCGGCACCTGGACGATGCAGGGCGGCAAGAAGGTGTATTGGCAGGTCGATGATCCGCTGGTGCTGATCGCGCTGGAGTCGCTGAACTTCAATGGCTACAACAATGCCCTGATGCGCACGGCTGGCAAGGCCAAGCACATGCTGACGGTGGGGGTGACGGCCTCTCCGGTGTTCCGCATCCGAAACCTGATCCGGGACACGCTGCAGGCCACGGCCACGGCGGATGTGGGCTACGACCCCATTGGCAACGCATTGGAGGGCTTGGCGCTGACGGCCAAGGGCAGCGACACCCGCGCGCAATTGATTGCCGGCGGCGGCGCGGTGCGGTTTGGCTCGTTCAATGATGGCAATCAGGCACAGCATTACGAGCGCATGATTGCCAAGGGCATTGAGGAGGGGCAGATCCTCGATACCCCGCAGAAGATCCGGCGGTTTTTCGGGGACGCGCTGAACAATTATCAGGAGGTGGGCGACCGCATCGAGATGGTCAACCGGGCGGTGATCTACCAGCGCACGCTGGCCAAAACCAAGAGCCACCTGGAGGCGAGCTTTGAGGCGCGCGACCTGATGAACTTCACCAGCATGGGCAGCTTTGCGGCGGTGCGCGCGATTGCCCAGGTGGTGCCGTTTGCCAATGCCCGCGTGCAGGGCATGGATCGCCTGGTGCGCGGCGCGGCGCGCGACCCGCGCCGGTTCTGGGCGGTGACGGGGCTGATCGGCATGGCGTCGGCTGTGCTGTACCTGCTCAATGCCGATGATGACGAGTACCGGGCCATGCCGGATTACATCCGCAACACCTACTGGCCGGTGAAGATGGGCGGCAAGTGGTACTACATCCCCAAGCCGTTTGAGGTGGGGGCCATGGGCACGGTGGTGGAGCGCTTTACCGAGCTGGTGTTCTCGGATGGGGATTACCAGGCCAAGGACTTCAAGGACTCGGTGATGTCGATCCTGATGAACTCGCTGTCGATGAACCTGACGCCGCAGCTCATCAAGCCCGCTGCCGAGGCTTGGTTCAACTACGACATGTTCCGCGAGCAGGCCATCGAAGGCATGGCGCTGGAGCGGCTGCTGCCCGAGGATCGCTACGATGCCAACACCTCGGCAGCGGCCATTGCGGCCGGCCGGGCGCTGGGCGCATCGCCCAAGAAGATCGAGCACCTGATCCGGGGCTACTTTGGCTGGCTGGGCGTGCAGGCGCTCAACGCAGGCGACTGGATGGCGCGGCCGATGATGGACTTGCCCGAATCGCCCAAGAGCGACTTGAGCAGCGTGAACAACTGGTTCGTGGTGGGTGATATGGTCAAGGACTCGGGCACGATCCCATCCAAGTACGCCGAGCGCTTCTATCGCCTGCAAAGCGAGATCAACGAGATCTACGCCTCAGCCAGCAACGCCCGCAGGCTGGGCGAGCTGCAACGGTACCAGGAGCTGGTCTCGCGCCCGGAGATGGCCGCCTACCCGGTGCTGCACCAAGCGCAAAAGGGCGTGACGCTGATCAACCAGCAAATGCGCCTGACGCTGGCCAGCTCGGCGCCGGCAGCCGAGAAAAACCGCCGCCTGCAGGAACTGCGCGCCCGGCGCGACGAGATCGCCCGCCGGGTGGACAAGATCGTGCGGGAGGCGCAGATGTGGCGCAAGGGGGGGTAGGGGTTGCGATCGCTCAGATCAGGGCCGCGATTTGGCTTGCGTCACAGGTTCTGATTTGGCGACGGCGTTCATGGCATGGGGCTTGAGGATGCCCCATGCCTCTTTTGCGATGTAGCCGGTGACGGTCATAAAAGCCGCAGCGGCTACGCCAATAACCCACGCAAGCACTTTTGCGGTGTGCCTGATTTGCTTGAATTCGGAGACGTCGCTTTTGATGCGGGCGATGTCTGCTTCCAGTTTCGCAACAGACTCTTTGTGCTGATCAAGCTTGGCGTCGATAGCGCCAAGGGTTTTTTGCACATCGGTCATTTGCTGCCAGACGAAAACCGCATCCATGCCATGTGCCATGCCCATTTGTGCAGGCGTGGTCATGATCGCTGGCGGGGCAACGGCTTCTTCTGTTGCCGCTTGTTTTTTGGCGCGGGTGGTGGCCATCACGCCGTGCCTTCCATACGGGTCTTGAGCCATTCCCACATGTCCGACGGGCCGCGCCCGTAGTAGCTGGCAAATGAGGTGACAAGTGTGGGGCCAACAGGAGACTTCTCGCCTTGTTCCTGGCCGGTGATGTTCAGCAGATTGGAGACTTCGATGGTGGTGCCGCCATAACGCACCAGCCACCCGGCCTTTGCTTGCAGGGTGTGCCGATCTTTGGACTCAAAGCGACTCTCGACTTCCTGCTTGAGTCTGTCGTAGTTGTCGCCCAGCGGGGTGATTTGGAAGATTGGCATGATGTGCGCGATTGTAGTCAGGCAAGCAATGTCCCCCACCTTGGTGGAAATACGGATGTGCGCAGTTCATGGCGCGATCCTTCTTGTGGTGAGGCATGCCCTGCCTGCCTGCTGGGGTAGGCGGCATGCGGGCATGGATGGAATGGGGTTCAGGCCAGCGCGGGCGGCTGTGCGGGCGGCAGCCTGCGTTGCAGGGCGCGGGCCATGCGCTGGGTGCAGACGTTGGCAAGCCGGGCCAGTTCTTCAGGTGGCAGGTGCGCGTCGCCCGATTCGATGGCGCTGGCCCATTTGGAGCTGGGCAGCACGTAGGCGTCGCGGGCGATGGGGTTGATGCTCATGCCATGGCCGTAGCCGAAGCTGACGATAAAGCGCTGGCTCATCAGGGCGTCAAGCACCAGCCCTTGCAGCACTTCAGGGGGCAAGTCCCAGCGCTGCTGCTGGCCGCTGCGCAGGTTGTCGATGTACTGGCAGGCGGCTTCGTGGGCTGCTTGCATGGCCGGGCCGCCGGTGAGGTCGAGCGCCGGGGCGGTGGTTTTTTGCGGATCCGCTGGTGCCCACTGCGCGATGTGGCGGCTGAGGATGCTCACGGCCTCGGTGAACTGATTTGCCGGTATGTGGCGGTAGTCCACCTTGAAGTGGGCTTTGAGCTTGCTCCAGCCTTGCACCATGATTTGCGCTTGCAGGTCTTTGGGCATGCTCTTGGCAAAGTCTTGGAGCAGGCTACGCAGGGTTTGTGCTTGCTCGGCTGAAAGGGTTTGGTCGGGGCTGACGCTGTAGGGCTGGGCTGGTGCTGCGCCAAAGTGGCGGGCCAGCACGTCGAAGCATTCGCGCTGGTACTGAATCAGCCGCTCGCGCAGCTCGGGCTTGACGCGGCTTGCGCTGATGCCAAAGAGCCAGCCGTTGAGCATATTCAGGGGCAGGCAGGTGGTTTGTTGCGGGCCGCCTTGCGAAGGTGTGGTCGTAATACACACACCTTCTGCCAGCACGGGATTTCGCTTGATGCGCTGCAATTGGGCTTGCCAGTCTAGGCCGATTGCGTCGCACACGGGGCGCAGGGCTACGGCAGGCTGACCGTCAATGAGGGTGACGAGAAGGGCTTGGCCGTGGAAGTCCACGGTGGTGAGGGCGTTAGCCATGATGGCTCCTTTGACAAACAGGTTGTGGAGCCTGCCGCTCACCGTCGCCAAACGATGGGTGGCAGGCGCGTGCGGGTTGGCGAACCGGGTCAAAGGTACCGGCAGCCCTTGCGGGCTCCCACACGGCCTGCCATAAAAGGAAGCCGCGCCCGCGCAGCACGGGCATGAAAAAAGCCGCTTGCACCATGAGAGGCGAGCGGCCTTGCTGCGCCTTTGACTTGTTGGGTCGCCAAACCCACGCCTCTTGCGAGGCAGGCGCATGATACCCCAAGCAGCAGCCAAAGAAAAGCCCGCTGATGGCGGGCTTGAGCGCAGGATTGCGGAGTTAATCCGCATCAGGCGGGGGGCTTTTTTGCCGCGATCGCCACGCGGCAGAGGCACCCCATCCACCAACAAAGCCAAAGATGACTTTTGTCAGATCCAGCACGATCGCGTCTTTGTCGTTGAGCAGCGCCACAATGATCAGGGCCACGACAACCAGCACCACAAATCCAGCAAAGACCAATCGGTGCAGGTGCATTGCTCGTTGCACTGCGCGCTCATCCTTGCGGTCGGCCGCTTGTGCCGCAATGCTTTTGTCTGCAATGCTGGAGTTGTGATCGATTTCCTTGCTGGCCAGCTCTGTTTGCTTGAGCTCAAGGGCGATCTTTGACTCCTGCAGCGCCAACATGCGTTGCAAGGTTTGTTCGCTGATTTGCGGGGTTTGCGGCGTAGGCACGCTGCTCAGTTTCTTGTTCATGCCGATTGCGGTCGCAACATGGGCACAGAGTACACCACGTCAAAGCGGCCAAAGCCTGGGCTGCCAATGCTTGGCGGGATGAAGCGCGAGCGTTCAATGAGATGTGGCTGAGTTTGCGCCAGCTTTTGGTATTGGCGCGCAGAAAGCACCTCGCGCTTGACCGGGCGCATGATGTGCATGGGGCGTTGCTTCATTTTCAGGCTCCGGTTGGATTGATAATCGGAGATAAATTCTATCCATTTCCGGCTTTTTCCGCAGTTTCAGCGACTATTGGCGATGGCTGGCGGCCTCTGGCGGCCGCTGGCGATCGCCAGTACAAAGCCAGTGGTCTGCGCAAAAACTGAACAGACCATGTGGTGCCCTGGCGCTGGCCCCAGGCTGGGCAGATCACTATCTGCCGCGGTCGGCCCTATAGCGGCACGACATGGAACAATAACTGATCAATGATTTTGGGCCTTGCTCGCATGCCGCCCGAGCAGTGGGCACAGCAAAGCCCGCCTCAAGCGGGCTTCGGGTGGTTGGCCGGAGCGCCAAAGCGTTCCCGCAAAAGGACAATAGCCCTAGGCAAGAGGCAATCTTTCTTTGCGGGAAAAATCGGCATAACCCATTGATTTAAAACATATTGCCGTCGGACTCATAATCCGTTGGTGCTGGGTTCGACTCCCAGGGGGCCCACCAGAATGAAAAAGCCAAGCTTGCGGGCTTGGCTTTTTTGCGTGTGGGCCATTCATCAGATGAAGATCAGATGAAGAAATGGCTGCCGGCTTTCCAGGCAGCCCAGGCCAGTAGCCCGAAGTACACCACCGAGCCCAGCGTGACCAGGTAGCCGCCCAGCACCAGCAGGCCATCGCGCTGGGCCACGCCCAGCGACAGCAGCAAAATGGCGATGCCCGGCAGGGTATTGGAGAACGGCACCAGGCCCAACGGCAGCATCAGCAGCACGGCGGCAAACATGATGGCCAGGCCGTTGAGGTTGCGCATGGGGCCGCCGGTGAGGCGGTGCATGCGCAGCGGTTTGAGGATGGCATCCAGCCTGCGCAACACGCCCAGGCCGCGCTGCAATACTGGGCGCAGCCGATCGGCGCTGAGCTGGCGGTCGGCGATGAAGGGCGGCAACCAGGGCAGCCGGCCCAGGCTGATGGACAGCGCAATGAGCAAGATGGCGCAGCCGAACACGGTGGATACGCCCGGGATGGAGACCGGGAAAAGAAAGGGCAGCGTCATGAGCGCGCAAAGCATCAGCAGGCCTTTGTCGCCCATTAAGGCCATGAGCTCGCGCACCGAGAACGAAGGCTTGTCCAGCCGCGTCAGCAGTTGCACCAGCACTTCGCTGGCCGAGAGCTGGCCGGCTGGGCCGGGGCTGGCGGTGTGACCCTGGGCGGCGGGCTGGGGCGGTTCTGGCGTTGGGGGCAGGGCGTTGCTCATGGCGTTCTGATGCTGCGGGCTTGCGTGTGTGCCTTGAACAGGCTTTTACAGCGCGGCGCGCACGGCGTCGCCCATTTCGGCGGTGCCGACTTTTTTCGTGCCTTCGCTGTAGATGTCGGCCGTGCGCAGGCCGCTGGCCAGCACTTTCTTGACGGCGGCCTCGATGCGCTCGGCCGCCTCGGGCTGGTTCAGCGAGTAGCGCAGCATCATTGCGGCGCTGAGGATGGTGGCCAGCGGGTTGGCAATGCCCTTGCCGGCGATGTCGGGCGCGCTGCCGTGGCTGGGCTCGTACAGGCCCTGGTTTTTCTCGTTCAGGCTGGCGCTGGGCAGCATGCCGATGGAGCCGGTGAGCATGGCGGCCTCGTCGCTCAAGATGTCGCCGAACATGTTGCCGGTGACGAGCACGTCGATGTTCTTGGGCGCCTTGACCAGTTGCATGGCGGCGTTGTCCACGTACATGTGTTCGAGCTGCACGTCCGGGTATTGCTGGTGCACTTCAGTCATCACGTCGCGCCAGAACTGGAAGGTCTCCAGCACGTTGGCCTTGTCCACCGACAGCACTTTTTTGCCGCGCTTGCGTGCGGCCTGGAAGGCTACGTGGGCGATGCGCTCGATCTCGGGCCGGCTGTAGCGCATGGTGTCAAAGGCTTCCTCGCTGCCGGGGAAGTGCCCGTCGCTGGCGGTGCGGCGCCCGCGCGGCTGGCCGAAATAGATGTCACCCGTGAGCTCGCGGATGATGAGGATGTCCAGCCCGGCCACCAGCTCGGGCTTGAGGCTGGAGGCGTGGGTGAGCTGCTCATAGCAGATGGCGGGGCGGAAGTTGGCAAACAGGCCCAGCTCCTTGCGCAGGCCCAGGATGGCCTGCTCGGGGCGCAGGTGGCGCTCCAGCGTGTCGTACTTGAAGTCGCCCACGGCGCCGAACAGGATGGCGTCGGCTTGCTTGGCCAGCTTCAGCGTGGCCTCGGGCAGCGGGTGGCCGTGCGCGGCGTAGGCCGCGCCGCCGACCAGGGCTTGCTCCATTTCGAGCGGCAGGCCCAGGGCCTGGAGCACCTTGACGGCTTCGGCGACGATTTCGGTGCCGATGCCGTCACCGGGGAGGATGGCGATTTTCATGTGCTGTGCTTTCGTTGGTGTTGGGAAATGGCGTGGATGAATTTGTGGCGCCACAGCATCCAACCACGCTGGATGTAGGTGGCAAAAAAGCCATAGGGGTGGCGGCGCACGTCCCGGCCTTGCAGGGCCTGGGCAATCATGTCCAGGTGCTCGCTGTTCCAGGCCCACAGGGTGCGGCCGCCGACGCTGATTTGGTGAAACAGCGGAGGCAACTGGGCGTAGGCCACGCCCTGCGCGCGATACAGGCAGGCGGTGCAGCGCAGGTCAAACGGCTGGTCCCACAAGGCGTTGCCGTCAGCGGCGATGCGCACATCGGGCATGGCATCGAGCAGGGCCGGCGGCGGCGTGGCCAGCGCGCGCTGGCCACAGCGTGGGCAGCGCACATCGAGCTGTGCAGGGCGCTGGCGATGGTCGTAACGGACGTGGCTGGCGCCGCCACTCAGCCAGGAGCGCGTGCGCTGCCGCTTGGGTCGGGCGGCGGGCCGGGATGGCAAAACAGGTGGGGCAGGCACGAAGATGGCTGGAAAAAATGGGCGAACAGGCAGCGGCGACCGGGCCTGGGCATCATGCGCGGGGCATTGTATCGGTTGCGCCTGGCCGATCCATGCCCGGTTGCGGGCGGGCAGGGCGGCAGATCAGGCCTTGACCTACAATCGGCGCCCACCATGACCCATGCCGCCGTTTCCTTTCAGTCCGTCAGCAAGATCTATCCCACGCCGCGTGGCCCTTTTCAGGCCTTGCATGAGGTCAGCCTGGAGATTCGCGAAGGCGAATTTCTTGGCCTGCTGGGGCCCAACGGCGCGGGCAAGACCTCGCTGATTGCCATTCTGGCTGGACTGGCCAAGGCCACTTCGGGCACAGTGACGGTGCAAGGCTTCGACGTGCAGCAAGACTACGCTCAGGCGCGCCGCCGGCTGGGCATCGTGCCGCAGGAGCTGGCCTTTGACCCATTCTTCTCGGTGCGTGAGACGCTGCGCTTTCAGTCCGGTTATTTCGGCGTGCGCCGCAATGAGGCCTGGATTGAAGAGTTGCTGCACCACCTGGGGCTGAGCGACAAGGCCGATGCCAACATGCGCCAGCTCTCGGGCGGCATGAAGCGCCGCGTGCTGGTGGCGCAGGCGCTGGTGCACAAGCCGCCGATCATCGTACTGGACGAGCCCACCGCCGGTGTCGATGTGGAACTGCGCCAGACGCTGTGGCACTTCATCGACCGCCTCAACCGCGAAGGCCATACGGTGCTGCTGACCACCCATTACCTGGAGGAGGCCGAGGCCCTGTGCCATCGCATTGCCATGCTCAAGCGCGGCCGCATCATCGCTCTGGAAGACACCACCGCCTTGCTGGCGGCCGCCACGCAAAGCGTGTTGCAGTTCAAAACCGATCAGCCGCTGCCCGAGGCCTTGGCGGCACAGGCGCGTGTGACTGGCCGCGTGGTGCAGATTCCGGCGCGCGAGCCCGGTGATGTGGAGCGGCTGCTGGCGCAGCTGCGCGAAGCGGGTGTGCAGCTGCAGGACATGGAAATCCGCCGCGCCGATCTGGAAGATGTGTTCGTCTCCATCATGGGCGAGTCGCCAGACGGCAGCGGCCACTGACCCCATCCTGCCCGCGCTGGCCGCCAGGCCTGGCGCCACCCCAGCCCCTCTTGCTCTTTGCCTTTTCCATCGAACATGCCCCCGACCCCCGCCCCACCTTCCTTTGGCTGGCAGATGCTGCTGATCAAGGAGGTCAAGCGCTTCTGGCGCGTGGCTTTCCAAACCATCGCAGCGCCGGTGCTCACGGCGCTGCTGTACCTGATGATCTTTGGCCACGTGCTCGATGGCCGCGTCACCGTCTATGGCGGGCTGAACTACACCAGCTTTCTGGTGCCGGGCCTGGTGATGATGAGCGTGCTGCAAAACGCCTTTGCCAACAGCTCCTCCTCGCTGATTCAGAGCAAGATCACCGGCAACCTGGTGTTCTTGCTGCTCACGCCGCTGTCGCATCGCGCCTGGTATGTGGCTTTTGTCGGCTCCTCCATCCTGCGCGGCCTGGCCGTTGGGTTGGGGGTGATGCTGGTGACGTTGCTGTTCACTTCCTTGCGCCTGGCCCATCCGCTATGGGCGCTGCTGTTTGCCATCATCGGCGCTGGCCTGCTGGGCACGCTGGGCTTGATCGCCGGGTTGTGGGCCGACAAGTTCGATCAGCTCGCCGCCTTCCAGAACTTTCTCATCATGCCGATGACATTCCTCTCCGGCGTGTTCTACTCCATCAACTCGCTGCCAGCGCTGTGGCAGGGCATCAGCCACCTCAACCCGTTCTTCTACATGATCGACGGTTTCCGTTACGGCTTTCTGGGCCACAGCGATTTCTCGCCGCTGCTGAGCCTGGTCATCACCGGCGGCGCCTGGGCGCTGACGAGCTGGCTGGCGCTGCACCTGCTCAAGATCGGCTACAAAATCCGCCATTGATGGCCGCGCGCCGCCCAAGGCCTGCTGCCCTCGCCCCGTTCACTCACACACACATTGCCTCTGCCATGACCGCCGAAGAACTTCAATCGCTGATCCAGCAAGGCCTCGAATGCCAGCACATCGAGCTGCAAGGCGATGGCCGCCATTGGTTTGCCACCATCGTCTCACCCGCCTTCGAAGGCTTGGGGCTGATCCAGCGCCAGCGTTTGGTCTATGCCACTTTGGGCCAGCGCCTGCACACCGATGAGGTGCACGCCCTGTCGATGAAAACGCTCACGCCCGCGCAGTGGCAAGCCCAGCAAAACGCGCAATAACCTTTGCCGATTGAACAAAGACCATGCAACAACTGTTGATCCGTGGCGGCCGCGCCCTGCAGGGCGAAGTGCCCATCTCCGGCGCCAAGAATGCGGCGCTGCCGTTGCTGTGTGCAGCCTTGCTCACCAGCGAGGCCGTGACGCTGCACAACGTTCCGCGCCTGCAGGACGTGCGCACCATGCTGCAGCTGCTGCAGCACATGGGCGTGCAGGCCGAGCACGATGCCCAGGGTACGGTGCGCTTGCGGGCGCAACAGCTGGGCGAGCCCGAAGCCCCTTATGAGCTGGTGCGCAGCATGCGCGCATCCATCCTGGCGCTGGGGCCGCTGATGGCGCGCACCGGCCGCGCCACCGTGGCCCTGCCCGGCGGCTGCGCCATCGGCTCGCGCCCGGTGGACCAACACATCCGCGGCCTGCAGGCCATGGGGGCGGAGATTGCGGTCGAGCACGGCAACATCGTCGCGCGCCTGCCCCAGGGCATGTCGCGGCTGCGCGGCGCGCGCATCACCACCGAGATGGTCACCGTCACCGGCACGGAAAACCTGCTCATGGCCGCCGTGCTGGCCGAGGGCGAAACCGTGTTGAGCAATGCCGCGCTGGAGCCCGAAATCATCGACCTGGCCGAGATGCTCATTGCCATGGGCGCGCGCATCGAAGGCCATGGCACAGCCACCTTGCGCATCCAGGGCGTGGAGCAACTGCAGGGCTGCAGCCACAGCGTGGTGGCCGACCGCATCGAAGCGGGCACCTTCCTGTGCGCTGTGGCCGCCACCGGCGGCGACGTGTTCTTGCGCGGCGCGCGATGCGAGCACCTGGGCGCCGTGCTGGACAAACTGCGCGACATGGGCGTGGACATCGAGTGCAAGCCGCAGGGCATCCGCGTGCGCAGCCCGGGCGCGGCCTCGGGCAAGCTCACGGCGCAAAGCTTCCGCACCACCGAATACCCGGGCTTCCCGACCGACATGCAGGCGCAGTTCATGGCGCTCAACTGCGTGGCGCAGGGCATCTCGACCATCACCGAAACCATCTTCGAGAACCGCTTCATGCACGTCAGCGAATTGGCGCGCCTGGGCGCGCACATCCAGGCCGATGGCAAGGTCGCCGTCATTGAAGGCGGCGCCCAGCTCAGCGGCGCGGCCGTCAGCTCCACCGATCTGCGCGCCTCGGCCTGCCTGGTTATCGCCGGCCTGGTGGCCGATGGCCAGACCATCGTGGGCGAGCTGCACCACCTAGACAGGGGCTACGAAGCCATCGAAGCCAAACTGCGCGGCCTGGGCGCGGACATTGAGCGCAGCAACACGGCTTGTTGAGGTCTGCAGCGCTGCGCCGGCCTGTGCGCATGAAAAAAGCGGCTTGCCCACAGGCAAAGCCGCTTTTTTCACGTCTGGGCAGCAGCCTCTGGCCACTGCGATGCCTTGCACCGGCGCTGGCCGGCCAAAGGCATCAGGCCATCAGCATCATCATCAGGGCAGACGCACGTCCCACTCATGGCGCTCCACATACGTGGGGTAACCACGAGGCGCATCATGGCACTCGGAGAACAGCTTGCCATCCTGAATGACGGCCACGCACTTCTCGACCACCGGGCCATTGGGGTGGCGCTTCTCGTCGATCAAGTCCACGCGCGTGCCATCGGCCAGCTGGCCCTGGCCCACTACGCTCAGGTATTCCACCTCTTTCGGGATGGTGTGCAACACCGTGCCCGTGCACTGCGGGTTGTTGTAGGCCAGGGTGTGCTCTTGGCGCTCGAAGAAGGTGGCGGACTTCTTCGTCACCACATCCACATCCCATTTGTAGTAACCGGCGCTGCTCCACTCGCAGCGTTCATCGTGCTCCCTCCAGGTGCCCGAGTAGTCGAACAAAGCTGCCGCAGGCTGCTGCGGGCCTGGCGCTGGCGCAGGTGTCGGTGCCGGGGTGGGCGCAGGCGTCGGCGCAGGTGTGGGCGCCGGTGCCGGTGCGGGAGCAGGGGCCGGAGCGGGAGCAGGGCTGTCCGAGCCGCCGCCACAGGCAGTAGCGCCAAGACCAACCAGAAACGCCAGCAGGAATGCACGGTTCATGGGGAAATCCTCCAAAGTATGTTGAATGAGAGCGTGGCACCCAAGCCGGAGCCCAGGCAGCGCATAAAGAACCGATGATAGGCCGTGACCTTTAAATCAAGCCTGAAGCCCGCGTTCATCAAGGGTTTAGGCTTGCCAAGAGCGCAGGCGCGCGCCCATTGCAGCCGACTGAGGCCATGGGCCAGGCACCGAACGACCCTGGCTTCAGGCGGGCAGTGTGGACAGGCTGGCGGGCCAGGGAGTGTCGAGCACGACGATTTCCCGGACATGGGGCTTGAGCAGTTGCATCAAGGCATCGTGTTCAGGGCTGACGCGATAGGCGCTGAGGTGGCCAGGGCTGGCAAAGACGGAAAGCAGGGCATGGCTGTACTGGGCGGAGGTGGAGGAATGGTTTTTCACCAATTCATAGCGAAGCAGGCCTTCGCAAAGGGCGGGCATGCGCCGGAATGCAGTGTCGATGTGCTGCTGCAGCTCGTCGGATGGAGTGGCGTGGAAGGCCATCAGGACGATGTGTAGTTGCATCGGGGATCTCCTTGTAGCGGCGGCGACATTACAGAGGAGGGCTTGTCGCCTTGGGATTGTCTGCATGATGCAGAAAAAATGTGTTCATCGATATTGTTGCGATCGTCATAGTTGGAAGACATTCTTTGCCAAAGACCAAAAAGGCGTCTCTCTGATTGGAGCGGACGCTGTTCCAATTCTTAGGTTGATGTTGACATCTTTGGCGCATGGGGAGTTAGGTGTTAACCCCTGTTTTGCGTATTTGCTTATTGCATTAATCTTTCGATCGTCATGAATGTATGGATGTTGGGGATGTGTCTGATGGAAGGGGTGGGGGAGATGTGCAAGTCGGTGATGCTTGATGGCAAGCGGGTGCGAGATGCGTTCAGCCGCTTTCCTTCGGGAGTGGCGGCCATTGCGGCACGGTGCGAGGGGCGCTTGCAGGTGCTGGTCGCATCGAGCTTCACGGTGGGGGTCTCATTGGATCCTCCGTTGGCTGGTGTTTTTGTGCAAAAGGGCTCATCGACCTGGAGGGCGCTTGTTCGAGCTCCTCGGTTGGGCGTGTCCATCCTGGGGGCTAGGCATGCGGCCATTTGCCGGCAGTTGGCCTGTCGCGACAAGGATGTGCGGTTTTGCGGAGTGCCAACGCGGGAGACTCCGATGGGGGCTGTGCGGATCGAAGGGGCTTCGGTCTGGTTCGATTGCAGCGTGCATGCCTTGCACGATGCGGGGGACCACGATGCCGTGCAGCTGCTGGTGCACGACTTTCGCATTGATGAAGCGGTGGATCCGCTGGTGTTTCACTGCTCTCGATTCACCCATTTGATGCCACCGGTGCAGCAGGCGTCTTGTGCGGGTGGTGCGCCTTAATGGGTGGGTCTGCCGATTGTTTTTGCTATCGAGGCCAGGGACGGCGAAGGGGGTGCGTGATGTTGATCGAGCGTGTGGAAGGCAAATGGGTTGCCGACTTTGTGCAGGTGTTCGGTTTGTGCAAAGTGCGGCGCGGCGAGGTGGCGGCAATTTTGTCGGAGTCGCAGTCGCGCTCGGTGTTGGTGGAGCTGGCTGAGCTGGCGCTTGAGCAAATGGGGGCGAAGGTGTTTCATGTCCGCTTGCCCTCGCCGCGGCTGAAGGAGGCGGCGCCGTTGCGCTCCACGGGCACCTCACTGGCCATCGAGGGTCTGGAGCCGGTCATTGCGGCCTTGTCTTCCAGTGACTTCATCGTCGATTGCACGGTGGAGGGTTTGCTGCATGCGGTGGAGCGCACGGCTTTGCTGGCCAGGGGCGCGCGCATCATGATGATCAGCAACGAGCACCCGGAGATTCTGGAGCGGCTCAAGCCTTGTCCCGTGGTGCATGAGAAATGCCAGCTGGGCGCGCAGATGATTACCGATGCCCGCACCATGCGCGTCACATCCCGTGCCGGCACGGATCTGACGGTGGACTTGACACAGGTGCCTGGCCGGGGCAGCGCCGGCATTGCGGATCGTCCAGGCAGTTTTGGCTATTGGCCTGCAGGCCTGTGCATTTGCTATCCCAGCAATGGCAGCGTCAACGGCACGCTGGTGCTCGATTGTGGGGATGTGAATCTGACCTTCAAGCGCTATCTGGAGGCGCCGGTGACGCTGCGCATCGAGAACGACTTCGTCGTTGCCATAGAGGGCGATGGACTGGACGCGCAATTGCTGTGCTCGTACTACAGCAGTTGGGAAGGTCGTGATGCCTATGCTATCAGCCACGTGGGTTGGGGCATGGCGCCAGCGGCGCGTTGGGATGCATTGGTGATGTATGACAAGCGCGATACGAACGGTACGGAACTGCGCGCCTTTGCCGGTAATTTTCTGATCTCCACCGGAGCCAATCCGGCCGCTGGGCGCTTTACGTCCTGCCACTTCGATTACCCCATGCGCAATTGCACGGTGAGCCTGGACGGGCAAGAGGTGGTGCGCGAAGGTGTGCTGCAAGGGGTATTGGCCTAGTGTGCTGCTGTCTGCTGCAAATGCCTGCACATCAAACTGCGCCTTGCCCCGACGCGAAAGCCATCGGTTCGATTGTGGGCAGGCGCCTGCGGGACAACATACAGGGGGGCTCTGCACGAATCCAGCGGCCAGGGTGCGTTGCGGTTCGGGATGGAGTGCGAGGCGCGAGGCGCAGCAACGGCCTCGGCCATTGCGAGGATGAGTCACGAAGCGGGCTGCCCGAATCCGCAAATGCACACGACGCGGCGATTCGTGCAGAGCATCCCCAGGGCCTGTTCTCGCGAGATTCGATTGAAGATGATTGACAAGGAAGGAGAGGCTATGACCGATGTGACTGCAACCCATCAACGCCTGATTGTCACTCAGGCGCCTGTGCCCGATGCGACGGCAGAACTGATTGAGCGCGTGCATCAGGTCGGAGCGCGACTGCGAGAGCAGGCGGTGATTGCCGATCGCGAGCGGGATTTGCCCCTGGCCAGCGTCGAGGCGCTGGAGCAGGCCGATGTGTGGCGCATTTCTGCGCTCAAGCGCTATGGTGGCTACGAGGGCGGGGCGCGCATGCTGCTGGATGTGGCCAGGACGGTGGCCTATTACGATCCTGCGGCTGCCTGGTGCGTAGTCATCTCCAACGGCTCGGTCATGCTGGCCAACCGCTTTGGCGATGCAGTGCTCGACGAGGTCTTTGCCAATGGGCCGATTCGCGCAGCCTCCATTTTTGCGCAACCACAGGGCACGGCCACGCCAGATGGTGATGGCTGGCGTATTACCGGCAAGTGGCCATTTGCCTCCAACAGCAGCCATGCCGAGTGGGCGCTGGGCATTCTGTTCATCCAGGATTCCGAGGCGGCACCAGCGAACCAGACTGTGCCGCAGGTGGGCTTTGTGCTGATGCACCGCAGCGAATACAGGCTGGAAGACACCTGGTTCACGATCGGCATGCGCGGCTCGGGTTCCAACACCATGGCGACCGAAAACCTCTGGGTGCCCAGAGATCGGGTCATCACCTTTGAGCAATTGATGGGCCCCGGAATGGAGCAGGATGGCTCGGCGACCTTCGGGCGTCGGCTGACACCGCATCTGACCATGTCCACCACGATCCAGGCCCCCTCGCTGGGCGCTGCCTATGCTGCGCTCGATCACGTCGTCGAGCTGGCTGGCAAGCGTGGCATCACCTATACCCACTACAAACGGCAAATCGACTCGGGGGCATTTGTGCAAAACCTGGGCATGGTCAGTGCCAAGGTGGATGGCGCGCGCCTGCTGCTGGAGCGCGCAGCCGATGCGATTGATGCGGCCGCGTGCGGCGTCGTCCCCATGCCGCTGGAATACCGGGCCGCGCATCGGGGGGGCATTGGCCATGCTGGACATGAATTGGTCGATGCCGTCAACGATTTGTGCTGGTTGCATGGCACAGCCGCTTTTGCCGAAAGCAGTCTGTTGGGCCGCATGTGGCGTGACATCAATACGGGCACCCGCCATGCCTCCATCACTGCCCCGATGGGGTATGAGCTGCACGGCAATGCGCTGACGGGCACGCCCTATATTTCATTGAAGCTGTAAACGATGCGCACGGTCGTAGCTTTCCCCTCATCCCAGGCCCGGGTCGATGGCGTGGACGTCCAGGCTTGGTATGGCCTGCGCTATGCACATGCGCCCAGGCGCTTTGCGCCTGCCGAGGCGGCCGGCGGGCAATTGTCGGTGCAGTGCCTGCAGCAAGTGCCCGTGTTCCCCCAACTGCCGAGCCGGCTGACAGCAGCCATGGGCGAGGGGGGAGCCAACCCGCAGGACGAAGATGCCTTTTTTCTGAACGTCTGGGCGCCTGCGCAGGCCCAGGGTCTGCCTGTTTTGCTGTTCATTCATGGCGGGGCGTGGATGACCGGGGGCGGCAGCATGGCCTGGTACGACGCCACCCGCCTGGCGGCCCAAGGATTGGTGGTGGTGAATGTCAATTACCGGATTGGCGCGCTGGGGCATTTGGGATGGCCGCAAGCGCATGAGCTGCCATTGCCTGCAGCCGATCTGTTGCTGGCGTTGCAGTGGGTCGCCGAGCATGTGCATGCCTATGGCGGTGATGCCGGCCGCATCACGCTGATGGGGCAGTCCGCTGGCGGCTGGTATGCGCATCTGCTGTCGGTGCTGCCGCAGGCTCGTGGAATGCTCGATCGCGTGGCGCTGCTGAGCATGGGGGTGAGACAGCCTTGGCCAACCGAACGCCAGCGCATGGTGACTGCTGCGGCAGCAGCGCGCGTCGCCGATCTGAGCAGTGGAGGCGCTGATTTGCATTCAGCGCCAGCTGCGCTGGTATTGCGTGCCGGCCTGAGTGCCTTGCCCCACGAAGCTTTTCGTTTGGGGTATGCAGCGGCGGCTTTTTTGCCAGTGGCCAGTGCGGGCCTGCCGCAGGGCCTGCTGGAGCCAGGCTGGGCGGCTCAGGCATGCCACGCCCGGGCCGTGTATTTGCGCCATACGGCCGATGAATGCGCAGCTTTCTTTTTTCAAACACCAGCGCAGCGGCAGGTAACGCAACAACAGGTCGATGAGGCGCTGGCGAGCTGGCCCGCGGCCGATTTGCCTCCCAGCTTGTGCCGGCACGGGCGATTCTTGGGGGCGCAAAGTGGGCTGTCCCCGTACCGTCAACTGGTTGCTGCCGCGTCGTGGCGGCAGTTCCAGCGTTTCCCGCATGAATACGCAAAACAGTTGCGGCAATTGGGCAAGTCAGTGCAATTGGCACGGTTTACGTTGGAAAGCCCGCTGGACGGTTTCCATAGCGGGCACTGTCTGGATCTGCCTTTTCAATTCGGCCAGTTGAGTGCCTGGGCGGATGCGCCCATGCTGGCTGGCCTGCGGCTGGAGATGCTTGAGGCGGTGTCACGCCATTGGATGGCCGAGATTGTGAGTTTTACCGTGCGCGACCTTGCGCCCCACGCGCCTGCAAACGGCGTGCCTTTTGCCACTTGAAAGAAAGGGTTCTGTCATGAGCAAGCTTTACATCACCCGTCGCCGCGTGCTGAGCGCAGCAGGTTTGGGCCTCCTGGGCATGAGCCTGGCTCCAGCGAGGGCGCAGACGTCTCAAATTCGCATCCTGGTCGGGTTTCCGGCCGGTGGCAGCACCGATGTGGTGGCGCGCGTACTGGCCGAAGGCATGGCACGCATCCTGGATCGCCCTGTGATTGTGGAGAACCGGCCTGGCGCGGGCGGGCAGATTGCGGCCAATGCGCTGAAACAGGCCCCGGCCGATGGCGCGACGCTGTTGCTTTCCAACAGCCATGCACTGTCGATGATTCCGCTGACGGTGCGCCAACCCGGTTATGAGACGCACCGGGATTTTGCGCCGGTGGGCCTGGTGGCCATCTCGCCCGATGTGCTGGTGGTCAACCCGGAAATCGTGGGCCAGGTACACGATCTGGCCGGGCTGATGGCATGGATGCGCGCGCAGCCAAAGCAGGCCAATATCGGCGTTCCCGCACCTGCCAGTGATCCGGAGTTCGGTGTGCACATGCTCTCCAATCACTACCAGCTGGCGCTCAGCCCCGTGCCGTACAAAGGGGATGCGCCCATCGTGCAGGATTTGCTGGCCGGGCAGATTCCTGCTGGCATCGGCTCGATTGCCGTCATGCTGCAGCACGTCAAGGCCGGGCGCCTGCGCATCATTACCATCAGTGGGCCGCAGCGTTTTGCGCTACTGCCGGATGTGCCCACCTATGTGGAGCAGGGCGTCAAGGGCTATGGCATCAGCAATTTCGTCTCGGCATTGGCCCCGGCCGGGACGCCCCGCGAGACGATTGCGCGCTACAACGCGGCCATTGCCCAGGTCGTGCAATCGAGCGCTTTTGCGGAAAAGCTCTCTGAGCTGGCCATTCAGCCCAGCAGCAGCACGCCCGAGGAGCTGCAGGCGCGCATCCTTGCGACGGATGAGGCATTTGCGGCAATGGTGAAGATGGCGGGCTTTCAGAAGCCCTTTTGATGAGCGGCCCTGTCATCGCCCGTGATGCGCCCGGTCGCAGGCCGCGCTGGGCATTGGCCCCATGGCTTGAAAAGCAGGGCGGCGGGCAGAAGGCTCGCCCCGGGACATGGCAAGCAGGAAATTGGCCGCTGGCAAAGGTCAATAGAATCGTCTGCCATGAAACACCCCATCGCCCTGGATGAGTTCATCGCCGGCCGCGCCC
Source organism: Vandammella animalimorsus (assembly GCF_002288875.1). Taxonomy (NCBI): domain Bacteria; kingdom Pseudomonadati; phylum Pseudomonadota; class Betaproteobacteria; order Burkholderiales; family Comamonadaceae; genus Vandammella; species Vandammella animalimorsus. The sequence goes on along the minus strand of NZ_NTBH01000007.1, from coordinate 121,509 downwards.
ATGAGGCGCACGAGCAGCCGACGCACTATCGGCTGGTCATGACGTTTTTCGGCATTTATGGCCGGCCGGCCGGCTCGGCCATCCCCATTGCCGCCGCTGTACGCATGCTGGCAGAGCTCGATTGCGAGCCGTCCAGCATTCGTTCCTCCATCTCACGGATGAAGAAAAAAGGTGTGCTGGTCAGCAAAAGCACCCCGGCGGGCAATGGCTATGCGCTATCGGATGGCCTGGAGCCGCACATGCGCGCAGGGGATGCGCGCATTTTTTCATCACGCCCCATGGGGGTGGGCGATCCGTGGCTGCTGGTGTCTTTTTCCGTGCCGGAGAGTGAGCGCCAGTATCGCCACAAAATTCGCATCGGCCTGGCGCGCCTGGGGTTCGGCAGCGTGGGGGCGGCGCTTTATATCGGCCCGGCGCGCTTGCGGGAGGAGACCATTGAATACATCCGCGAGCATGGCCTGTGGGACTACGTGGAGATGTTCACTTGCCAGCCCTGTGGCTTGGGTGATCTGCAGGCCAAGGTCGCGCGCTGGTGGAATCTTCAAGCGCTGGGCAAGGAATATCAAAGCTTCGTCAAGCCCTATCAGGCCGAGCTCGAGCGCTGGCAAAAGCGCATGCGCCAGGGGCAGTTCAGTGCGCAGGATGCGTTCAAAAGCTACCTGCCCATGGTGACGTGTTGGCGCCGGCTGCCCTATCTGGATCCGGGGTTGCCGCTCGAGTTGCTGCCGGCCAATTGGATCGGCATCACGGCGCGCCGTGTGTTCAACGACTTGCATCGTTTGCTGGCCCCCTTGTCGCAGCAATACTACGAACAGGTCATGGCCGAGTATCTGGGAGACATGGATGCCGGCATGCAGGCATAAGCGTTGGCCCTACAGGGAAGGCATGGCGGGGCTTCGTCACGCCCAGACCTGTCCAACCGCGCATGGTTGCCGCCCGTGGCAGAGGCTTCGAACGGGCGCTCAAGCCCGCATGAACTGGCCCATGCGCTGATAGACCGCATCGCAGGCATCGGGCACCAGGGCCTGCATGTTCATGAAGGCGTGGATCATGCCTGGCAGGTGCCAGTGTGTGCATTGCACGCCCTGGGCCTGCAGCTGCTGGGCGTAGGCATAGCCTTCATCGCGCAGCGGGCAGAAGCCGGCCGTGAACAGCAGCGTGCGCGGCAGCGCGGCGGTGGCGGGCATGTGCAGCGGCGAGGCGGCGCGGCGCTGAGGCGGCTGCGCGCTCTGGAAATACTGCTCGAAGTACCAGCGGATGCGCCGCGCATCCAGCAGGTAGCCGCTGCCGTTTTCCTCGATCGAGGGCAGGGCCATGGTGTAGTCCAGGCTGGGGTAGATCAGGATCTGGCGCGCAAAGCGCAGCTCGGCGCGCTGCTGGGCCAGCGCGGCCAGGCTGGCAGTGAGCGCGCCGCCGGCCGAGTCGCCGGCCACGGTCAGCCCACCGGCCAGCCCCCCAGGCATTGCCAGGCCCTGCGCGGCCAGCCATGCGGGCAGTGCCGCCAGGGCCTGTGCGCAATCTTGCAGGCCTTGCGGGTAGGGGTGCTCCGGGGCCAGGCGGTATTCGAGTGCGAGCACGCGGCATTGCGCCTGCATGGCCAGGCGGCGGCAAATGGGGTCGTACACGGCGATGCTGCCGGCCATGTGGCCGCCGCCGTGCAGGTACAGGCAGACGGGCAGGCTGGCCTCTGCCGGCGCGGGGTCGTACAGGCGCAGGGCGATGGGGCCATCGGCGCCGGGCAGCGTGGCTTCGTGCACCTGGGCGATGTCTGGGCCGGGGGCGCACAGGGAGTGGGTCAGCCCGGCCAGGCCATCGCGCGCCAGTGTGGGCGTGAGCTGGGCCGATTGCAGCGGGGCATCGGGGCGGTTGGCCTGCTCCAGCAGGCCAACCAGGCGGGCATCGGGCGCGGCAGCGCGGCGCGGGCATTCGGGGGCGGTGGCTGGGGCAATGAGCATGGTGCGTTTTGAAGTCATGACTTGAACAGGCTGCGGGCCAGGAACCAGGCCAGGCCCCACATCATCACGGCGACCAGGCCATCGAGCCAGATCCACAGCCGAGGCGTGTTGATGCGTTGGCCCAGCCAGGCCGAGGCGCTGCCCAGGCAGGTGAACCACAGCAGCGATGCAGCCATGGCGCCAAGGCCGAACACCATGGCCTGGCTGCCATAGGCCAGCGAGGCCGAGCCGATGAGCACGGCCGTGTCCAGCCAAGCATGGGGGTTGAGGCAGGAGAACGCCAACGCCGTGGCCATGGCCTGGCCCCGGCCCATGAGCGGCGCGGCGGGCGCCTGCACCAGATCATCGATGGCCTGGGCGGCGGCATCCTGGTGGCGCGCCGTACGCTGCGCGCGCCAAAAGCGGTGCAGCGCCTGCCAGCCGTACATCAGCAAGAACAGCACGCCGGCGCCGACCAGCGCGCCATGCACCTTGTCGGGCATGTGGCCGAACTGCGCCAGCCCATACACGCCGATGAAGATCAGCAGGCAGTCGGCGGCAATGCTCATCAGTACGGTGAGCAGCACGTGCTGGCGCAGCAACCCCATGCGCAGCACGTGCGCGTTTTGTGGGCCAATGGCCATGATGAGCGACAGCGACAACGCCAGACCGGAGAGAAAGGTGGTGGTGGAAGAAGGCATGGTGGCAGGCAGATGGGCGTGGGGCGCCAGCATTCTATGGATGGATGGCGCGGTTAACATCGCCCGCCCGGTGAAACGCGGCGCGCGACCGCTGCGCCTGCCCCGCAGTTGAGCCGCTCACGCGCCAGGGCGCGCTGTTCGGGCTGTCATTGCAGACTGTGACTCAACATTTGCTCTATGCGCTTGCTTGCTTCTTATCTTCAGGTTTCCAGCGATCCCAGCATCTGGGCCGTGCAGCTGTTTGCCATCGTGTTTGCCACGGTGTGCTGCAATTTCGTGCTGCTGCGAGTGCTGGATTTTTTTGCTCGCGTCACCAGCCATACACGTTCGATCTGGGACGATGCGCTGTTGCAGGCGGCGCGCCTGCCGCTGCGGCTGATGGTGTGGGTCATTGGCCTGTCGGCCGCAGTGGCCTTGCTCAATGCCATTGAGCGCAATGCGCTGTTTGCGCATGTGGATGCGGCCCGGCGCGTGCTGTTGATTGCCATTGCGGCGCTGTTCGTGTTGCGCTTTATCCGCAACATGGAGGCGAACCTGACCGACGCCCAGCGCAACCAGCGCCCGGTGGACAAGACCACGGTCTATGCCGTGGGCAAGTTGCTGCGGTTGTCGGTGGTCATCACGGCGGCGCTGGTGGCTTTGCAGACGCTGGGGTTCTCCGTCTCGGGCGTGTTGGCTTTTGGTGGCATTGGCGGCATGGCCATTGGTTTTGCCGCCAAGGACATGCTGTCCAACTTCTTCGGCGGGCTGATGATTTATTTGGACAAGCCCTTCACCGTGGGCGATTGGATCCGCTCGCCCGATCGCCAGATCGAAGGCACGGTGGAGGACATCGGCTGGCGCATCACGCGCATTCGCACCTTCGACAAGCGCCCGCTGTACGTGCCCAACTCGCTGTTCACCAGCATCGTGGTGGAGAACCCTTCGCGCATGTTGCACCGGCGCATCCACGAGACCATGGGCATCCGCTATGAGGATCAGCACAAGATGGCAGCCATTTGCGATGCGGTACGCGCCATGCTGCGCAGCCACCCGGACATCGCCACGGAGCAAACCATCATCGTGCACTTCAATGCCTGCAGCGACTCCAGCCTGGATTTCATGGTCTATTGCTTCACCAAGACGACCGAATGGGTGCGCTTTCACGCCATCAAGGAGCAGGTGATGCTCAAGATCATGGACATCGTGGCCGAGCATGGCGCGCAGTTTGCCTATCCAACGCGGTCGTTGTTTCTGGCCGGCGATGCGCAGCACGCGCCGGTGCCGTTGGCCAGCGTGGCCACGGGCGGCGCAACGCAGCAAGGCTCTGACTGAACAGGCTTTAACGCTACGAGTTGCAGCCTTGCCTTGCCGGCAGGGGATTCAGGCCGAAGCCGGCGGCCGCAGGCGGTCGGTGGCGTGTGCAGCCAGCGCGCCGTATTCGTAGGCCGCCTCGCGCAGCGGCTTGAGTGCGGGGCGCTGTGGCTCGGTGACGGGCACGGGCAGTTGCGTGGCGTCGATCTGGCTCAGCACCAGGCGCGCCAGCTCGCGCCCCAGCGTGGTGCCTGGGCCAATGCCACGGCCGTTGTAGCCGCTGAAGCTGATGGTGTTGCGCGCCAGATGGTGAAAGCGCGGCAGAGCATCGCTGGTCATGCCGATCTGGCCGTACCAGGCGTGTTCGAACTCGACCGGCCCCAGCTGCGGAAACCAGCGCGCCAGCACTTTGTGCCCCCAGTGCGGATGCAGCTGCGCGCCCAGGCCGCGCAGCGCGCCCACGCTGCCCAGCACCAGGCGGCCGGCGGCATCGCAGCGCAGCGAGGCTAGCACCTGGCGCGTATCCCAGGCACCGTGGCCTTGCGGCAGGATGCGTGCGCGCTGCCGCGCACTCAAAGGACGGGTGGCCAGATTGAAGTAAGGCAGGCGGATTTGCTCGCGCTGCAGCTGCGGCCACAGCGCGCCGGTATAGGCATCGGTGGCCACGATGACCCAGGGCGCACGCACGCGCCCAGCGGCTGTATGCAGCAGCCAGTGGCTGCCTGCGTCCTCAGCAGCGCTGACGCGGCTTTGCGTGTGGATGCGCGCGCCTGCGGCCATGGCCGCGCGCGCCAGGCCGCGCGCATAGGCCAGCGGCTGGATGGTGCCGGCGCGCAAATCCAGCAGGCTGCCGTGGTAGAGCGTGGTGCCCGTGGCCTGGGCCGTGGCCTGGGCGTCGAGCAATTGCACCGGCGCGCCCAGCGCCTGCCATTGCTGGTGGCGCTGGCGGATTTCCTCCAGCCCGCTGGCGCCGACAGCGCAATGCAGCGTGCCACGGTGCACGGCCTCGCAGTCCATGCCGTGCTTGTCCACCAGCGCGTAGACCAACTGCGGCGCCTGGCCCAGCAATTGCAGCAGGCGCGGGCCATAGATGGGGCCGAGCAGCTCGGGCAGGCGCTGGGGCATGACCCACAGGCCGGCGTTGACCAGGCCGACGTTGCGCCCGGCAGCGCCAAAGCCGACCTCCTGGGCCTCCAGCAACACCACGCGCGCGCCGCCTTCGCTCAAATGCAGTGCGGCGGACAGCCCGGTGTAGCCCGCGCCGACGATGGCCACATCGGCCTCGGCCAAGCCTTCAAGCGCGCTGGTGGCCGGTGCGGGCGGGGCGCTGGCAGCCCACAGGCCGTGGCTGCGGCGGCGATTCTGCACTTGCGGCGCAGGGCTTGGCTTGGGCAAATCGGTCATGGCGATGGTGTGCGGCTCAGCCTGTCAGGCGCAGGCCGCGGCGGCGGAGCGGCATTGCGCAAACTGCAGCTGCAGCTGCTGCAGCGAATCGGCCTCGGCACGGGCGTAGAGCTCGATCTCGTCGAGCACCGGCGCCTGCAGCGCCTGCTCGAACGCGGCCTGGGCGGCGTTGGCGGCATAGCTTTTTTGCTCGGCGCCGCCCAGATTGGATTGGAAGATGCCCGCCGCGCTGACGGGCAGGAAGTCTTCATACGTGATGGGGCTGGCCTGCACCGCGCCGCAGGCGATGGCCTGCTCCAGATCCAGTGGCGCATCGTTGGCCTGGGCCAGGCGCTGCAGCTGGGCGGCATCCAGCACGCGGTAGCGGAAAAACGCCAGCCCCTGCTGGCGCAGCTGCTGCAGATCGTCGGGGAACTGGGCGAACACGGCCTGCAGACGCTGGGCATAGCCGGCGTCGGAGCTGCCGACGTTGCCGATCTCGCGCACGCGCGCCAGCAGCGCGTCGTAGAGCTGGCGGCCCTTGCGCGTGAGCGCTGCGCCGCGCTGCTCGATCTCGCCAAAGCGCGCCGTGTGCGTGCCGGCGCTGGCCGTGGCATCGGCGCCCACGAAACGGATGGGCTCCTGCAGCGCCTTGAAGCTGGTCTGGCGCAGCAAGATCGGGTGTTGGCGCGCAGGCGGGCCCTCGACCACATCCTTGGCAGCCATGCCGCGCTCTGGCATGGCGCGCTGCACGGCATCGATGTCCAGCGTGCGCGGCGTGAGGTGGTTGATGTGCGGGCCCTTGAAGCACACCACATCGGCAATCAGGCGGTGCGCATCGTGCAGGCGCTGGTAAGTGGCCGCATCCACCGTGGCCTCGCTGTGCCAGCGGAAGGTGTGCAGCACCTCGGCGACGAACTCGTCGGCCTGCGCCTGGTCCAGGCCGCCGTTGCGCTCGGCCAGCTCCAGCAGCTCGATGGCGCGCGGCGTGAAGATGCGCCGCTGCGCCAGGATCTGCGCGGCCTGCTCGCGCAGCGCAGCATCCTCGATCAGCTCCAGGCGCAGCAGCGAAGTGAAGATGCGAAACGGGTTCTTGCGCAGCGCCTCGTCACTGATGGGGCGAAAGGCCGTGGAATGCACGGGAACGCCAGCGACCGACAAATCGTAGTAACCCACCGGGTGCATGCCCATGACGGCAAAGATGCGCCGCGCCATGGCCAGCTCCTGCGCCGTACCCAGGCGGATGGCGCCGTGGCGCTCCAGATTCAGGCGCCCGAGCTCCTGCTGCGCGGCCAGTGAAGCTTGTTCCTCGGGATTCTTATCCAGGTATTGCGCATTGACCTGGGCCACCAGCTCCAGCAAAGCGCCGTACTGCGGCACCTCATCGCGGTACATGGCCGACATGGCGCTGGAAAAGCGCGTGCGGATTTCATCGGGGCTCAGATGCGCCGCGCCGGGCGTGGTGTTGTGGGCGGATTCGGAAGTGGCAATGGATGCGTTAGATGTCATGGCAGGGGACACATCGTCAACCGCCGGGCGCAAAGCCCTGCGCCCAGGCGGCAGTGATCAGCAGATGGGGAAAACAAAAGCAAAACGCAATGCCAGCGGGCAAGGCACTGAGCCCAACCCGCGCAGCAAAGGGTGTGGATTCTCTGCTGCGGCCCAGACCTCGTCAATCAAGCGCGCAACTGCAGCGACAGGGCCTGACTGCAATTGTTCAGCGCTGACGCTTGAGGTGGCGGTACAAGGTGTTGCGGCTGATGCCCAGGTTGCGTGCGGCTTGGGAGATGTTGCCGCCGGCTTCGGCCACGGAGCGTTGCAGGGCCAGCAGAGTGTGCTGTGCCAGCGGCATGGTGCCGGTGGCGGGCTGCTCTGGCATGGGCTGGGCGGATGCGGGCAGGCCGTTTGGCTGTGGCGCGGGTGGGGTGTGTGGCGCTGGCGGGCGTTGCAGCTCTTGCTGCAGGTCGCCGGGCAGGTGCTGCCAGTCGATGTGCGGGCTGCCTGCGGCCAGCACAGCGGCGGTGCGCAGTGCGCTGTCGAGCTGGCGCAGGTTGCCCGGCCAGGGGTAGTGGCGCAGGGCGTGAGCGAGTTCATCGCCCAGTGTGGGGCAGGTGGTGCGGCCTTGTTCGCGGGCGTGTTGCTGCAGCAGGCGCTGGGCCAGGGCATGCCAGTCGCTGCGCTGGCGCAGCGGCGGCAGGTGCAGGGTCAGGCCGTTGATGCGCCAGTACAGATCGGCGCGCAGGCGCCCGGCGGCCACTTCGGCTTTGAGGTCGCGGTGGCTGGCGCAGATCAGGGCAAAGTCCACGGCCACCGGCTGGCCGCTGCCCAGCGGCGTGACCTGGCGCTCTTGCAGCACGCGCAGCAGCCGCGCCTGCAGCGTCAGGGGCATATCGCCGATTTCGTCCAGCAGCAAGGTGCCGCCGTGGGCCTGGCGGATCAGGCCGGGCGCGCCTTCGCGCCGCGCGCCGGTGAAGGCGCCTGGGGCATAGCCGAACAGTTCGGCTTCGATGAGGTTTTCCGGCAGGGCGGCGCAGTTGACGGCCACCAGTGGCTGCGCGGCGCGGCCGCTGGCCTGGTGGATGGCGCGGGCCAGCACTTCCTTGCCAGTGCCCGATTCGCCGTGCAGCAGCAGGGCGATGGGGTGATCGCAGACTTTGGCGGCCTGCTCCAGCAGGTTGCGCCATTGGGCATCGCCGGTGTCCAGCGCTTGCAGTGGGGCGGGCAGGGAGCTGGGCCGGCGGGAGGTGTCGGGCTGGGCGGGCGTGGCGCAGGCCGTGTCCTGGCGGCGCGCAGGGCTGGCCAACCTTGCGCGGGCATGCAGCTGTGCGGGCTGGCCTGGGGCAGCGCGCTGCAGCACCAGTGGCTGCGCCGCATGGGCGCTGCGCAGCAGTTGCTCCAGGTCGGTCTGGAAGAGGCGCTGCAGATGCAGTTGCCCCAGCCGGGCCGCCTGCAGGCCCAGCAGCTGCAAGGCAGCGGCGTTGGCGCCGGCGATCATCCCTTGCTCGGAGATGGCCAGTACGCCTTCGGCGGCGGTGCCCAAGCCTTCGGGCAATGGGTGCAGATGCAGGTGCAGTTGATGACCGTGGCGGGCCTGGAACAGGCGGTTTTCGATCATGTGCGCGGCCGTGCACACCATGCCGAGCACTTGGGGCGAGGCCGGGCGCCGCTCGCCGGAGAAGTCCAGCACGCCCAGTACTTGCCCATCGGGCGCCCGCACGGGCGCGGCTGCGCAGGAGAGAAAGCCGTTGCATTCGAGGAAGTGCTCGGCCCCGTGCACCATGACGGGGGCGGCTTCGGCCAGTGCGGTGCCGATGGCGTTGGTGCCGCGGTGCGCCTCATGCCAGGAGGCGCCGGGCGCCAGCGCCACGCGCTCGGCGCGTTGCAGGAAGTGCAGATCGCCCAGGGCGTGCAGCAGCAGGCCATCGGCATCGGCCAGGATGACCATGCCGCGATGTTCCCGCGTTTGGCCCATGAGGTAGTCCATCACCGGGCGGGCGTGGGTGAGCAGCTCGTGCTGGCGTTCGGTGGCGCGGGCCAGCTCGAAGCGGCTGTGGTGCGGCGCGGGGGTGCTGCGGGCGAAGGCGTCCAGCCCGGCCTGGACGCTGCGCTGCCACGAGCGTGAGACGTAGGCCAGCGCTGGCGGCAGCAGCTCTTCGGCTGGCAGGGCGCCGGTCTGCAGTGCGTGGCGCGCCTGTTGCAGCAGCGCGTCGGCGCCCGCGGGCGCCAGGCGCTGGCGTGCGGAAAAAGGCATTGCTCCCATGTGGTGTCTCCTTGGGAAAGCCTGGCTTTTGGGTGCCAGGTCTGTGTGCTGCATGGCCTGGCAGATGGCACGTCAGGCGTGGAATGTGGGACAGGCCATGGATTGCGCCCCGTCGTTTTGCGGGGCGGCTGGCATCCTAGCACGCAGGCATTTGACCCTGCTGCCACTGCGCAGTTGCGCCGTTTTGGCGCGCCGGGCTGTGCCAAAACGGTACAGAGTTGCTTGTTTGCAACTGGTGGTGCCAGTACCTACAGCAGCATGTCAGTCGGCCGATAGGGCCTTGGCGAGCGGCGTTGGGGCCGCAGGCGGGCCGATGAAGGCGGATGGCCCTGGGATAAACCCGTAGTTTGCGAATATTGGTATGGATATTGCCTTGTGTGCTGTACTGCCCGCGTGGTGCGCCACGCTGGCAGGCTCTTCACCATCCACGCATTTTCAAAAAGAAGGAGACACGCATGGACGCCAAGGAACTCAAGCGCATGGGCATCGACACCGACTTCCCCTATCGCGCCAGCTACGACAACTACATCGGTGGCAAGTGGGTGCCGCCGGTCAAGGGCGAGTATTTCGAGAACGTCTCGCCCATCACCGGCCAGCCGTTTTGCAAGGTGGCGCGCTCGGGCGCGGAGGACATCGAGCTGGCGCTGGATGCGGCGCACGCGGCCTTCCCGAAGTGGGCCGCGACTTCGCCGCAGGAGCGCGCCAACACCTTGCTGCGCATCGCCGACCGCATGGAGCAGAACCTCAAGCGCCTGGCCGTGGCCGAGACCATCGACAACGGCAAGCCGCTGCGCGAGACCATGGCCGCCGACGTGCCGCTGGCGATCGACCACTTCCGCTACTTCGCCGGCTGCCTGCGCGCGCAGGAGGGCGGCATTTCCGAGATCGACCACGACACCGTGGCCTACCACTTCAACGAGCCGGTGGGCGTGGTCGGGCAGATCATTCCGTGGAACTTCCCGCTCTTGATGGCGGCCTGGAAGCTGCCGGTGGCGCTGGCCGCGGGCTGTACCGTGGTGCTCAAGCCTGCCGAGCAGACGCCCGCTTCCATCATGCTGCTGATGGAGCTGATTGGTGACTTGCTGCCGCCGGGCGTGGTCAACGTGGTCAACGGCTTCGGCAAGGAGGCGGGCGAGGCGCTGGCTACATCCAAGCGCATCGCCAAGGTGGCCTTCACCGGCTCCACCCCGGTGGGCAAGCACATTCTCAAGTGCGCGGCGGAAAACCTCATCCCCAGCACCGTGGAGCTGGGCGGCAAAAGCCCCAACATCTTCTTTGCCGACGTGATGGACCACGACGACGCCTTTCTGGACAAGGCGCTGGAAGGGCTGTCGATGTTCGCGCTCAACCAGGGCGAGGTCTGCACCTGCCCCTCGCGCATCCTGGTGCAGGAGTCGATCTACGAGAAGTTCATTGACAAGGCTGTCAAGCGCGTGCAGGCGATGAAGCTGGGCCACCCGCTCGATGCCAACACCATGGTGGGCGCGCAGGCCTCGCAGCAGCAGATGGACAAGATCCTGGGCTACTTCGATGTGGGTCAGAAAGAAGGCGCCAAGGTGCTCACCGGCGGCGCCCGCAGCCGCCCCGGCGAGGGCATCAACGAGGGCTTTTACGTGCAGCCGACCATGCTGTTCGGCCAGAACGACATGCGCGTGTTCCAGGAGGAAATCTTCGGCCCGGTGGCCTCGGTCACCACCTTCAAGGACGAGGAAGAGGCCCTGGCCATTGCCAACGACACCATCTTCGGCCTGGGCGCCGGGGTGTGGACGCGCAGCGGCACCCGCGCCTACCGCATGGGCCGCGGCATCCAGGCCGGGCGGGTGTGGACCAACTGCTACCACCTCTACCCGGCGCACGCGGCCTTTGGCGGCTACAAGCAATCGGGCATCGGGCGAGAGAACCACAAGATGGCGCTCAAGCACTACCAGCAGACCAAGTGCCTGCTGGTGAGCTACAGCGCCAACGCGCTGGGGTTCTTCTGACCGCTGCGGCCCAGGCCGATGGCGCGATGCCCGTCTGCTTCGCGGGCGCGCGCCGCGCGGCGGCCCAGGCGGGCTGGCATGCGCCGAAACGGCGGGCAGCTTGCCCGCCGTTTTTTCTTGGGAGCCTTTTGGAAAGGTATCCGTTATGAGCGAATCCATCCACGATGACGACCCCGGCTTCGGCGTCTTCCACGCGGGCGAGCTGCAAGCCCATCAGCGCTATGGCGCGGCGCGCCTGACGCGCGGGCTGGCCGCCTCGGTGCGCGACCGGCTCAACCCGCGCCTGATCGCGTTTCTCAAGGCCCAGCCCTTTTTCTTCATCGCCACCGCCAATGACCGCGGCGATTGCGATTGCAGCTATCGGGGCCGCCAGCACGCCCCGCCGAACGACCCGGAGCCGCTGCTGGCCGTGCCCGATGAGCGCACCATCGTCTTCCCCGACTACCCCGGCAACAACTTCTTCAACAGCATCGGCAACCTGCTGACCAACCCGCGCATCGGCATGCTGTTCATCGACTTTGCCAGCGCCACGCGCGTGCGCATCAACGGCACGGCGCGCGTGATCGACGAAGTGGGCGACTATTGGCAGGACTGGCCTTCGGCCGCGCGCCTGATCGAGGTGACGGTGCAGCAGGCCTACCCCAACTGCCGCGCGCGCATCCGGCGCCTGGTGCCCGCCCCCGACTGAGGCGGCGCTTTCCAGCACGCGCTCAGCCTTACTGGCTTGCGCGGCGAATGAAATCTTCGTCTTGCGGCGTGCAGGGGTGGCGCGATTCGATCGGGTAGCCCAGGCCCAGGTAAAGCGCCTGGCGTCGCTGGCCGGCTTGCGTCAGCAGGTTCAAGCCCTCGGCCCCTGCGCACATGCGCACGCGGATGTCTGGCGCGGCGCGCAATGCGTAGGCGCCTTGGGCGCGCACGCGCGGCGCTGCCAGCGCCATGCCCAAAAAACTGTCCCCAGCGAGTTCGTCGGGGACGCGCAGACGGTAGTGCGCGGGCGTGCTGCCATCCAGCGCCATGACCACGGGGTGTTCCGGCTTGTCGCCCCCAGCGCTTTGCTCGGATGTGCTCACGGGCTGGAGCGCGTCGGTCGCCAGGCGCCGGCAGCAGCTGGGCTGGCCTGCGCGATCGGGCCATTGCACCCACAGGCGCTCTCCCGCTGCCAGCGGGCGGGACAGGTGCACATGGGTCTGCCCATTGGGCGTGATGAGCACGAAACCCGCAGCGGGCAAGGGGCCTGCCGGCTCGGCGCTTGTGCGCACAGGGGTGGTTTGCGCGCCAGCGCCCATGCCCGCTGCCAGCAGCAGCGCCGCCAACGCCGCGCGGCGACAGCGCTTGAGGAAGTCGACCGGGGCGGGGCAGCTGGGGGCTGCGTTGCCAGTCTGGCGGGTCAGGGTTGTGGGCATGGGCGGGCGCAAAGAAGATGGCGCGAGCCGGCTCAGCGCTGGCGCGACTTCATGGCGCGCTCGACTTCGCGCTTGCCTTCACGCTCCTTGATGGTGTTGCGCTTGTCGTATTCGGCCTTGCCCTTGGCCAGCGCAATTTCGCATTTGACGCGGCCATTTTTCCAGTACAGGTGCAGCGGCACCAGCGTGTAGCCTTTTTGCTCGACCTTGCCCACCAGGCGCTTGATCTCGTCCTTGTGCAGCAGCAGCTTCTTGGTGCGGTCGGGCTCGGGGCGCACGTGGGTCGAGGCCGACTTGAGCGGGTTGATCTGTCCGCCGATGAGGAACAGCTCGCCATCGCGGATAACCACGTAGGCATCGGTGAGTTGGGCCTTGCCGCTGCGCAGTGCCTTGACTTCCCAGCCGTACAGCACCATCCCTGCCTCGTAGCGCTCTTCGATGAAGTAGTTGAAGAAGGCGCGTTTGTTCTCGGCAATGCGGCTGGAGGGGGATTTCTTGTCTTTGCTGGCCATGGACTGGGGTGGGGTGCGAAGGCGCTGCGCGGCGCGACCGCTGGCGTGCGTGGCTTGGGCAGGTAGGGCGGCGCTAGAATCGCCGCTTTGCCCGCGCCGGGCGCAGCGCCGACTGCGAAACCGGCCATTGTATGCAAATGCGGCCTGGCTGCCCCGGCCTGGCCCGCTGGCGAGCGCCCATGAAACACGTCGAGAAATCCGCCCTGGTCTGGTTCAGCCCCGCGCAAATGTTTGCGCTGGTCACCGATGTGGCGAGCTACCCGCAATTTCTGCCCTGGTGCGATCAGGCCCGCGTGTTGGAGCAGGACGAGCACGGCATGCTGGCGGAGGTGGGCATGGCATTTGCGCGGGTGCGCCAGTCGTTTGTCACGCGCAACGAGCATGTGGGGCAGGAGCGGGTGCGCATGCAGTTGGTGCGCGGGCCGTTTTCCACGCTGCAGGGCGAGTGGACTTTCCAGCCCATCGGGGGCCAAAGCGCGGAACAATCCCAGGCTTGCAAGGTTGGCTTGGTGCTGAGTTACGACTTTGACTCTGCCGCCCTGCGCCTGCTGGTCGGGCCGGTGTTCGACAAGATCGCCAATACCTTGGTGCAGGCCTTTGTGCAGCGCGCCGAGCAGCTCTATGGCAAGCCCGCTTAAGGGCGGGCTGCACGAGTGAAGGCCGCGATGAGCGCCCCCTGCCCGCCAGCTGTTGCCAGCGACCCGAGCGAGCCGCCCATGCTGCAGGTGGAGGCCGCGCTGTGCCTGGCACCGCGCTGCATCGAAGAGCGTGTGCTGCAGCTGCCGCAAGGCACGACGCTGGCGCAGGCCGTGGCGCTACTGTTGCAGCAGCGGCCCTGCTCGCTGGACGAGGCGGCTTGGCAAGCGCTGCAGAGCCAGTGGCGCTGGGGCATTTGGGGGCGCCATACGCAGCCCGATGAGGTGCTGCGCGATGGCGACCGCATCGAAGCCTACCGCGAGCTGTTGGTGGATCCGAAGCAGGCGCGGCGTGAGCGCTTTGCTCGCCAGGGTGCGCGGGGTGTGGGTTTGTTTGCCCAGCGTCGCAAAGGATCCAAGCCCGGCTACTGATCCGGTACGGCCATCGGGGCGATGGTTTGTGCCATGATCGCGTTTTGTTGAATTTGCGAACCATTCTCGACATCGAGCCAAAGGAACTGTCCATGCGCTTTGACACCCTCTACCGCGAAAAACGCTGCAGCCCCGAAGACGCCATGCGCGTGGTGAAGAACGGCGACACCATCGTCGTGCCCACTGGCGTGGCCGAACCGCCCAAGCTGCTGCAGGCGCTGTCGGCGCAACGGCGCGAGTTTGAGGGCGTGACAGTCTCGCAAATTCTGCCAGTGCGCAAATATGACTATTTCGATCCCGAGACTGTGCGCCACGTGCGGCACGTGGCCTACTTCTTTGGCGGCGCTTCACGCCCTGGCGGGCAGGAGGGCTGGGTGGATTACCGCCCCTCGTACTTCTCCGAAATGCCGGCGCTGATCGAGCGCGGCCTGATGCCTGCCGACGTGGTGTTCACCCTGGCCTCGCCCATGGACGAACACGGCTGGTTCTCCCTCAGCCTGGGGCCGGACTACACCATGGCCGCCATCAAGAAGGCGCGCGCCTTGGTGCTGGAGGTCAACCCCAACGTGCCCTTTGCCAACGGCAACTGCCACGTGCATATCTCGCAAGTGGCGGCGCTGGTGGAAAGCGAAGACCCGGTGTTCGAGGTGGGCCTGCCCAACATCGGCCCGGTGCAGCAGGCCATTGGCAAATACGTGGCGGAGATGATTCCCGACGGCGCCACGCTGCAAATCGGCTACGGCGCCATTCCTGACGCCGTGGTCATGCAGCTGACCGACAAGAAAGACCTGGGCGTGCACACCGAGATGATCGGCGACGGCATCATGACCCTGGTGGAAGCGGGCGTGGTCAACAACCGCCGCAAGAACTACCTGCCGGGCAAGATGGTGGCCACCTTCGGCCTGGGCAGCAAGAAGCTCTACCAGTTCATGCACCGCAACCCGGCGCTGGAGATGCACCCGGTCGATTTCACCAACGACCCCTACCTGGCGGGCCAGAACGACAACCTGATCGCCATCAACGCCACCATGCAGATCGACTTTCTGGGCCAGTGCGGCTCCGAGTCGCAGGGCATCAAGGTGTACTCGGGCACGGGCGGGCAGGCCGACTTCGTGCGCGCGGCCAACCGCAGCCGCGGCGGCAAGGCCTTCATCGTGATGCCCTCCACCGCCAAGGACGACACCATCTCGCGCATTGCCCCGGTGCTCAGCCCCGGCACGCACGTGACCACCAGCAAGAACGACATCGACTACGTGGTCACCGAATACGGCGTGGCCCAGCTGCGCGGCCGCACGGCGCACGAGCGCGCCAAGTCGCTCATCGCCATCGCCCATCCCAAGTTCCGTGATGAACTGACCGAAGCAGCGCGCAAGATGCGGCTGATGGTTTGAGGATCTCTGCACGCAGGCCCTGCGCAAACCCAAATGGTTTGTCATACAATGCATGACAAACCGTTTTGCCATTGACCAAGGAGTGCGCCATGCGTGTCAATGCCCGTTTTGATGAAGAAGCCGAGCAGCAAGTCGCCTATCTGGTCGAAGTCACCGGCCTGGGCGTGAGCGAGGTGCTGCGCACCAGTGTGCAGCACTACTACGACAGCGTGCGCGCGCAGCGCAGCGGGCTGCGGCATTTGGGCGCGTTCATCGGCCAGGGCGACAGCGGCCGCGCCGACGTGGCTGGCCGCTACAAGGAACGCCTGGCCGAAGGCTGGGCCGGCAAATACGCGCCGCCCGCCGCGGCGCCGGCCTGGCAGGTGGCCGAACCTGCCCAGCCGCCGTACCCGGCGGTGCCAGCCGCAGCGGGTGAGGGCGGGCCAGGGGCAGACAAAAGCGCCGTAAAAAGCGCCGCCCAAGCCACCGTGAAAACCACCCCAAAAGGCCGCGCATGATCATTGCCGACACCGGCTTTTTCTATGCGCTGGTGGACCGGCGCGACGCCTGGCACAGCCGCGCCGTGGCGGCGCTGGGCACGCAGGCCGAGGGCTGGGTGACCACCTGGCCAGTGCTGACCGAGGCCACGCACCTGCTCATGCGCTGGATCGGCCCCGAGGCCGCCCGCGCGCTGCTGGACGAAGTGGCCGACGGCAGCATCGCCACCTGGCACTGGCCCGCCGCCCAGAACGCGCGCCTGTCGCAGCTGATGGCGCGCTACCAGGCCTTGCCTATGGATTTGGCCGATGCCTCGCTGGTGCTGCTGGCCGAGCACCTGGGCCATGGCCGCATCCTCACCACCGACGAGCGCGACTTTGGCGCCTACCGCTTCAAACGCCAGCACCCGTTTGAAAACCTGCTGCTGGAGCGTGCGCATGGCTGAGCTTTTGCACGGTTTTTGATCCGCCGTTCAAACGCCCGACCCACCCATACAAGAGCGAGACAAGGCCCAGGCATGAGTCGACACGGCGCCCAGGATTTGCAAACCTGGCTGGCCCACACACTGGCCAAAACCGTCGATGGCCGCCGGATTTTCGGCGCGGCCTTCTGCCTGGGCCAGCAGGGGCAAATGCATGGCGCAGCGGCAGGTGATTTGGAGCTGGACACGCCGTTTTTCATCGCCAGCGTGACCAAGCTGTTCACCACTGCCCTCGTCATGCAGCTGCGCCGCGCGGGCGCACTGGCGCTGGACGAGCCGGTGGCGCGGCATCTGGCGCGTCAGCTGGACGCGGCCCTGCTGCAAGGCCTGCCCGCAACGCTCACGCCGCGCCAGCTGCTGGCCCACACCGCCGGGCTGCCCGACTACTTCGCAGACGCCGATGCCCACGGACAGCGCTGGCTGCGCCAGCTGCGGCGCGGCCCGGACTTTGGCTGGAGCGCCGCCGAGGCACTGGCGCGCAGCCGCCAGATCGGGCCCGCCCGCCCAGCTGGCGCCACCGGGCGGGCGCGCTATTCCGACAGCCACTACCAGCTGCTGGGCCTGTTGATCGAGCAGCTGATGGGCCAGCCCCTGGCGCGCTGCTATGCGCAGCACATTTGCGCGCCGCTGGGGCTGAGGCGCACCTACCTCTACCAAGACCCTGCCGACCGTACACCACGCGACATCTACGACCACGCCCGGCCACTGCACCGGCCGCTGGCGATGGCCTCCTTCCGCGCCGATGGCGGCATGGTGTCCACCGCGCCCGAGCTGCTGCGCTTCGTGCGGGCCTTCTTCGGTGGCGAGTTGTTTCCCGCCAGCGGCCTGCGCGAGCTGCAAGTGTTTCGCCCGCTGTCAATGTTTTTCCCCATGCAGGCGGGCGTCGGCCTGCAACGGCTGAAGCTGCCCTGGCTGCTCGACCCGCTGCGCCGCGCCCCGCCGCTGCTCGGGCATCTGGGCCTGTCCGGCGCGCTGGCGCTGTACTGCCCGCAGCGCCAAATCGCCATCGCAGGCACTGTCAACCAACTGTCTGCGCCCGGCGCCGCGCTGCGGCTGGCGCTGCGCATTTCTCAGCAGGCCAGCAGGCGCTGTTGATCCAGGCCATCTGGCAGGTGCGCACCTGTGCCTGATGAGGCAGCGTGCTCAATCTTGCCGGCGCCTTTTTTCCCTGCCCGGCGCTCCATCGAGGCCGCTGCTCAGTAGCTGCGTCAATGCGGCATGACTGGAGTCCATCAAAGCGGCTCGGGTCTGACCGATGCGCGCTTGCGTGGCGCAGGACTGCACCAGAGCGACCAGCAGCCAAGCTGTAGCCTCAATGTTGTCGCTGGTGAATTCGCGCTCGGTCTGCGCCTGCAACAGGCGGTCATGAAATTGCCGCTGCATGTTCTGCAATGTGCTTGCCAGCAAGGCGGCCACCTCTGGCATGTGCGCGGCCACGGCAGGAGCCGTGCACAGCAGCAGGCAGCCTGGCGCTGTGCCGCTGTGGTAGGTATCGATCACGCGTTGCAGCAGACCTTGCAGGCAAGTGTTCAGTGGCTGTGGGTGATGCAATGCCTGCTCGGTCATGAACAGCATTTTTTGGACATACCAGTCCAGGGCAAGAAGATACATCGCAGGCTTGTGGCCGAAAGCGCCAAACAGGCTGGGGCGCTGCATGCCCGTGGCGCTTGCGATGTCATCCAGTGATGTGCCGTGGTAGCCGTGTTGCAGGAAGACTCCGGCGATGGCCTGCAACGCAGCTTCTCGGTCATAAGAAGGTGGTCTTCCCCTGCGCAGGATTTTTTTTGTACTGTCTTGCATATAAATGTTGTTTGAATTATTCTGTACTGGTTGGTACAAAATTAAGGTGGGACATGGGAAAGCATCCTGCAATGGGTAGCCTGGCGTGGGCTGAAATGGGCAATGGCAGGCTCAGTGGCGTACAGCCTGTGCGCTTGCTGGCCAATATGGCTTGGCTGCAGATAAGAGAAATTGTGGATGTCGTGCGCTTTGATTGGTTGCGCGGCAGTGTACGCAGTATTGAGCTGCAAACCTTGGCTCCCCCGCAAAGCGCATTGGTGGACGATTGTCTGGCACTGGCTGTGGCAACGCATGAGCCAGCCTTGCTGGCGCACAGTTGGAGAACCTATTACTTCGCTAGGTTGCTGGCCGAGCAGGAAGACACTGCGCACGATGCCTCGTTGCTTTTCGCCGCCGCCATCCTGCACGATTTGGGGCTCACTGATGGCCATGCGCCGCCGCTGGCGCAATGCTGCTTTGCAGCCAGTGGTGCGCAACGCGTGTGTTGCCATTTGCATGAGCGTGGGCATGACCAAGCCATCATTGAGCAGGTGGGCGAGGCGATTGCACTGCACCTGAATGCCTGGGTCAGCCGGCGTCGTCATGGCGCTGTGGCCCACTTGCTGGCCAGGGGCGCGGTGTGCGATCTTTTTGGCTTCTCTCGTCGGCGCCTGGCTTCTGCCGATGTGGCAGCGCTGTTGCGCAAATATCCCCGGCACGGTGTGATGCAGGCCTTGCAATTCGAGACCGCGCAGCATTTACCAGGCTCGCGCGCCGATTGGATGGTCCGCCTGGGCGGTCGCAAGGCGCCACGCGATCCTTTTCAGCAATGGGAAGGTGTTGATGGGCAGTGATGTGATGGCCAGCGCATAGGCATTGGCCGGCTTTGTGTTACCGCAGCGCGTGGCTTGAGTACTGCGGACTTTTCATCATGGGGTCAGCGCCTGGTCGTGCAGGCTGGCAATGGCGTGGCCCAGCACGTACAGCCCATCGCCGCTGCTGCCGGTGATGCGCAGCCGCTCAGTGGTGATGGGGCCATGCGGCATTGGCAGTACGTGGTTGGTCATGACCACGGACGCTGCCGGGGGCACGTGGCCGATGGCCTGCCACTGGCCATCGACCCAGGCGCTGACGTGGTATGCATCGCCCGGGTCGAGCGAGAGCTCCAGCTGATCCAGCGCCATGGGGCGGGGCAGTTCGATCTCCAGCGCGTGCTCGAAGATTTGGTAGTGCTGGGTGTAGAAGGGCTTGCCGAGGTCGAAGCGCGCCTGCAGCGCGCCCAGCGCCACGCGGTGCACGCTGCTGCTGGTGGGAAGCAGGCCCTGGCGGTAGGCGCTGGCGTCGCCCATGTCCAGCCCGAACAGATTGGCCCGCACGATCTGGCGCAGGCGCTGTGGGTCGTTCAGCGGCGCGCGCGTGAGTGTGCGCAGCGTGTCGTAGGCGCTGTGCAGGGCTGGGTCGATGAGCAGGTTCTGATCCTGGCGGATGCTGGCGATGTAGTTGGCCGGCAGCACGCGGTAGAAATGCCCGATGCGCCATGGCGTGCTGGCCTTGGCCGGCAGCCGGGCCAGCAGCGGATCGGCCAGCGCGCAGGTGTCAATCAAGTGCGCGTGCGGGCCTTGGTGGATGGAGGTAAAGCCCAGGCCGCCGCAGATGGCATAGACCTGCCGCTGGCCGCTGGCGCGCCAGGCTGAGGCTTCGGGCGCGCGCAGCTGGTCGCGCAGCCAGCCGGTGTCGCGGTAGTAGTGGCCGCGCTCGTTGGCGATGCCGCTTGGGCCGATCTCAGGCGCGTGGTAGCTGGCGCCGCTCAACACCGTGGGCGTGTGCGGCACGCCCAGGCCCAGGGCCAGCAGCAGGGCAGCGCCTGCAAATGTCCAGGCGAGATGCTGTGGCGTGTCGCCTGCGTGTGCGGTGCTGGCCAGCAGCACGATCAATGCTGCGAAGAAGGGCACGGTCAGAAAGCGCCCGGCCATGAAGTCGCCACCGATCGACACCACGTAGGCCAGGTACAGCGCGATGCCCAAGGCCAGTGCGCGCGCTGGAGCGCCTGTGCGGGCGCGAAGGCCGACAACCAGCCCCAGGGCGATGACCAGCAGCGTCAGCGGATCGGTGCGGGCGCTGTGTGCCAGGTAGCGCAGCCCTTGCGCTACGCGCTCATCCCAGGCAATGCCAGTGCCCAGCTTGGCGTAGGCCGTGTTGGGAAACGGCCAGCCGTAGTAGTACAGGGAGAACGCTGTCCAGGCCAGCACGGGCAATGCGCCCAAGGCCCAGGCGGCCAGCAAGGTCTTGGGTTGTGTGCGCAGCTGCCAGGACAGCCACAGCGCCAGCGGCGCCAGCAGCACGGCCAAGTCCGGGCGGGTCAGATAGGCCAGGCCGCAGGCGATGAAGAAGCCTGCGCATGCGACCAAGGGGGCGGGTCGCAGCGAGCCGCTGCCAACGCCCAAGCGCAGCGCATGGGCAGCGCAGCCATAGGCCAGCAGTACCAGCGCATGCGCCAGCGGGTTTTCCAGCCCAGAGGTCGAGAAATCGATGAAGGCCTGCGACAACAGCACTGCCAGCGTCGCCAGCAGCAGCTGCGGCACACGTGGCGCCAAGGCCCACAACAAGGCCGCCAGCGTAGCCAGCGACACGCCGATGGACAGCGCATGGCTGGCGGCAAACACATCGCCGCGCCACAGCAGGCTCAGCGCGCTCAGGGCCAGAAACCACAGCGGATGCGTATAGGCCTGCACGCGCTCATCCAGGTTGAAGCGCGGCCCCCAGCCATGGATGGTGTTGAGCACGGTGCGCAGCGTGATAGCCGCGTCGTCGGAAATCCAGGCCGTGCGCAGCAGCACCGTGGCAAAGGCCGCCAGGGCCATGGCAATCAACAGGGTGCGCAGCAGCGGGGGGCAAGGGCGGGCGGTTTCGGGCATAGGCGCGCATCATGCCGCAGGATGGGGCTGCCCCAAGCCGCCGGCCATTGCCTGCGATGACAAGTCGCAGTGGCGCGGCGCCTGCGCCGTGCAAGGCGCAGAGCACGGTGTTTAGGCAGGGCGCTTGGGGAGGGCGCCCTGCGGCGGGCCATCAAACGGCCTGCAGCGCCTGCTCCAGATCGGCGATCAGGTCGTCGATGTGCTCGATGCCGATGCACAGGCGCACGGTTTCTTCCTTGACGCCGGTTTGGGCCAGCTCCTGGGCCGAGAGCTGGCGGTGCGTGGTGCTGGCCGGGTGGGTGGCCAGCGATTTGGTGTCGCCGATGTTGACCAGGCGCGTGAACAGCTGCAGTGCGTCAAGAAACCGCTCGCCCGCTGCGCGGCCGCCGCGCACGCCAAAGGTCATCACGCCAGAGGCTTGACCGCCCAGGTACTTCTGCGCAAGCGCGTGGTCGGGGTGGCCGGGCAGGCCGGCATAGCCGACCCATTGCACCTTGGGGTGCTGCTGCAGGTATTGCGCCACGGCCAGCGTGTTGCTGCAGATGCGCTCCATGCGCAGGCCCAGGGTCTCGATGCCTTGCAGGATCAAAAAGGCGTTGAATGGCGAGAGCGCGGCGCCCATGTTGCGCAGCGGCACGACGCGCGCGCGGCCGATGTAGGCTGCCGGGCCCAGCGCCTCGGTGTAGGTCACGCCGTGGTAGCTCACATCCGGCTCGTTCAGGCGCTTGAAGCGCTCCTTGTGCTCGGCCCAGGGAAAGCGCCCGGAGTCGATGATGGCCCCGCCGAGGCTGGTGCCATGGCCGCCCAGGTATTTGGTCAGCGAGTGCACGACGATGTCGGCGCCGTGTTCGAAGGGGCGCAGCAGATAGGGCGTGGCCACGGTGTTGTCAACGATCAAGGGCACGCCGTGGCGGTGTGCGAGCTCGGCCAGCGCGGCGATGTCGGTGACATTGCCCAGTGGGTTGCCGATGGATTCGACGTACAAGGCTTTGGTGCGCGCGTCGAACAGGCCCTCGAAGCTGCGCAGATCGGCCGTATCGCCAAAGCGCGTGCCAATGCCCAGCTGTGGCAGGGTGTGGGCCAGCAGGTTGTAGGTGCCGCCATACAGCGCGCTGGCCGAGACGATGTTGTCGCCGGCCTCGGCAATGGTCTGGATGGCATAGGTGATGGCCGCCTGTCCCGAGGCCAGCGCCAGCGCGCCGACGCCGCCTTCGAGCGCTGCCAGGCGCTTTTCCAGCACATCGGTGGTCGGGTTCATGATGCGCGTGTAGATGTTGCCCTGCACCTTCAAGTCGAACAGATCCGCGCCATGCTGCGCGTTGTCAAAGGCATAGGCCACAGTCTGATAGATGGGCACTGCCACCGATTTGGTGCTGGGATCGGGCGTGTAGCCGCCGTGCACGGCAATGGTTTGCAGCTTCCAGTGGGCGGCGCGCTCGGCGGATGTGGCCTGCGTTTCGGATGGTATGTGGCTTTCGGGCATGGTGAGTTCCTTGGAGTTTGGTGGCTGGGCCAGACCTTTCGGCTCTGGCAGGGCGCCGCGCAGCTTAGCCGCTTTGCTGCAGGGCAACAAATAACAATGCGGCATGAGCATATGTGCGCACCATTGCTGTGTGTTTGTGTCGCTGGCACCAGCGGCTGCGGTCAGCGGTGGTAGATTGGCGCGCCTTGCGCGGCCTGGCAGCGTGCGTTGCTGCCCGCGCTGTGTGCTGTTTATTGCTTGAACGATTGAAAGCGCCCCATGACTGTTTCCCGCGACCGCCTGCTCGATGCCTTTGCCCAGGTTCTCGACCCCGATGCCTTCGACGACTATGGCCCCAATGGCCTGCAGGTCGAGGGAAAGCCGCAAATTGGCAAGATCGTCAGCGGCGTGACGGCCAGCGCGGCTTTCATCGATGCGGCCATCGCCGCTGGCGCCGATGCCATCGTCGTGCACCATGGCCTGTTCTGGCGCGGCATGGACGGCACGGTCACCGGCTGGATGAAGCAGCGCCTGCAGCGCTTGCTGGCGCACGACATCAATGTGCTGGCCTACCATCTGCCGCTCGACGCCCACCCAGAGTGGGGCAACAACGCCCAGTTGGGTTTGCACATGGGCTGGGGAGCGGGCGCGCCGCTGCGCGAGAAATCGCTGGTGTTTTGTGCAGACCTGGCCACGCCCTATGCCAATGGCCAGGCCCTGGCCGATCAGTTGCAGCACAGGCTGGGCCGCACGCCCATTTGCATCGACGCGGGGCGTAGCATCCGCACCCTGGCCTGGTGCACGGGCGGTGCGCAAGGCTATTTCCAAAAAGCCATTGATGCGGGGGTCGATGCCTTCGTCACTGGCGAGATCTCCGAACCTCAGGCCCACCTGGCCCGCGAATGCGGCGTGAGCTTCATTGCTGCAGGCCATCACGCCACCGAGCGTTATGGAATGCCGGCGCTGGCAGGCCACATTGCCGGCCAGCTGGGCTTGGAGCATGAGTTCATCGAAATCGACAACCCGGCGTAAGGCCCTGCGCTCTGCCCTGTGGGCGCATTGCTCCAGGGCATGAAAAAAGCGCTCTTGGCAGAGCGCTTTTTTTGTTGTGCCGGCTTGGCCCTGGGGATCAGCGGCGCAGGCTGTCGCGGATTTCGCGCAGCAGCACGATGTCTTCGGGGGTGGCTGCGGGCTCTGGCGGGGCGCTGCGCTTGAGGCGGTTGATCTGCTTGATCATCAGGAAAATGATGAAGGCCAGGATCAGGAAGTTCAGCGCAATGGTGATGAAGTTGCCGTAGGCCAGCACGGGCACGCCAGCGGCGCGGTAGGCTTCGAGCGAGGGAGCTGTCCCGGGGGGAACTTCGCCGAGGGTGATGAACAGGTTGGAGAAATCCAGCTTGCCAAATGCCAAACCGACAACAGGCATGATCAAATCGCCAACGATGGAGTCGACGATCTTGCCGAATGCACCGCCGATGATGACGCCCACGGCCAGGTCAATGACATTGCCTTTGATGGCAAATTCGCGAAATTCCTTGAAGAAGCTCATGCAAATATCCTCTCTTTAATGATGATGATGGGCGCCATTGTTGTGCGGCGTTTTGGCGATGGTTGCATGAGAATGGAAACAGCTTGTTCAGCCGCCTTTGAGCAGGCGGCAGCCAATTGCGCTGGGCCATTGCGCTACGGGCCTGGTTTCTGACAAGGCCGCAAGCGAAGCGTTTTTGCCTGTGATGGCTGCAAATGAGAAGATTTTCTGCCGCAAAGACGGGACTTGACTGCAGGCAGCAGGGTTTGGGTTGGACGGCGGGGCGCTGCCTGGCTCAGGGCTGGGCGGTGTGGGTGCTGAAGCGCACTGTTACAAAAAACGCCCTGCGACGCGGAGGCACTGAACGGCCTTGCGCTTGCTGCCGCCTCCGCTGTAGTGCCGGCCCCGGCTTGAAATCGCCAGCATGAATTTTGTATGATGCCGCGTTGCCCTGGGGGGGCGCTGCGTGGCTTGCTGCAGCAGGGCAAGCGGGTGTGCATGCGCAGCGGCTCAGCCCCTGGCTCGGCGCTGATTTTTTTGAGGAATTCCCACCAATGATGGTCTTGTATTCGGGCACCACCTGCCCGTTCTCCCACCGCTGCCGCTTTGTCCTGTTTGAAAAGGGCATGGACTTCGAAATCCGCGACGTGGACTTGTTCAACAAGCCCGACGACATCGGTGTGATGAACCCCTACGGGCAGGTGCCGATTCTGGTCGAGCGCGAGCTGATCCTGTATGAGTCCAACATCATCAATGAGTACATTGACGAGCGCTTCCCGCATCCGCAGCTGATGCCGGGCGACCCTGTGGACCGGGCCCGCGTGCGTCTGTTCCTGCTCAATTTCGAGAAAGAGCTTTTCGTGCACGTGAGCACGCTGGAGTCTGGCGATGCCAAGGCCAAGGACAAGGCGCGCGCCCACATCCGCGATCGCCTGACGCAGCTGGCGCCCAACTTCCTCAAGAACAAATACATGCTGGGCGAGAACTTCTCGATGCTGGACGTGGCCATTGCCCCGCTGCTGTGGCGTCTGGAGCACTATGGCATTGAGCTCAGCCGCAATGCTGCGCCGTTGCTCAAGTACGCCGAGCGCCTGTTCTCCCGCCCGGCCTATATCGAGGCCTTGACGCCTTCGGAAAAGGTCATGCGCCGCTGAAAGCGCAGTCTTTGGTCTTGCCCTGAGGCGCATTGCCTTTTTGCCTGCTGCGTTGTGCGTGAAAACATCGCTGCGCGCCAGGCCTTCTCCCGCCGCTGTATCGGCCAGCGGCACCATGCCCACTGGTCGACTGGTTGCTGCCGCCATGAGCTCTTCTGACGACGATACTCCCCTGCCTTCGACGCAGCCCTATCTGCTACGCGCGCTGCACGAATGGTGCACCGACAACGGGCTGACGCCCTTTCTGGCCGTCAAGGTCGATGGCTCGGTGCGCGTGCCGCCCGAGTTCGTGCGCAATGGAGAGATCGTGCTCAACATCAGCTACGACGCCACCTCCAAGCTGCAGCTGGGCAACGACTACATTGAATTCCAGGCGCGCTTTGGCGGCGTGCTGCGCCACATCCTCGTGCCGGTGCACCGCGTCATGGCCATTTATGCGCGGGAAAACGGCCAGGGAATGGCGTTTGCCGTGCCCGATACCGTGCTGACATCCAGCGGCCCAGAGCTGGGCCAGGGCCAATGCGATGCCGTGGCCGATGACGCACCCGCTGCCCAGCAGCCCCAGCAGCCCCAGCAGGCAGCCACCCCGCCAGCGGCTGCGCCGCGCCCGGTGCTGCGCGCCGTGCCGTCGCCAGCACAGTCTGCGCCGCCCACCAGCGGCGAACATGGGCCTGACGATGACGAGCCGCCCCCGCCCAGCGCCCCCGGCCCGGCCGGCAAGCGCCCGGCACTGCGGCGCATCAAATGATGCCCCGGGCAGTCCGCATGGCGCGGCCAACGCGCCGCAGCAAGCTTGGGGCGCTGCTGTTTGCCGCCGGCGCAGCCGCCAGTGCGCTGGCCTGGGCGCAGCCGGAGGGCGCAGCTGCATCCAATGAAGCGCCGCTGCTGCCCGGCGACAGCGTGGTGCCGTTGATGGAGGTGCCGCTCTCGCCGCAGCAGCCCGCTCAGAACGCAGCGGCAACAGCCCGGACGGACAAGTCGCAGGCCGCATCCGCTGCTGCCGCGCCGCCCCAGCGTCTGGATAAGTTGCAGCACACGCGCGTGCTGTGCGATGCGGCGCTGCAGCGCATGGCGCAGATGCAGATTGCTGCCGCCTTTGAGTTGCTGGCGCCGCACTGGCCGCTGCCCGAACGCGAGCTGGCGCAGCTGGCGGCCGAGACAGAAGGGCAGTTTCGTCAGCTGCTGGCCGGCGGCGGCAAGATCCTGGGCCACGAATGGGTGCGCAGCCGCCTGGGCGGCAAAAGCGTGGTGCAGCACCTGTATTTGCTCAAGCTGCAGCACCACGGCCTGCGCGTGGCCTGCACCTTTTACAAGCCGCAGGCGCAGTGGCAGGTGCATACGGTGTTCTGGGATGAGCAGCTCGAGAGTCTGCTGGAGCCTTGAGCCTTGCCCTGCCAGGTGCCGTTGCCCTGTTGCCGCCCGCCTGTGTGCCGGCTCTTTTTTGATCCCCTTTGCGCATGCTGAAAATTCTGCTTTGCAATGACGATGGCTATCTGGCCCCGGGCATCGTGGCGCTGCACGAGGCCTTGAGCGCTCTGCCCGATGTGCGCGTCGATGTCGTGGCGCCCGAGCACAACAACAGTGCCAAATCCAATGCCTTGACGCTGAATGCGCCGCTTTACGTTCATGATGCGCCGATGGGTTTTCGTTACGTCAATGGCACACCGGCCGATTGCGTACACATTGCCTTGACGGGCCTGCTCGATTACCGGCCTGATCTGGTGGTCTCCGGCATCAACAACGGCGCCAACATGGGCGACGACACCATCTACTCGGGCACTGTGGGCGCGGCGATGGAGGGTTATCTGTTCGGTATTCCAGCCATTGCACTGTCGCAGGTGGACAAGGGCTGGGCCCATCTGGAAAGCGCCGCCCAGGCGGCTGCTCTGTTGGTGGCGCAACTGCGCCAGCAGCAGCTCATCGGCCAGATGCCTTGGCTGCTCAACGTCAACATCCCCAATCTGCCGCTGAATTCCTTGGGGCCCTTGCGCTGGTGCCGGTTGGGGCGGCGCCATGCGGCCGAGCGCGTGATCCGCCAGCAGAACCCGCGTGGCGAGACCATGTACTGGATCGGCGCCTCCGGCGCAGCCAGCGACGCCAGCGAGGGCACGGACTTCCACGCCACGGCCCAGGGCCATGTGGCCGTTACGCCGCTGCAGGTGGATTTGAGCGACCACGCGCAGCTGCAGGCGTGGCAGGGTCGGCTGAATGTGCCGGGTTTTGGCGCCGCAGCCTGGCAGCAGATGGGGGTGTGATGCAGAAGAAAGCCCGCTTTCCGGCCCAGGTGCTGCCAGCGCCCGCAGCATCGCCAGCGCGCGTGGCCGCGCCCGGCGCGCTGGGCCGGCCGGCCGCTGCTTCCGTGCGCAGCAGCATGGCGCAGCCTGCGCTGACCACGTCAGCGGCCGGCTGGCGTCAACCCCAACCTGCAGCGGCGGCCGACGCCTCCAGCCAGCAGGGCGCGCGCGAGCGCATGGTCAAGCGCCTGGCGACGCTGCCAGGCATGCACCCGCAGGTGCTTGAGGCCATGCGCCAGGTGCCGCGCCATGCCTTCATCGACTCCGCGTTGGGCGGCAAGGCCTACGACGAGAACAGCCTGCCGATCGGCTTTGGGCAGACCATCTCCAAGCCCTCGGTCGTGGCGCGGATGCTCTCGCTGCTGCTGTCCACGGCATCTGGAGGCGATCGCATTGCAGGGCGTGTGCTGGAGATAGGCACTGGCTGCGGCTACCAAGCGGCCGTGCTCAGCCAAATCGCTTCAGAGGTCTATTCCATTGAGCGCCTGCGTGGCCTGCACGAGCGGGCCCGCCACAATCTGCGGCCCATGCGCGTGGCCAATCTGCACCTGCTCTTTGGCGACGGCATGGCCGGTTATGCCAGCGGCGCGCCGTATGCGGCCATCGTCTCCGCAGCAGGCGGCGATGCCATCCCGCAGGCCTGGGTCGAGCAGCTGGCCATGGGGGGGCGCATCATCGCCCCCACTGTGGCTCAAGGCGGGGCACAAGTGCTGATGGTGCTGGACAAAACACCAGCCGGCGTGCGGCAGCAGGCCCTGGAGGCCGTACACTTCGTTCCATTAAAATCCGGCGTTTCATAACACGGGCTGGGGATGCTTTGCACAAATCGCAGCGCTGTGCGCACTGCGGCTCGGGCAGTCTGCAGAGCCCGCAAATCCTCGCGATACTCTCTGGTGTCGCTGGGGTTAGCGCCTGGCATCCCATCCTGATCCGCAGCGCACGCAGCTGCTGGATCCGTGCAGAACATCCTTAGGGAAGATTCGATGATGCAATTGCAAAAACCATGGTTTGGTGCAGGCAGCGCAATCGCTGCCTGTTTGCTGGTGGCTGGCTGTTCCAGCGTCTCGCTCAATCAGGCGCCCGTCGAAGACCGCGCTGGCGTGGGGGAAGTGGGCAGCGTGGCGCCCATCGTGCCTGCCCCGCCGGGCCACTACACCGTCAAGCCTGGCGATACCCTGATCCGCATCGGCTTGGAGACTGGCCAGAGCTGGAAGGACATTGCCGCCTGGAATCAACTGGCCAATGCCGATGTGATCGAAGTCGGCCAGGTGCTGCGCGTGGTGCCGCCGGGCGCCGTGCCGCCAGCGGCGGGCGCGGGCAATGCCGGCGGATCGGCCGTGGCCCCGGTTGCAGTGGCTGGCGGCGCTACTGGCGCGCCCAGCGGCGGTGGCGTGGAAGTGCGCCCCATCCCGCCGGCAGGCTCGGCCTCCGAGCCCCCGGCTGTGCGCAGCAATACCCCCATCCCCACCGTGACGGCCGGCACACCGCCGGCGGCCCCGGCAGGCGGCATTCAACTGGCCTGGCCGGCCAACGGCCCGCTGCTGGCGGGTTTCAACGAGACCACCAACAAGGGCTACGACATCGGCGGCAAAGCCGGCGATCCCGTCGTTGCAGCAGCCGATGGCCATGTGGTCTACGCTGGCGCGGGCCTGCGCGGCTACGGCAACCTCATCATCCTCAAGCACAACGACGAGTACCTGACGGCGTATGCGCACAACCGCGTGCTGCTGGTCAAGGAAGACCAGCGCGTTTCGCGTGGGCAGAAGATTGCTGAAATGGGCAATACCGATGCCGATCGCGTCAAGCTGCACTTCGAAGTGCGCCGTCAGGGCAAGCCCGTCAACCCTGCAGGCTATCTGCCCAAGCGCTGAGGCTTGCCTGCCTGATGCCGTGCCCCTGCCCGATCGGCGGTCGGGGGGCACGGCATTTCGCGCCTTGGTATGAGCGATCTGGAATCCTTGCAGGGCGCGGCGCAGCCCGAATTTGATCTGAGCGGCGAGCTGCGCGAGCAGCCCGTGGCCGCAGCGCTGCATGGCGCGCGGCTGGACAAGGCGCTGCTGGAGCTGGCGCCGGAGTTCTCCCGCAGCCATTTGCAGCAACTCATCCGCAGCGGCCAGGTCTGGCTGGATGGCGCGGCGGCCATCAAGCCTGCACAGAAAGTGGCCGTGGGCCAATGCCTGCGCGTGGAGCTGCAGCCCACGGAACAAAGCCAGGCCTTCGTGCCCGAGCCCATGGCGCTGGACATCGTTTACGAAGACCAGGCGCTGCTGGTGCTCAACAAACCGGCCGGGCTGGTCGTGCACCCGGCCGCAGGCCACTGGCGCGGCACCTTGCTCAATGGCCTGTTGGCCCATGCCCCGGTGTTTGCAACGCTGCCGCGCGCGGGCATCGTGCACCGTCTGGACAAGGACACCAGCGGCCTGATGGTCGTGGCCAAAAGCCTGCCAGCGGCCACGGCGTTGGTGGCGCAGATTGCACAGCGCGCCGTGGCGCGCCGTTACCTGGCCGTGGCCCATGCTGGCCCAGGCGCCTGCGCCTGGCCCGAGGCCGGACAGGCGCTGCGCGTCGATGCGCCCATCGGGCGCGACCCGCAGCAGCGCTTGCGCATGGCGGTGGTCGATCTGCAGCGCCACCCTGGCAAGCCAGCGCAGACCGACATACGCCTGCTGGCGCGGCAGGGCGGTTTTGCGCTGCTGCACTGCGCCCTGCACACTGGCCGCACGCACCAGATCCGCGTGCATGCCAAGCATCTGGGCTGGCCTTTGGTGGGCGATGCCACTTATGGTGGTCAGGCTCACCCGGCCATTGCCAGGCAAGCCCTGCACGCTTGGCAGCTGGCCTTGGCGCATCCGCTGCATGGCCAGCCGCTGCGCTTTTGCGCCGCGCCGCCGCAGGATATGCAGCAGCTGCTGCAGGCCCTGCAACTGCCCTGGCCAGAGGTCGTTGAAGCTGAGCTGCCTGGCGTTGGCCAGTTCGCCGACAATCGCTGATGCGCGGCAGAGGCCGGCGCGTTGCGCCCTGGCCTGCGCCTTTCTCCCTATTTGCTGTGATTCATGAACTCTGTGCCAGCCCGTCCTGTCGATCCGATCTCCGTACTGGAGGCGGCCTTGCTGTGCGCCCCGGCACCGATGGCCATGCCCAGCCTGCAGGCCTTGTTCGAGGAGCCGCCGGACGCAGCGCAAATCCAGGCCTGGCTTGAGCAGCTGCAAATCGACTGGGCGCACCGTGGGCTGGAGCTGGTGCAGGTCGCCAGTGGCTGGCGCTTCCAAAGCCGCGCGAATGTGCTGCCGTTTCTGGCCCGGCTCGAGCCTGAGCGCACGCCACGCTACTCGCGTGCGGCGATGGAAATCCTGGCGGTGATTGCCTACCGCCAGCCCGTCACGCGCGGCGACATCGAGGAAATCCGCGGCGTGGCCGTCAACAGCCAGATCATCAAGCAGCTGGAGGAACGCGGCTGGATCGAAGTCATCGGTCACCGCGAATCCGTCGGTCGCCCGGCGCTGTTTGCCACCACCGGCCAGTTCCTGGATGACCTGGGCCTGGCCTCGCTGCGCGACCTGCCCGAAATCGATGCCGTCAGCGAAGCCACGTTGCAGCAGCTGGGCCTGGGCCCTGCCACTGCGCCAGCTGGCAGTGGCGAAAGCAGTGCAGCTGAGTCCGCAGCGCTTTCAACCCAGGAAACAACCAAAGACACAGACGAAGCGCCGATTGACGCGGCATTGGAAAAAGCGCCAGCAGCCACTGCTGAAGCCGAGCCGCCAGCGCCAGCCGAGCAGCCGCCCCAGGACTTGCATCAGGAGCCATCGTCGCTACAGACTGAGGGCTTGCCCGATGCGCAGCAGGCCGATGCCGATGATGTGATTGACGGCATGACCGCCATTGCGCCCGCCGAGCAATCGGGGCCTCCGGAGTTGCCTCAACGACCACAGTCTTCGTGAGCGCCAAGCCCCTGCGGGCAAACCCCAGAATTCCACGGCCCAGCCCTCGAATAGGGCAGGGCGCCCAGCCCAGCGAAAGCACCACCATGCAAGCCAAGAAACCTTCCCGCAATGCAGCAAGCCGCAAGCCCGGCACAGGCCGGGGCGGGCCGCCAGCGCCCTCCACCCCCGCGCCCCGCCCACGCCGCAGCCCGCGCCAGGGCGCAGCGCCTGAGGCCGCGCCAGCCAGCCCCGTCGCCACCGGGCAGCGCCAGGCGCACAAGCGCGTGCTGCAGCCCGATGCCCAGCAGCCCAAGCTGCACAAGCTGCTGGCGCAGGCCGGCGTAGGCTCGCGCCTGGAGATGGAGGCGCTGATCGCCCAGGGGCGTATCACCGTCAATGACCAGCCCGCGCATGTTGGCCAGCGTGTGCAGCATGGCGACCAGATCAAGATCAACGGCAAGCCCCTGCGCCTGCGCGTGGCCCCGCCCGCAGTGCGGGTGCTGGCCTACCACAAGGTGGCCGGGGAAATGGTCACGCGCGAAGACCCGCAAAACCGCCCGACCGTATTCCGCAAGCTGCCACACCTGGCGCATGGCAAGTGGCAGGCCGTGGGCCGGCTGGATCTGAACACCGAAGGCCTGCTGCTGTTGACCAACTCGGGCGACTTGGCCAACCGGCTCATGCACCCGCGCTACGGGCTGGAGCGCGAGTACGCCGTGCGCATCCTGGGCGCTTTGAGCGACAGCGAGCGCCAGCAGCTGCTCGACGGCGTGATGCTCGAGGACGGCCATGCCGCCTTCGGCAGCATCCAGGACGGCGGCGGCGAAGGTGTCAACCAGTGGTACAAGGTCACCATCAGCGAAGGCCGCAACCGAGAAGTGCGCCGCATGATGGAGGCCGTCGGCCATGCCGTCAGCCGCCTGATCCGCGTGCGCTATGGCAGCGTGGTGCTGATGCGCGGCCTGCGCCGCGGCATGTGGCTGGAGTTGCCCGAGCGCGACGTGGCGCGCCTGATGGAGGAGGCCGACATGCCCCGGCCGCAGGCCAGCGCACCGGGCCAGCGCGGCGCAGGCCGCAGTGCCCCGCCCGACCGCAGCCGCGGCCGCAACAAGCCCTCAGGCCCAGCGGCGCCGCGCAGCCGGGGCGCTGGCAGTGCGCGCGCGCCACAGACCGCGCCGCGCGGCAAGCCCAAATCCGCGCAGGGCTACATCGGCGCCGATGGGCTGGGGGCGATGGTTGGGCGCCGTGGCGGCAAAGGCCGGCCAGGCGCGGCAGGCCGCGGCCCGGGCCGCCGGGGGCGTTGAGCGTTTGCGTTCATGCAGGCGGGGCTGCTGCCCAGTGCGAGCGCCATGAAGATGGCGTGCGGTGGCTGCCGCTTGTGGCCATTGTGGGGGCCGAGGCTGGAATGAGCGCCCAGCGGCGCAGTCACTTTCTTTTTTGAACAAAGAAAGTGACCAAAGAAAAAGGCCTTGCTGCCTGCGACCCCTTCGCTTCGCTGCTGCGCACAGGGGTAGGCCGTCTCCCCCGGGCCGCCGCTTTGCGCGGCCCTTTTCAGAGCCTGTTCAAAGTCTCTGCACGGCGGCCAAGAGAGCGGATTTGGGCGGCCTGCGGCGTTGCAAGGCCTGGCCATAGCGGGGGCTATGGCTGCGTTTTGCGCCTTGCAGCCCACCCCAAACCGCTTCTTGCCCGCTCGTGCCGAGACTTTGAACAGGCTCTCAGATCCAGCCCACTCGCGCCAAGGTCGTGGACAACGACTCAAGGCTTGAGTCCGCCGCCCAGGGCCTTGTAGAGATCGGCCAGGTTCTCCAGCTGTGTGAGTTGGTTGGCCAGCAGCGCCATGTTGGCGGCGTAGCTGCTGCGCTCGGCGTCGAGCAGGTCCAGCGCGCTGGCCACGCCGTGCTGGTAGCGCAGGCGCACCAATTGCAGGGCCTGCTCGTAGGCCTGGCTTTGGCGGGTGTTGGCGGCGTGGCGCTGCTGGAGCTGTTCGCGCGCCACCAGGGCGTTGGCCACGTCACGAAAGGCCGCTTGCACGGCGGCTTCGTAGTTCACGATCTGGGCCTGCTGACGCACTTTGGCGGCATCGAGGTTGGCTTGCAGGCTGCCCCAGTTGAAGATGGGCAGTGTGATCGCCGGCGCAAAGCTCCAGGTGTGGTTGCCGCCGCCGAACAGGCCGCTCAGCTCGTTGGAGCCGGTGCCTACGCTGCTGGTCAGGCGGATGCTGGGGAAGAAGGCCGCGCGCGCTGCGCCGATCTGGGCATTGGCCTGCTTCAGGGCGAATTCGGCGGCGCGGATGTCGGGCCGGTTCAGCAGCACTTCGGAGCTCAGCCCAGCGGGCAGGCGCTCGATCTTGAACTGCTGCGCCAGCGGCAGGCCTTCGGGCAAGTCCTCGGGCAGCGGTTGGTTGATGAGCATGGCCAGGGCGTTGAGCGCCTGCTGGCGTGCCTGCACGGCGCCAGCGTAGTCGGCCTTGGCCGATTCGATCAGCGCCTCTTGCTGGCGCAGATCCAGTGCGGAGACCACGCCTGAGCGATGCTTGAGCTGCGTGAGCTCGTAGGTTTGCTCGCGCGTGGTGAGCACGCTTTGGGCCAGCGCCATGGCCTGCTGGGCATAGCGCTCGTTGAAGTAGGCCTTGGCCACGGCGGCCACCAGCGCCAGATGGGCGCTATCGCGGCTGGCGGCGCTGCCCAGATAGGCCTGCAGCGCCGCTTCGCTGGCGCTGCGCAGTTTGCCGAACAGGTCGATTTCGTAGGCCGTGATGCCCAGGCCCACGCTGTAGGACGAGGCCACGTAGGCCGCGCCACTGGGGCTGAGGTCTTGGGCCATGCGCGCGCGCGAGCCGCCGGCGCTGGCGCCCAGGGCCGGCAGTTGGTCGGCGCGCGCAATCATGTACTGCTGGCGCACGGCCTCGGCATTGAGCGCGGCGCGGCGCAGATCGGTGTTGCGCGCCAAGGCCAGCTCGATCAATCGGTGCAGGCGCGCATCGGCAAAGTAGTCTTTCCAGCCCAGCGATGCGGCCTGGATGGCGGGTTGATCCTGCGGCGCTGGCGTGTCGTAGGCAAAGTGCTGAGGCACGCTCACAGCAGGCTGCTCATAGGCGGGGATCATGGCGCAGGCAGACAGCGCGGCTGCGGCCAATGTCGCCAGAGCTGGGCGCAGCAGGCGGCGCTGCCGGGGGCGCGGGGGGCAGGGCGGGGCAGGGCGGTTCGGGTTCATGGGGCATTCTCCTCTTGATCAGGCGGCGGCATGGGGCGTGTGCTGTGTGGCGGTGGCATCGGCCACCACGGCCGCGGCCTCGCCCCCATCCGTGCCGGTGCATGGCTTGCCGCCCTTGAAGAGCTTGCGCACGACGACATAGAACATCGGCACGAAGAACACCGACAGCAAGGTGCCCACCAACATGCCCCACAGCACGGGCGTGCCGATGGCGCGCTGGCTGGCGGCGCTGGCGCCGCTGGCCAGATACAGCGGCACCACGCCCAGGATGAAGGCCAGCGAGGTCATCAAAATGGGCCTGAAGCGCAGGTGCGCGGCTTCCAGTGCAGCCTCCAGCGCGCTGCGGCCGGCTTGCTGCAAGTCTTTGGCGAACTCGATGATGAGGATGGCATTTTTGGCCGACAGGCCAATGACCGTGATCAGGCCGACCTGGAAGTAAATGTCGTTGAGGTAGGTTGGGGGCAGGCCGAAGAGCTGGGCATTGAACCAGTTGCGCCCCAGCGCGCCCAGCACCACGCCCAGAAAGCCCAGCGGCACCACCAGGATCACCGCCAGCGGGATGGACCAGCTCTCATACAAAGCGGCCAGCGCCAGGAACACGGCCAGGATGGCAAAGCCGTACAGCAGCATGGTTTGCGTGCTGCCCTTGGCCTCCTCGCGCGATTGGCCGGCCCACTCCAGGCTGAAGCCGGGCATTTCGTCCACCAGGCGTTGCACCTCGGCCATCAAATCGCCCGAGGAATAGCCCGAGCCAGGCCGGGCCGCGCCTTCGAGCTTCATGGCCGGATAGCCGTTGAAGCGCACGCTTTGCTGCATGCCCTTTTGCCAACTGGCGCTGGCGATGGTGGCCAGCGGCACGGCCTGGCCGGCGCTGTTGGGCACGGTCAGCGCCAGGATGTCCTCGGGTTGCATGCGCGCCGTGGCTTCGGCCTGCACGATGACGCGCTGCAAGCGGCCGTTGTTGGGAAAGTCGTTGACGTAGGACGAGCCCAGCGCCGTGGCCAGCACGCTGCGGATGCTGGCGAAGTCGATGCCCTGCGCGGCAGCGGCCTCGCGGTTGATCTCGATCTTCACCTGCGGCGCGTCCTCCAGGCCGGAGGCGCGCGTTTGGCTGGGGTCGAACATGGGGTTCTGGCGCAGTTTGCCCAGCAGCTCATTGCGCTTGGCCAGCAGGGCCTCGTGGCCGGCGTTGCTGCGGTCTTGCAGGTACATCTCAAAGCCCGAGCTGTTGCCCAGCTCGAAGATGGCCGGCGGGTTGATGACCAGCGCAAAGCCATCGCTGACGCTGCCCATCAGCGCGCCGGTGAACTTGCCCGCCACCGAGGCAGCGTCGCTGCCGGGCGCGGTGCGCTGCTGCCAGTCGGTCAGGGTCAGAAAGCCCATGCCCATGTTCTGCGCCGCGCCAGCGAAGCTGAAGCCGGAGACGCCCACAAAGTTTTGCACTTCCGGCAGCTGGTTGGCGATCTGACTGGCCACGGCCAGCGTGGCGTCGGTGCGCTCCTTGGTCGCGCCCGAGGGCAGTTGCACGATCATCATCAGCGAGCCTTGGTCTTCCTCGGGCAGGAAGGAGGTGGGCAGGCGCGTGAACATCCACGCCGCGCCAGCGGCCAGCGCCAAATACACCACCATCAGGCTGGCCGAGCGGCGCAGCAGCCGCGCCACCACGCCTTCATAGCCGCGGTTGAGCTTGCTGAAGTTGCGGTTGAACCAGCCGAAAAAGCCGCGCTTTTCCATGTGGTGGCCCTTGGCCACGGGCTTGAGCAAGGTGGCCGCCAGCGCGGGCGTGAGCGACAGCGCCAGAAAGGCCGAGAAGGCAATGGCCAGCGCCATGGTCAGTGCGAACTGGCGGTAGATGTTGCCCGTGGCGCCGCTGAACATGGCCAGCGGCACGAACACCGAGATCAGCACCGCCGTGATGCCGATCACCGCGCCGGAGATCTGGCCCATGGCCTTGCGCGTGGCCTGCAGGGGCGGCAGCCCCTCCTCGCTCATGATGCGCTCGACGTTTTCCACCACCACGATGGCGTCGTCCACCACGATGCCGATCACCAGCACCATGGCAAACATGGTCAGCACGTTGATGGACAGGCCCAGATACCAGATGCCCGCAAACGCCCCCATCAGCGAGATGGGCACGACGATGGTGGGAATCAGCGTGTAGCGGATGTTCTGCAGGAAGATGAACATCACGATGAACACCAGCACGATGGCTTCGAGCAAGGTCTTGACCACCGCCTCGATGGAGAGCTTGACGAAGGTGGAGGTGTCATACGGGGCCGACCATTGCAGATCAGCGGGGAAGAACTTTTGCAGCTCCTCCATCTTCGCACGCACTGCCTGGGCCGTGGCCATGGCATTGCCGCTGTTGGAGAGCATCACCGCCATGCCCACGGCCGATTGGCCGTTGAGGGTGGTGGAAGATCCATAACTCTGGCTGCCCAGCTCGATGCGCGCCACGTCCTTCAAATACACATTGGCCCCGCCCGTGGTGGAGCGCAGCATGATGTTGCCGAACTGCTCGGGCGTGCGCAACTGCCCGTCCACGGCCACGGTGGCCGTGATGGTCTGGCCCTGGGCCACGGGCTGCTCGCCAATGGCGCCAGCGGAGATCTGCGCGTTCTGCGCGCCGATGGCCGCCGTCACGTTGGCAAACGAGAGGTTGTAGTTTTGCAGCTTGGCCGGATCGACCCAGACGCGCATGGCCCGCTCGGAGCCAAACAGCCGCGCCTCGCCCACGCCGTCGATGCGCTGGATGGCGGGCTTGATGTTGCGCTCGATGTAGTCGGAGACCTCCTCGCTGCCCATGGTTTGCGAGGACATCATCAGCACCATCAGGAAGTTCGAGCGCGACTTGTTCACCCGCACGCCGTTTTGCTGCACGGTGGCGGGCAGCAAAGCCGTGACTTCGGAGAGCTTGTTCTGCACGCTCACCTGCGCCAGGTCTTCGTCGGTCTCGGGCGTGAAGGTCAGGCTGACCGAGCCCGTGCCGTCCGCCGTGGCGCTGGTGCTCATGTAATCCAGCCCTTCCAGGCCGTTCATGTTGCGCTCGATCACGGCCAGCACGCTGTCCTCCATCACCTGGGCCGAAGCGCCAGGATAGGCGGCCGACAAGGTGATGGTGGGCGCGCCCACGGCCGGGTATTGCGACACCGGCAGATTGCGGATGCCGATCACGCCCGCAATGACGATGAAAATCGAAATGACCCACGCAAAAATGGGCCGATTGATGAAAAACTGGGCCATGCAAGCTCCTGGTTCTGAACGGGGGCGGTATGGCCTGTTTACTGCGCGGCGCTGCCGGGCTTGGCCGCTGCGTCTGCGCCAGCCGGGGCGGCGCCTGAGTTGCTGCCAGGGGCAGCGCCCGCTGCGGGCGCTGCGGGCGCTGCTGCGCCGGGGGGCGTCCACTCGCGCGTTTGCACCTGCTTGGCGCCGCTCATGCCCGCAATCATGGTGCCATCGACGATCACCTTGTCCCCATCCTGCAGGCCGCCGGTGACGATCCAATACGCGCCCTGCTGGCCGCCCACCGTCACCATGCGCGGCTGCATTTGGCCTTGCTCATCGACGATCAGCGCCACATCCTGCTTGCCGCGCGTGATGGCCTGCTGCGGCACCAGGAAGGCATTGCCGATGTCGCCCTGGGGCAGGCCCACGCGCACGTACAGGCCGGGCAGCAGCACGTTGTCGGGGTTGGGGATTTCCGCGCGCAGCGTTACCTGGCCGGTCGATTCATTGACAGTCAAATCGGCAAACAGCAAGCGGCCCTTGTGCGGGTACTCCTTGCCGTTTTCAAACTTGATGCTCACCTGCATCGCCCCATCGACCAACTGACGCTTGCCATCGGCAACGTCCTGCTTGAGCTGCATCACCTCGTTGGCCGACTGCGTCACGTTCACGTACATCGGGTGGGTTTGCTGGATGGTGGCCAGCTTGTTGGCGTCACCGGCCGTCACCAGCGCCCCTTCGGAGACGTAGGACTGACCGATGTAGCCCGAAATCGGCGCCGTGATGCGCGAATAGTTCACATTGATCTGCGCCGACTTGATCGCCGCATGGGCCGCCTTCACGCTGGCCTCGGCCGAGCGCTGCGTGGCCACGGCTGAGTCGTACTCCTGCTGGCTGATGGCATTGGCCGCCACCAGCGGCTTGTAGCGCAGCAAATCGGCCTTGGCCTTGGCCAGCGTCGCCTGGGCCGAAGCCAGTTGCGCGCGGGCGCTCTCCAGCGCCGCCACGTAGGGCGCGTCATCGAGCTGGTACAGCGCTTGCCCGGCCTTGACGTAGCTGCCCTCTTTGAACAGGCGCTTTTGGATGATGCCGCCCACGCGCGGCCGCACATCGGCCACGCGATGCGCAGCCAGGCGACCGGGCAAATCGGTGTGGGTGCCCACCGATTGCGCACGCACCGTCACCACGCGCACCTCGGGCAATGGGGCCTGCTGCGCTTGTTGCTGTGCGGGCGTTTCGTTGGCCTGGCTATCGCTGCAGGCGCTCAGGCCCAAAGTACTGGCGGCGGCCAGCGCCAGCCAGCATGTGCGCCGCACGGTGGCATGAAACGGTGTCAGAGAAATCGCCATGTGGAAGTCCTGTTCTTGTGGGGATGTGCGATGTGGCGGGGCTGGGGCAGAGCCTGTGTGTTCAGAGCCTGTGCTCCAAGCCGCTGCGTGTCGTCAGTCAAGATAGCGGATTGGGGCGCCCTGCGGCGTTGCGCCTTGCGACAGCCCATTCAAAGCCACGGTTTGCCCGCTCGCGCCGAGATTTTGAGCAGGTTTTCAGGCCAGGCGCGAGCAGGCTCCGATCGGGCAAGGCGAATTATATACATGCATGAATGGATGTTTAAATCGTTCGATACGGCTTTGCCAAAAATATACATACATTCATGAATTTATAATCCCGCCTCGCAGCAGCCAAGAGCCCTTGCAGCACGGCCTGCAAGGGCCGCTGCAGAACCCCCGCGTTTTGAAACTCTCTACATGCGCAGAACCAAAGCCCAGGCCCAGGAAACCCGCGACCAGCTGATGCGCGCCGCGCTGGACGTGTTCGACCAACGCGGCGTCTCGCGCGCCTCGCTCAATGAAATTGCGCAATGCGCCGGCGTGACGCGTGGCGCGCTGTACTGGCACTTCAAGAACAAGGAGGACTTGTTCGATGCGCTGTTCCAGCACATTTTTGAAGACCTCAGCCACAGCTTGGCAGAGGACATCCGCAACCAGGCGCCGGACATGCTGCAAAGCCTGCGCCAGGCGCTGCTGAACAACTTCGAGCGCATTGAGCACAATGCGCAGCACCATAAGTTCTGCCGCATTCTCTACCTCAAGTGTGAGCACACCGAGGACAATGCCGCCATTTTGGGCGTGATGGATCGCTATCAGGACATGTGGCGCGAACAAATCCACAGCGCATTGCGCCTGTGCGTGCAACAGCAGCGCTTGCCGCAGGCGCTGGACATTGCGCTGGCGGCGGTGTATCTCAAGTCGGTGGTGTTTGGCCTGATCGAGCTTTGGCTGATCCGGCCCGAGCAGCTCGACCTGGGGCGCACTGCCCCGCGCATCGTGGATGCGGCGCTGCACGCACTGCAGCACACCCCGTTTCTGCAAACCACCCAGACCGGCTGAACAGGTTCAGCCTCGCCCCCCCAACCTCGCCCCATTTCCGCATGCCTGCCCCCTTGCCCCCCCCAAACGCACACCCCCCCTTGTTGCCGTCGCGCCCGCGCGGCCTGGCCTATGCCTGGGCGGCGCTGCGCTCCTGGCTGCATCTGCTGCTGATGGGCGCCACCATGGTGCCCTATGCCTTGGTGCTGCTGGTGGTTGCGCTTTTCGTGCGTGGCGAGCCCATTTACCGCATTGGCGTGGCCTGGCTGGATGTGTGTGTGCGCAGCGCCCGCTGGCTGCTGGGCATTCGCCACCGTGTGCGAGGCATGGAACATTTGCCAGCCTATGACAAGGCCCAACAAGGGCAGATGCCCAAGGTTGTGGTGTTGGCCAAGCACCAATCCACCTACGAAACCTTTTTGCTGCCGCTGGTGCTGCGCCACGTCGTGCTGTCCTACGTCTTCAAGAAGGAATTGCTGGCCATCCCCTTCTTCGGCTGGGGCATTGGCCGCATGGACATGGTGCACATCGACCGCGAGCAGGGCATCCGCGCCTTCCGCAAGGTGCTGGCCCAGGGACAGCGGGTCATGGCGCTGGGCAACTGGGTCATCATGTTCCCCGAAGGCACGCGCGTGCCGCGCGGTCAGGCTGGCGATTACAAGGCCAGCGGCGCGCGGCTGGCGGTGGATACGGGCGCGCTGGTGGTGCCGGTGGCCGTGGCCTCGGCGCGTTGCTGGGCGCCGCGCGCCATCGTCAAATACCCCGGTACGGTGGATGTGTCCATCGGCCCGCCCATCAGCACCGAGGGCAAGAGCGCGCCACAGGTCATGGCCGAGGTGGAGCAATGGATCGAGGCTGAGATGCGCCGCATCGATCCGCAGGCCTATCCGGCCCAAGACCAGGCTCTGACTGGGCATGGCGCGTCCGATGCAGCAGGCTGAGCTGGCGCTGCCTCAGTCACAACAGCCCACAGGCGCGGCCAGCGCGCTGTGGCGGCACCCGCAGGCCAATCGCCACGTCGTGCTGCAGCATGGCGGCCAGGCGCTGTACGTGGCCTACCACTGGCAGGGGGCCCAGCGGCGCAGCGTGGGCATGCGCGTGAGCGCACAGGGCCTGCAGGTGCGCGCGCCGCACTGGCTGGGGGTGGCACAGCTCGAAGCCATCCTGCAAGGGCGGGCGCGCTGGCTCATCGGCCAATGGCAGGCCTTGCAGAAGATGGGGCAAGACGGCCCTCCGGGCGCTGGCGCAGCGGCGGTCTGGGCCGAGGGCTGTGGCCTGGTCTGGCAAGGCCAGCTGCTGCGCATTGCCCTGGGCCTGGCCGGGCGGCGCGCGCTGCTGCAACCCCTGGCCCAGCCCGTGGCATTGGCCAGTGGCGCGCGCATTGCCGGGCGCGCGGCCTGGTTGGGCCATGCCAGGCAAGAGGGCGATGAGGCCTGCCAGGCCGGGCAGCTGTTGCACCTGCCGCTGCGCCGTGATGCCAGCGCCAGCGCCATCGCCCAGGCGGCCCAGCACTGGCTGCGCGCGCAGGCCATGGCGCAATTGCAGCAGCGCTGCGCGCATTTCGCGCCACTGATGGGGGTGAGCCCCCGCCGCCTGGCGCTGACCAACGCCCAGACCCGCTGGGGCAGCGCCAGCGCCAGCGGGGACATCCGCCTGCATTGGCGGCTGGCGCAGTGCGCGCCGCAGCTGTTCGATTACGTGCTGGTGCACGAGCTGGCGCACCTGCACGAGATGAACCACGGCCCGCGCTTCTGGGCCTGGGTCGAGCGCATCCAGCCCGACTATGCCCAGCACCGCGCCCAATTGCGGCAACTGCGCTTTGAGCCTTGGGAGGTGCAGGCCTGAAGGCGGCCAATCTTGGGGGGAGGCAAGTAGCCTGAGAGGGGCGTGGCCAAAGGCGAGAGCCTGTTGCAAGCCTTGGCGCGAGCGGGCAGCAAGCGGTTGGGGATGGGCGGCAAGGCGCACAGCACAGCCATAAACGCAGCCATAGCGGGGGCTATGGCAAGGCGTTTGCAACGCCGCAGACCGCCCAAATCCGCTTGATGGCCCGCCGTGCCGAGGCTTGCAGCAGGCTCTTCTACAGCATCTGGCACAAAAAGGCCCGGCTGCGCTCGTGCTGCGGGTTGGCGAAGAACTGCGCCGAGGGGGCGTTTTCCAGGATCTGGCCCTGGTCCATGAACACCACGCGGCCAGCCACTTCACGCGCAAAGCCCATTTCGTGCGTCACCACCAGCATGGTCATGTGCTCCTGGGCCAGGGCGCGCATGGTGCGCAGCACTTCGACGGTGAGCTCTGGGTCCAGCGCAGAGGTGGGCTCATCGAACAGCATGATCTGCGGCTCCATGGCCAGCGCGCGGGCGATGGCCACGCGCTGCTTTTGCCCGCCCGAGAGCCGGCCGGGGTAGTTGTCGCGCTTGGCCAGCAGGCCCACCTTGGTCAGCAGCGCCTCGGCCTGGGCGATGGCCGCATCGCGCGCCAGGCCTTTGACCGTCACCGGCGCCTCGATGATGTTTTCCAGCACCGTCATGTGCGGAAACAGATTGAAGCTCTGGAACACCATGCCCATCTTGCGGCAAATGCGGCGCAGCTGCGCATCGGGCGCATAGCGCACCTGGCCAGTGGCGGCATCGGTCTCGGCCAGGGCCTCGCCCTCGATGTGGATGCTGCCCGCGTCGATGGTTTCAAGGTGGTTCAGACAGCGCAAAAATGTGCTCTTGCCCGAGCCCGAGGGGCCAATGACGGCCACCACCTCGCCCTGCGCCAGATCCAGCGAAACGCCGTCGAGCACGCGGTGCGCACCAAATGATTTGCCCAGGCCTTGGGCGCGGATCATGGTTTGGGGCTGGGGCTTACTGGTCGTAGCGGGCATAGTGTCGCTCCAGGCGCTGGAACAGCCAGGTCAGCACCAAGGTCATCAGCAGATAGAAGATGGCGGCCACCACGAAGGCGGTGGTGTTGAAGTCACGCTGCACGATCAGGCGCGCCGCGCGCAGCAGATCGTTGAGCGCCAGCACGTAGATCAGCGAGGTGTCCTTGACCAGGGTGATGGTCTCGTTGCTCATCGGCGGCAGGATGTGGCGCACCATCTGCGGCAGCACGATGCGGCGCATGGTTTGGGTGTAGTTCAGCCCCA
The DNA here is from genome assembly GCF_002288875.1 of Vandammella animalimorsus. Lineage (NCBI taxonomy): Bacteria > Pseudomonadati > Pseudomonadota > Betaproteobacteria > Burkholderiales > Comamonadaceae > Vandammella > Vandammella animalimorsus. Next base: position 78,136 of record NZ_NTBH01000007.1, on the reverse strand, counting down.
GCACCTTGGCGCCCTCGTACTGGCCGCGATCCACCGATTGGATGCCCGAGCGAAAGATTTCAGCGAAATAGGCCGCGTAGTTCAGCACGAAGGCAACGACGGCGGTGGGAAAGTCCGGCAGGGTGATGCCCATGCCCGGCAGTGCAAAGTAGATGAAGAAAATTTGCAGCAGCAGCGGCGTGCCGCGCATCAGCCAGATGTAGCCGTTGACCAATGCGCTCAACGGCCCCAGGCGTGAGACACGCGCCAGCGCCAGCAGCAGTCCCAGCGGGATGGCCAGTGACAGCGTGATGGCAAACAGCGTCAGTGTCACTTGCAGGCCATCCCACAGGGCCGGCAGCATCGAGAGGACGTAGTTCATGACAAAGGGGCAAGAGGAATGTCGGCGCGCAAGGCCGCTGGGGCCGCTGGGCCGCACCCGGGTACGGCAATGGGCCTGCTGCGATGCCAGCAAGGCCCAAAAAGAAGCCGCTTTTCGCGCCGTGCCGCCACAGGCGGCGCAAGGCGCGAAAAGCGGTGGGTTTGCGGCAGCGGGCGAGTATCAAACGTGTGCCCGCCGCTGCCCGCGCGGCTTACTTGATGACGTTGGCGCCGAACCACTTCTCGGAGATCTTCTGTGCCGTGCCGTCCTTCTTCATCTCGGCCAGCGTGGCGTCGACTTTCTGCAGCAGCTCGGCGTCGTCCTTGCGCATGCCCACGCCGTAGTCCTCGGTGCCGAAGTTGTCCTCCAGCACGCGGAAATCATTGGCGCGCTTGGCCACGTAGTAGCGACCCACGACCTCATCGACCACCACGGCATCGAGGCGGCCTGTGCCCAGGTCCATCAGCGCGGTGATGTTGTCGGCAAAGGTCTTGAGCTGCTTGAAGCTCTTGGCCACGTCCGCTTCCTTGTTGATGGCCTCGACGGCGCTGCTGCCTTCCTGCGCGCCCACCACCTTGCCGGCCAGGCCGGCCTTGTTGGTGATGTCGGACTTGGCGCCCACGACGATGATCTGGTGGTTTTCCATGTAGGGGGCGGTAAAGCCGATGTGCTTCTTGCGCTCCTCGGTGATGGTCAGGCCGTTCCACAGCACGTCCACGCGCTTGCTGTTGAGCTCGGCCTCCTTGGCGCCCCAGTCGATGGGGCGGAACTCGGCCTTGACGTTCATGCGCTTGGCCACTTCGCGGGCCATGTCGATGTCGAAGCCGACGATCTCGTTCTTCTCATCGCGAAAGCCCATGGGCGGGAAGTTGTCGTCCAGGCCCACGACGATGGTGCCTGCGTTGGCCTCGGCCTTGGCGGTTTCAGCAGCGGCATGGCCATGGGCCACCAGCAAAGAAGCAACAACGGGGGCGAGCAAAAGTTTTTTCAGGTTCAACATCGAAGTACCCAAGGCAATGAAAGAAAAAGTCCAAAAGACACAAAAACAGCGCGTCAGCAGTGCGGCCGCCGCGCGCAAGAGCGCGATTGTCACCTGTGTTGGCGGTGATTTCAACCAAACCGGGCCCCATCATGGCAAATCGGCGGCGCTGGCGATGGCGTGCTGCAGGCGAGGCAGGGCCTGTTGCAGCATTTGCTCGGCGGTGAGCTGGTCGCTGTGCAGCACCTGGCGGCTGGGCATGCTGCGCAGCCAGGTCATTTGCCGCTTGGCCAGTTGGCGGGTGGCGGCTTCGGCCTGCGCGACCCAGGCATCTGCCGGCAGTTGACCATCGAGCATCTGCCAGGCCTGGCGATAGCCCACGGCGCGCATGGATGGCAGCTGCGCATGCAGCAGCGGGTTGGCGCGCAACGCGCGCACCTCGTCCAGAAAGCCATCCTGCAGCATCTGCGCAAAGCGCTGCGCCACGCGCTGGTGCAGCCAGGCGCGCTCGGCAGGCTCTACCGACAGCATGCGTTGCGCAATCCAGTCCGCCAGGCCAGGCTGCGCCTGCCGGGCGCGCTGCTGCAGCTGCGACAGCGGCTGGCCGGTGAGCTGCCAGACCTCCAGCGCGCGCTGGATGCGCTGGGCATCGCGCGGCGCCAGGCGCGCGGCCGTGGCCGGATCGACCTGGGCCAGCCAGGCATGCAGCGCCGGCCAGCCCTGGCGCTGCGCGCGCGCTTCCAGCTCGGCGCGCACGGCGGCATCGGCCGGGGGCAGTGCGTCCAGACCGTGCAGCAGGGCTTGCAAATACATCAGCGTGCCGCCCACCAGCAGCGGGAAGGCGCCGCGCGCCAGGATTTGGTCGATGCAATGCTGGCAATCGCTCAGGAACTCGGCCACGCTGTAGCTGTGCTGCGGCGCGCGGATGTCGATCAGATGGTGCGGCACCTGGGCACGCTCGGCCCGCGTAGGTTTGGCCGTGCCGATGTCCATGCCCTGATAGACCAGCGCCGAATCGACGCTAACGATCTCCAGCTGCTGCGTAGGCGCAAGCGCTTGCGCCAGGGCCAGGGCCAGAGCGGATTTGCCGCTGGCCGTGGGCCCGGTGAGAATGAAAAACGGCCTGTCGAGCAGGCCGTTGTGCTGGATGTCCGCCATCGGTATGGGGCTCCTGTTGTGCCACAGCGCGCTGCGCCGTGGCAGAGCGGGCTCAGACCACGCCCTGGGCCAGCATGGCGTCGGCCACTTTGACGAAGCCGGCGATGTTGGCGCCGTCGATGTAGCTGACCTTGCCGTCGGCGCGGCGGCCGTACTCCAGGCAAGCCTGGTGGATGCTTTGCATGATGCCGAACAGGCGCTGATCCACTTCCTGGCGCGTCCAGGCCAGGCGCATGGCGTTCTGGCTCATCTCCAGGCCGGAGGTGGCCACGCCGCCGGCGTTGCTGGCTTTGCCGGGCGCGAACAGCACGCCTGCGGCTTCAAACGCCTTGGCCGCTTCGATGGTGCAGGGCATGTTGGCGCCTTCGGCCACGCAGACCACGCCGTTGGCAATCAGCGTCTTGGCGTCGTTCTCGTCCAGTTCGTTCTGCGTAGCGCAGGGCAGGGCGACCTCGGCCGGAATGTGCCAGGGGCGCTTGCCTTCGATGTACTCGGCGCCGACCTTGGCGGCGTAGTCCTTGACGCGGCCGTATTGCACGTTCTTGATGTCCATCAGGATGGCGAGCTTCTCGGGCGAGAAGCCTGCGGGGTCATAGACGGTGCCGTTGGAGTCCGAGCAGGTGACGACGGTGGCGCCCAACGCCATGGCTTTTTCGATGGCGTATTGCGCCACGTTGCCCGAGCCGGAGACGGCCACTTTCATGCCCTGGAAGGAGTTGCGCGCCTCATTGAGCATGGCTTCGGCAAAGTACACAGTGCCGTAGCCGGTGGCCTCGGGGCGGATCAGCGAGCCGCCCAGGTTCAGCGGCTTGCCGGTGAGCACGCAGTCGGCGCGGTTGGTGAGCTTTTTGATGTAACCGGCGATGTAGCCGATCTCACGCCCGCCCACGCCGATGTCGCCCGCAGGCACATCGGTGTCGGCGCCGACGTGGCGGTACAGCTCGGCGGCAAAGGCCTGGCAGAAACGCATGATTTCGCCATTGCTCTTGCCCTTGGGGTCGAAGTCCGAGCCGCCCTTGCCGCCGCCCATGGGCAGGGTGGTCAGCGCGTTTTTGAAGGTTTGTTCAAAGGCCAGGAATTTCAGCACCGAGAGGTTGACCGAGGGGTGAAAGCGCAGGCCGCCCTTGTAGGGGCCGATGGCCATGCTGTGCTGGATGCGGTAGCCGCGGTTGACTTGCACCTTGCCCGCGTCGTCCACCCAGCAGACGCGGAACATGATGATGCGCTCTGGTTCTGCCAGGCGCTCCAGCAGATTGTGTTCGGCGTATTGCGGGTGCTTGCTGATGAAGGGCCAGAGGCTCTCGAACACTTCAGTGGCCGCTTGTTGGAATTCGGGCTGGCCGGGGTTGCGCTGGGCAATGTGGTCGAGAAATTGCTGGAGGGACAGATCAGACATGGTAGGGAGGTCCTGAAAAAAAGAATCAAACGAAATGCCGCTTGCGCCTGCCGCTGCTGCATTGCCCATGCCAGGGGCAGATACCGGACACGCACAGGGCAGGCCCCAGGGGCAACGTCTCAGAACAAGGGGTTCTCAGGTTGCTTGGCGAGTGTCGCGCGCACGGCCTTTGGGCTGTATGACGCCATCTCCACGCAATTTGCCGCTGTGGTGCGAAGCCCCGTCGTGGGGGGATTCGCGCACACGCACACCTGGGCCACCGGCGGCGATCAGCGCCAGGGCCTCGATCCATCGGCCAGCAAGGATTTCAAGCAGGTGCATGGCCAGCCTGTGCCGTGCACCACGCGACAGGGGGGGTAAATCAGACGCGCTTGCGGTACTCGCCGGTGCGCGTGTCGATCTCGATGCGATCGCCCTGGTTGACGAACAGCGGCACGGCCACTTCAAAGCCCGTGGCAATTTTCGAAGGCTTGAGTACCTTGCCCGAGGTGTCGCCCTTGACGCCCGGCTCGGTCCAGGTGACCTCGCGCTCCACGCTGGTGGGCAGTTCCACCGAAATGGCCTTGCCGTCGTAGAACACCACTTCGGCGCTCATGCCGTCTTCCAGGTAGTTCAGGGCGTCGCCCATGTTGGCGGCCTCGACCTCGTACTGGTTGTATTCGCTGTCCATCCACACGTACATCGGGTCGGCAAAGTAGGAGTAGGTGCACTCCTTCTTGTCGAGGATGACGTTGTCGATCTTGTCGTCGGCCTTGAACACCACCTCGGTGCCCATGTTCGACAGCAGCGCCTTGAGCTTCATGCGCACCGTTGCCGCGCCGCGCCCGCCGCGTGCGTATTCGGTCTTGAGGACGATCATCGGATCCTTGCCATGCATGATGACGTTGCCGGCGCGGATTTCTTGTGCGATTTTCATAAAAGATAAGCGTTGTCTGGATCAAAGAATCCTGCTTGGCAGGGGCCTGCCATGGGTGCTGCAGTGCAAAAAAAAGCTGCGAGATCAAAGCCCGCAGCCCGCGCAACTGATAGAAAAAATCGCCACGACCAATGGACAGGCCCACACAGGGCCGAAGGCGGATTTTATCCCAATCCCCAGCACGGGCAGAAAAAACGCCAGTCCACGGCAAGGCCTGCTTACCGCCCTGCAGCAGGCAATAGCGCGCATCTTCTGCGAGAATCGCGCGCCGTGAATTTCTCCTCCTTCATCCAAAATGCAGCGGTGATGGCGCTGCCGGTGCTGTTGGCCATCACCATCCATGAGGCCGCGCACGCCTATGTGGCGCGGCGCCTGGGCGATCCCACGGCGGCCTTGCTCGGGCGCGTCACGCTCAACCCCTTCAAGCACATCGACCCCTTTGGCACGGTGCTGCTGCCCTTGCTGCTGTTGTTCGCCTCGCAGGGCGCGCTGATGTTCGGCTACGCCAAGCCAGTGCCGGTGAACACGCGCAAGCTGCGCAACCCGCGCTACGACATGGTCTGGGTGGCGCTGGCTGGGCCACTGTCCAACTTGCTGCAGGCCGTGCTGTGGACGCTGCTGCTGGCTGTGCTGCTGTGGCTGGGCCAGCAGGGCCTGTACGAGCCCTTCTTCGCCCGCATGGCCTGGGCCGGCATCATGGTCAACCTGGTGCTGGCGGCGCTGAATCTGTTCCCGCTGCCGCCGCTCGATGGCGGGCGTATTGCCGTGGGCCTGCTGCCCGCGCGCCCGGCCCACTACCTGGCGCGGCTGGAGCCGCTGGGCTTTTTCATCGTGCTGGGCCTGTTGTGGCTGAACCTGCTCGATCGCTACTGGCTCTACCCGCTGCTTGAAGCCGGGCTGCAGGTGCTGCTGCAGCCGCTGCAATGGCTGGGGCTGCCGCTGCCATGATGCGGGCGCTGCCTGCTGCCGCTCACTCTTTTTCGCTTGCCATCCATGACCACCCGTTTCCTCACCGGCATCACCCCCTCGGGCATCCCGCACCTGGGCAATTACGCAGGCGCCATTCGGCCCTCGGTGCGCTCGCAGGCCCAGCCCGGCGCCGAGCATTTCTTCTTCCTGGCCGACCTGCACAGCCTGATCAAGTCGCAAAACCCGGTGCAGACCCAGCAATCGACGCTGGAGATCGCTGCCACCTGGATCGCCTGCGGGCTGGACCCCGAGCAGGTGACCTTCTACCGCCAGAGCGACATCCCCGAAATCCCGCAGCTGACCTGGCTGCTGACCTGCGTCACCGGCAAGGGCCTGCTCAACCGCGCCCATGCCTACAAGGCCGCGGTGGACAAGAATGCCGAGACGGGCGCCGACCCCGACGCCGACGTCACCGCCGGGCTGTTCATGTATCCGGTGCTGATGGCCGCCGACATCATGATGTTCAAGGCGCACAAGGTGCCCGTGGGGCGCGACCAGGTGCAGCACATCGAGATGGCGCGCGACATGGCCGCCAGCTTCAACCACATCTACGGCCACGGGCAGGAGCTGTTGGTGCCGCCAGAGGCGCTGGTGGACGAGCATGTGGCCACGCTGCCCGGCCTGGACGGGCGCAAGATGAGCAAGAGCTACGGCAACACCATCGCCCTGTTCACGCCGCGCGAGCAGCTGCGCAAGCTCATCATGGGCATTGCCACCGACTCGCGCGCGCCGGGCGAGCCCAAGGAAACCGAAGGCTCGGCCATCTTCCAGATCTACCAGGCCTTTGCCAGCGCCGAGCAAACCGAGGCCATGCGCCAAGCCTTCGCCCAGGGCATTGCCTGGGGCGAGGCCAAGCAGCAACTCTTTGAGCTGATCGACGCCGAGATTGCCCCGATGCGCGCGCAGTTCGATGCCCTGATGGCCGACCCGGCGCGCATCGAGGCCATCTTGCAGCGCGGCGCCGAAAAAGCCCGCGCCGAGGCCGCGCCCTATCTGGCCGAGCTCAAGCGCGCCGTGGGCCTGTGCGACCTGCGCCAGCCGCTGGCCCGGCCCGCCGCGCCGGATGCCGCCGCGGCCGAAGCCCCGCCGCAGATCAAGCAATACCGCGAAGCCGACGGCCAGTTCTACTTCAAGCTCACCACCGCCCGCGGCGCGCCGCTGCTGCAAAGCCTGGCCTACGCCAGCGGGCGCGAGGCCGGCCAGGCCGTGCAGCAACTCAAGCGCCAAGGGGCCGCCGCGCTGGATGCGCTGGCCGCGCAGCTGCAACCCTTCACGCGCGACGAGGCGCTCGATCAGGCGCTGCAGGCGCTGGTGCAGGCGCAGCAGCAGGGCTAACCTGCGGCGATGCGGCCTGCTCGCACCACGTTTTTTGACTTCCCCCCCCGCCGTCTTTGGGAGCGCCCCTGACCATGCCCGACAGCGCCGAGCACCTGCAAAGCCATTTCAGCACCCGCCATTTCCGTGATGCGCTGGGCAGCTTCGCCAGCGGCGTGACCATCGTCACCACGCTGGACGCCCAGGGCCAGCCTGCGGGCCTGACGGTCAGCTCCTTTGCCTCGGTGTCGCTGGAGCCGCCGCTGGTGCTGTGGAGTTTGCTCAACGCCTCCAGCCACCTGCAGGACTTTTTGCACTGTCAGCACTTTGCCATCAACGTGCTGGCTGCCGACCAGCTGCTGCTGGCGCAGCGCTTTGCCACGCCGGGCCTGGATCGCTTTCGCAACCTGCAAACCGTCCGCGCTGCCAGCGGCGTGCCGCTGTTGCCTGGTGCGCTGGCCTGGTTCGAATGCCGCCGCCACGCCCAGCACCTGGCGGGCGACCACACCATCTTCATCGGCCAGGTCGAGCGCGTGGGCTACCGTGGCGCCTGGCCGCGCGAGCTGCCCGGCGCCGACCCGGCCCAGTGCCCACAGGCCCTGGCGCCGCTGCTCTACCACCGTGGCATCCTGCACCAGGGCACGCTGCCCGCGCCGGCTGCAGCGCACAGCCGGCAGACGAACAAGAAATCGTGAGTCAACAAAGGCCTGCGCGAAGCGCGGCGTGCGCTGCGATTCGCGCAAAGTGCATACACGCTCTAAGCGGCCAGCGGCGGCGCAAAGCGCCGCAGGCGCAGCGCATTGCCCAGCACGAACAGGCTGGACAAGGCCATGGCGCCGGCGGCGAACACCGGCGAGAGCAGCACGCCCCATAGCGGGTAAAGCAGGCCAGCGGCCACTGGGATCAGCGCAGTGTTGTAGGCAAAGGCCCAGAACAGGTTCTGGCCGATGTTGCGCATGGTCGCGCGCGAGAGCGCGATGGCGTTGGGCACGGCCTGCAGATTGCCCGAGATCAGCACCACGTCGGCCGATTCGATGGCCACGTCCGTGCCGGTGCCGATGGCCAGGCCCACGTGCGCCTCGGCCAGCGCCGGGGCGTCGTTGATGCCGTCGCCGACGAAGGCCACCGGGCCGTGCGCGGCGCGCAGCGCCTGCACGGCCTGCACCTTGCCGCCTGGCAGCACCTCGGCCACCACCTCATCGATGCCCAGGCGCTGGGCGATGGCCTGGGCGGTGCGGGCGTTGTCGCCGGTGATCATGGCCACCTTCAGCCCTTGTGCGTGCAGCGCGGCGATGGCCGCAGGCGTGCTGGGCTTGATGGCATCGGCCACGGCGATGATGGCCGCCAGGCGTCCGCCGAGCGCGGCGTACAGCGGCGTCTTGCCCTCGCTGCCCAGGCGCTGGGCGGTGGCGGCAAACACGCCGCAGTCCAGCCCGAGCTGCTGCATGAAGCGGTCGGCGCCGATCTCCACGCGCTGCCCGTCCACCTCGGCGCGCACGCCCAGCCCGGTGACGGATTCGAAGGCCTGCACCGCTGGCAGCGTCAGCGCCTGTTGCTCGGCCGCTTGCACGATGGCGCGCGCAATCGGGTGCTCCGAGCGCGCCTCGACCGCCGCCACATGGGCCAGCACCTGCTCGGGCGTGAAGCCGCCAGTGGTTTCCAGATCGGTGAGCGTGGGGCGCCCCTCAGTCAGGGTGCCGGTCTTGTCCAGCGCCACCACCCGCACCTCGTGCAAGGCCTGCAGCGCCTGGCCCTTGCGGTAGAGGATGCCCAGCTCCGCCCCCCGACCGGTGCCGACCATGATGGAAGTGGGCGTGGCCAGGCCCATGGCGCAGGGGCAGGCGATGATGAGCACGGCCACGGCATTGACCAGCGCCAGCGTCAGCGCCGGGGCCGGGCCCAGCAGCAGCCAGGCCCCAAAGGTCAGCGCTGCGATCAGCATGATGACCGGCACGAACCACAGCGTCACCTTGTCCACCAGCGCCTGGATGGGCAGCTTGGCCGCCTGGGCTTGCTGCACCATGCGGATGATCTGCGCCAGCACCGTGGCTTCGCCCACGGCCGTGGCCTGCATGGTGAAGGCGCCTGTTTGGTTGACGGTGCCGCCCACCAGCTGCTGGCCTGGCGTTTTGGCCACGGGCACCGGCTCGCCCGAGATCATCGACTCATCCACAAAGCTTTGGCCTTCGAGCAATTGACCATCGACCGGAATGCGCTCGCCCGGGTGCACCTGCAGTACGTCGCCAGCGAGCACCTGGTCAATGGGCAGATCGACGAATTGCTCGCCACGGCGCACGCGCGCCGTCTTGGCCTGCAGGCGCAGCAGTCGCGCAATCGCCGCCGAGGTGCGGCCCTTGGCGCGCGCCTCCAGCAGCCGCCCCAGCAGAATCAGCGCCACGATCACCGCCGCCGCCTCGAAATACACATGGCTCGCGCCCTGTGGCAGCCAGTGTGGCGCAAAGGTGGCCACCAGCGAATAGCCATAGGCCGCCAGCGTGCCCACGGCCACCAGGGAGTTCATGTCCGGCGCGCCGCGCAGCAGCGCCGGGATGCCCTGGCGGTAAAAGCGCCGCCCCGGCCCCAGCAGCACCAGCGTAGTCAGCACGCATTGCAGCAGCCAGCTGTTGCGCTCGCCGATGTGCTGCGCAATCCAGTGGTGCATGCCCGGCACCATGTGCGCGCCCATCTCCAGCACGAACACTGGCAGTGCCAGCAGCGTGGCCAGCAGCCAGTCGCGCTGCAGCTGCGCACGCTCGGCCTCCTGCTCGGCCTGGGCCTGCGCATCCTCCAGCCCGGCCGGGCCGTCCAATTGCCGCGCGGCATAGCCGGCCCGCTCGATGGCCGCCAGCAGCGCCTGGCCACTGGCGGCGCCGCGCACCGTGGCGCGTTGCGTGGCCAGGTTGACCGAGGCTTGCTCCACACCGGGCACGGCGCCCAGCGCACGCTCGACGCGCCCGACACAGGCCGCGCAGCTCATGCCGCTGACGGCCAGTTCGATGGTGGCGGTGGGGGCGGCATCATGGGCCGAAGGGGCAGTGCTGGCAGGCTTCATGGCAACAAAGTAAAGGCTTGGGTCAGATTCTCAAGGTAGGCGCAAGTGTAGGCCGCAGAACTTGCCCATCTTGCTCAAGGGGAGGGCTGTACGAATCCGCATGGGCGCGCGATGCGCTGGGCACGCAGGCCTTCGCGCAACTTGCGCAAGGGCGGCCAGGTCGCGGTTGCAAGGCCTGCTTCGTGTCATACTCGCCGCCCTCTTTATTTGTCAAACAAAGCTTACAGATCATGCGCTTTCAACGTACTTTCACTGCACTGATGTTCACTGTCTCGGCACTGTTTGCTGCTCAGGCGCCGGCCCAGGCCGAGCAGACCCGCCAGCTGGTGGTGGGCTCCAGCGCGACCTACGCGCCGTTTGCCTTTGAGAACAAGGAAAAGCAAATCGTCGGCTTCGACATCGACATTATCAACGCCATTGCGCAGCAGCAGCAGCTCAAGGTCCGCCTGGTCAACACGCCGTTTTCCAGCATCTTTGCCGCGCTCAACAACGGCGATGTGGATTTGGTGATCTCTGGCGTGACCATCAACGACAAGCGCAAGCAAAGCTTCGATTTCTCGGCCCCGTACTTCGATGCCAAGCAGCTCATTGCCGTGCCGCAGGACAGCGCCATCGCCTCGCTCAAGGACATCGCCGGCAAGAAGGTGGCGGTGGTCAGCGGCTCCACTGGCGACGACGTGGCCAGCCGCGAGCTGGGCAAGACCAGCCCGAACGTGCGCCGCTTCGAGAGCACGCCACTGATCATTGCCGAGCTGGCCGCTGGCGGCGTGGATGCGGCCATTGGCGACAACGGCGTGATCGCCTACCGCGTGTCGCAGACGCCAGGGCTGAAGACGGTGGACGACCCCAACTTCCCCCAAGAGTATTTCGGCATCGTGGTGCGCAAGGGCGATGACGAATTGCGCGCCAAGATCGACGCCGGCCTGGCCGCCATCCGCGCCGATGGCACTTACAACCGCCTCTACAAGAAGTGGTTCGACAAGGATTACGTTGCGCAGTGATGCCGTGAGGGCGGGGCGTGAGCCGCCGCTCTGCCAGTTTCGCGCTGCGGCCGTGCAGCGCCAACCTGCGCAGGGGCACCCAGTAGCTGCCGCCTGCGCCGGTGTTGAGTGCAGAGGCCGGGATGTGCGCCCGGCGGCGCACCTCCTTTTCTTGTCTCGCCAAGAAAAGGAGGCAAAAGAAGGCGACCCCACTGCCCGCGACCCCGGCGCTGCGCGCCGGGGCGACCTGTGCCGATGGCCTGCCAGGGCGGATGCTGCGGAAACTCGCTGCGCGGCTTTGCCGCTGCGCTCAAACAGCCGCAGCGAAATTTGATGAACGAAGCAGGCCCACTGTGTGTGGGCCTGCCCGCCCTGTCAGGCCACCGTCACAGGCGCTGGCAGAAGGGGGCTTTGCCCGGGCCATCGCTGCGCTCGGCCTTGGGCTGGTGCCTGTTTTTCGGCCTGCGCCGCACCTACCAAAAACAACCAATCTTGCTTGCCGTCCGGCCGCCACAGGCTCGCCGGGCCCCATCCGCCATGAATGACAACGCCACGGCCTGGTTCGGCTGGTTCCGCGCCGACATCCTGGTCGAATACCAATCCCTGTTCTGGCACGGCGCCCTGATCACCGTGGGCATGACGCTGGCATGCGTGCTCATGGGCTGCATGCTGGGCCTGCTGCTGGCGCTGGCCAGGCTGGCCCAGGCGCGCCATGCGCCCTGGCGCGGCCTGTGCCGCTATCTGTTGCGCTGGCCGTCCACCGCCTACGTCAGCTTTTTTCGCGGCACGCCGCTGTTCGTGCAAATCATGCTGATGCACTTTGCCGTGATGCCGGTGTTCATCCATCCGCAGGACGGCCTGCTGGTCAGCGGCGAGCTGGCGCGCCAGCTCAAGCAGGACTACGGCGCGCTGCTCTCGGGCGTGGTGGCGCTGACGCTGAACTCCGGCGCCTACATCTCCGAAGTGTTTCGCGCCGGCATCCAGTCGATCTCGCGCGGCCAGCGCCAGGCTGCGCTGTCGTTGGGCATGACGCCCGCCCAAAGCATGCGCTACATCGTGCTGCCGCAGGCCTTCAGACGCATGCTGCCGCCGCTGGGCAACAACATGATTGCCTTGCTCAAGGACACCTCGCTGGTCTCGGCCATCGGCCTGGCCGAGATGGCCTACGCCGCGCGCACCGTGGCCGGCGCCTACAGCCGCTATTGGGAGCCTTATCTGGCCATCGCCCTGGCCTATTGGCTGATGACCTTCTTGCTCACCCTGGGGCTGCGCAGGCTGGAGCGGCACCTGGCGCGCGCTGACGCATAGCGCACAGCGCGCCGGAGTGTGTGACGCGCGGTTTGCCAGCCGGGCCCTACCATATGCACTTTGCTTTTCGACTGGGAGATTGAGCGCCATGCACACCAAAGAGCCCACAGACGCAGCCCTGCAGCACACGCACGAGCAGGACAAGGAGCAGCCGCTGCGCGAGGACATCCGCCTGCTCGGGCGTTTGCTGGGCGAGGTGATCCGCGAGCAGGATGGCGATGCCGCCTTCGAGATGATCGAGCGCATCCGCCAGCTGGCCGTGGCCGACCGCCGGGCGAGCCAGGCTGAGGCAGGCCAGGCCAGCAGCGGCCTGCAGCCGCTGTTGCAAAGCCTGAGCAACGACGACACCGTCACGGTGGCGCGCGCCTTCACCTACTTCAGCCACCTGGCCAACCTGGCCGAGGACCAGCACTTCCTGCGTCGGCGCGAGGTGCACGAGCGCCGCGGCGAGCATCCGCGCGGCAGCCTGGCCGATGCGCTGGCGCGGCTGCGCGCGGCCGGCGTCGATGCGCCGCAGGTGCTGGCGACGCTGGCACAGGCCTATGTCTCGCCGGTGCTCACCGCCCACCCTACCGAAGTACAGCGCAAAAGCATTCTGGATACGGAAAAGCGCATCGCCCAGCTGCTGGCCGAGCGCGGCCGCCTGCAGCAGCAGGCGCAGCGCGACGCGGCGCTGGGCCAGCCCGACGCGCGCCTGCCAGCGCGGCTGGCGGCCAACGAAGCGGCGCTGCGCGCGCGCATCACCCAGCTGTGGCAAACGCGGTTGAACCGTTACTCACGCCTGACGGTGCACGACGAGATCGACAACGCGCTGAGCTATTACGAGGCCACCTTTCTGGAGGAAATCCCGCAGCTGTACGCCCAGTTGCAGGCCCTGCTGCTGCCTGGCCAGCCCGCATCGCCGCGCCTTGCGTTGCCGAGCTTTTTCCGCATGGGCCAATGGATTGGCGGCGACCGCGACGGCAACCCCAACGTCACCGCGCACACGCTGCGCTACGCGCTGGCGCGCCAAAGCGGCGTGGCGCTGCGCCACTACCTGGCCCAGGTGCATGCGCTGGGCGCGGAGCTGTCCATGTCCGAGCGGCGCGTGCCTGTCAGCGCCGCCTTGCAGGCCCTGGCGGACGCCTCGGGCGACGACAGCCCGCACCGCGCTGATGAGCCCTACCGCCGCGCCCTCAGCGGCATCTATGCGCGCCTGGCCGCCACCCTGGCGCAACTGGGCGATGCCGGGCCTGGCAGCGCGCCACTGCCCGCGCCCCGGCCCATGCAAATGCCGCGCCCGGCCTACGCGCATGCGGGCGAGCTGCTGGCCGACTTGCAGGTGATTGCCGACTCGCTGCACGCCCACCATGGCCAGGCCCTGATGCCCGAGCGCCTGCTGCCGCTGATGCGCAAGGTGGACGTATTCGGCTTTTGCCTGAGCACGCTGGATTTGCGCCAAAGCTCCGACCAGCACGAGGCCGTGCTGACCGAGCTGCTGCGCGTGGCGCGGCTGGCGCCCGACTACGGTGCGCTGGACGAAGCCCAGCGCCAGGCGCTGTTGCTGCAACTGCTGGATGAGCCGCGCTCGCTGCGCGTGCCCGAGCACGCCTACTCGCCCCTGGCGCGCAGCGAGCTGGAAATCTTCGACACCGCACGCGAGATGCTGCAGGCCTACGGCCCGCAGGCCATTGGCCACTGCATCATCAGCCACACCGAGAGCGTCAGCGACCTGCTCGAAGCCCTGCTGCTGCTCAAGGAAGCCGGCCTGGTGCAAGGCCGCCTGAGCGAGCAGGCGCAGGCCAGCCTGATCGTCGTGCCGCTGTTCGAGACCATTGCCGATTTGCGCCAGGCCCCGGCCATCATGCAGGGCTACTACGACTGCCCCGGCATTGCGCCCATGATGCTGCGCTCGGGCGGTGAGCAGGACATCATGCTGGGCTACTCCGACAGCAACAAGGACGGCGGCATCTTCACCAGCCACTGGGAGCTGTACATGGCTGGCACTGCATTGGTGCAGTGCTTTGCCGACATTGGCGAGCGCCATGGCGGGCAAATCCGGCTGCGCATGTTCCACGGCCGCGGCGGCGCCGTCGGGCGCGGCGGCGGCCCCAGCTACGACGCCATCCTGGCGCAGCCGCCGGGCACCGTGCGCGGCCAGATCCGCCTGACCGAGCAGGGCGAGGTCATCGCCTCCAAATACGCCAACGCCGAAATTGGCCGCCGCAACCTGGAAACCCTGGTGGCCGCCACCCTGGAGGCCACGCTGCTGCCGCAACGCCAGCCTGTGCCTGCGCACTATCTGGCCGTGGCGCAGGCGCTGTCCGAAGCCAGCATGCGCGCCTATCGCGCGCTGGTGTTCGAGACGCCCGACTTCGCGCGCTACTTCTTCAACGCCACGCCGGTGCGCGAAATCGCCGAGCTGCACATCGGCTCGCGCCCGGCCTCGCGCAAGCCCGGCCAGCGCCTGCAGGATTTGCGCGCCATTCCCTGGAGCTTTGGCTGGGGCCAAAGCCGCCTGACGCTGCCGGGCTGGTATGGCTTTGGCAGCGCCGTGCAGGCTTTTGTAGAAGGCCAGGCCCAGCCGGCTGCGGCGGCCGGCGGCCAGCCCCTGCCGCCGCTGGCCACGCCCGCCCAACGCCAGGCCCTGCTGCAAGAGATGGCCAGCCAGTGGCCCTTCCTGCAGACCCTGCTCTCGAACATGGACATGGTGCTGGCCAAGAGCGATCTGGTGCTGGCCGAGCGCTACAGCCGCCTGGTGCCCGACGCCGCGCTGGCGCAGGCGGTGTTTGCCCAGATCAGCGCCGAATGGCAGCGCACCGTGGCCGCGCTGGAGCTGCTGACCGGCCAGCGCCAGCGGCTGGCGGGCAACCCTGGCTTGGCGCGCTCCATCCGCCACCGCTTCCCCTACATTGACCCGCTGCACCACATCCAGGTCGAACTGCTCGAACGCTGGCGCGCCGGCGGGGCCGACGAGCGCGTGCAAACGGCCATCCACATCAGCATCAACGGCATCGCCGCCGCGCTGCGCAACACGGGTTGACGGCGACGATCTGCACGACGCATCCAGGGCAAGGGGTGCGCCCGGCCCTGACAGGCGCTGTCAGCGCCGCGCCGAGATCACGATGCCGGTGACGATCAGCGCAAACGCGGCGGCGTGGTAGGGCTGGGGCGCCTCGCCCAGCAGCAGGGCCGACATCAGCGCGGCAAACAGCGGCGTGAGGTTGGAGAACAGCGCCGCCAGCGTCGGCCCGGCGCGCTGCACGCCCATGCCCCAGCAGCGGTAAGCAATCAACCCCGGCCCCAGGGCGATGAACAGCAGCCCTGCGGCCAACGGTAGGCCCCAGCGGATGGGTTGCGCGCCGCTGCTCCATTCCAACCCGGCGGCCAGCGCGCACCAGCCGATGCCCAGCAGCACCTGCACCAGCAAAAAAGCCGCCCAGTCGCTGCGCAATGCAGAGGCCACTGGGGCGCGCAGCAGCAGCCAGCTGTAGCCCGCCCAGCACAGCGCGGCCAGCAGCATCAGCAAATCGCCGGGCACCAGCGACAGCGCCGCCAGCTGCTGCCAGCTGCCGCGCGTGAGCACCAGCAGCACGCCCGCCAGCGAGAACAACGTGGCCAGGCCCTGGCGCCAGCTGGGGCGCTCGGCAAAGAACAGCGCGCCCACCAGCATCATCCAGATGGGCGAGCTGGCGGCCACCAGCGTGATGTTGATGGGGCTGGAGCTGCGCAGCGCCATGTACTGCAAGGCGTTGTAGCAGCCAATGCCCAGCAGCCCCATCAGCAACAGCGGCCGCAGGCTGGCCAGCGCCTGATGTCGCAATGACCACAGCCGCCAGCCCAGCGGCAACAGCAGCAGCGCCACCAGCACCCAGCGCAGCAGGTTCAGCGTGATGGGCGGCACCAGCGGCGCCAGCATGCGCCCGGCCACGGCATTGCCGGCCCACAGCAGCGGCGGGATGGTCAGCAGGGCAGCGGTGGCGGGCGTGAGGGCGAAGGCAGGCATGGCGTGTCTCGTGTGGGCGTGAGGTAGCGGCGCTGCCGCCCGGTGGGCGGCAGCCGTGGGCACAGGCTTTCAGGCCCGCTTGCGCCGAGATTGGAGCAGGCTTTCACTGCCGCAGCTGCTGGCGCAGCTGCTCGCCCACTTCAGGCTTGTGGGCAAAGGGGTCGCTGGGATTGCGCTGCTGCATGATGTCTTCGAGCCGGGTCTGCACCGGGCCCAGGGCCTGGGGATGGCTGTAGATGTAGAAGCGATCCTGGGCGATGGCGTCAAAGACCATGTGCGCCACGTCGGCGGCGCTGACCTTGCCCGATTGCACGGCCTTTTTGCCCATGGCTTCGCCCACGCGCTGGCTGGCAGTCAGCGCTTGCCCGGCCAGCGCCTGTGGGCGGTTGCGGCCACTGTCGGCGATGCCGGTGGGCACGAAGTAGGGGCACAGCACGCTGGCGCCGATTTGCTCGGTGACCAGGCGCAGGTCCTGGTAGAGCGTTTCGGTCAGGGCCACGACGGCGTGCTTGCTGACGTTGTACAGCCCCATGTTGGGCGGCGTGAGCAGGCCAGCCATGCTGGCGGTGTTGACGATGTGGCCCCGCCAGGCTGGATCCTGGCGTGCGGCCTGCAGCATCATGGGGGTGAAGCTGTGTACGCCGTGCACCACGCCCATCAGGTTCACGCCCATGACCCAGGCCCATTCCTGGGGCGTGTTCTCCCACACCAGGCCGGCGGCGGAGACGCCGGCGTTGTTGAACACGAAGTGCGGCGCGCCCAGCGCCTGCTGCACCTGCTGGGCCAGGGCCTGCATGGCGGCGGCGTCGCTGACGTCCACGCGTTGGGCCAGCAGTTGGCGGCCGCGCGCGGCCAGCTGCGGTTGCAGCTCGGCGGCGGCGCGCGCCAGCGCGTCCTGCTGCACGTCCACCAGCACCAGGTGCATGCCGCGCGCGGCGGCAATGCGCGCGCATTCCAGCCCGAAGCCCGAGCCTGCGCCGGTGAGCACGGCGGTCTTGCCATCGAAGTCGCGGATCATGGCGGTCCTCCTTTTTACGTGCGTAGCGGCTTGGGGAGCGCGCTCAGATCAGCTTGACCAGCTGCTTGCCGAAGTTCTTGCCGCGCAGCATGCCCAGGAAGGCTTCCGGGGCGGCCTCGATGCCTTGGGCGATGGATTCGCGCGGGCGCAGTTTGCCGCTGGCCACCAGCTCGCCAAGCTCCTTGAGGGCGGCGGGCCAGACGTGCATGTGCTCGCTGACGATGAAGCCTTCGACGCGCATGCGGTTGACCAGGATCAGCGCGGGGTTGAGCATGGGCAGTGGCTGGCCATCGTAGCCGGCGATCATGCCGCACAGCGCAATGCGCGCGAAGGCGTTGGTGCGCAGCATCACGGCGTCGAGGATCCAGCCGCCGACGTTTTCGAAGTGGCCGTCGATGCCGTCGGGGCAGGCGTCCTTGAGGGCCTTGGCCAGCGAGCGCACGTCCTGGTTGTGGGCGCGGTAGTCGATGCAGACGTCAAAGCCCAGTTCCTGCTCGGCATAGCGGCATTTATCGGGCCCGCCGGCAATGCCCACGACGCGGCAGCCGCGCGCCTTGGCCAGCGCGGCGTAGGCGCTGCCCACGGCGCCGGAGGCGGCGGTGACGGTCACGGTCTGGCCGGGCTTGGGGTCGATGATGTGCACCAGGCCGTAGTAGGCCGTCACGCCGGGCATGCCCACTGCGCCCAAGTAAGCGGACAGCGGCACCGGCCCGGCCGGCACCTTGCGCAGCATGCCGCTCTGGCTGGCATCGACGACGCTGTACTCCTGCCAGCCGCCCATGCCCACGACCAGATCGCCCTCGGCGTACTTGTCGCTGCGGCTTTGCACGATCTCGCCGACGGTGCCGCCGATCATCACTTCGCCCAGCGGCTGCGAGGCCGCGTAGCTTTTGGAGTCGTTCATGCGCCCGCGCATGTATGGATCCAGGCTCAGGTAGTGGTGGCGCACCAGCACCTGGCCGTCTTGCAGCTCAGGGGTTTGGCTGGTCACCAGCTTGAAGTTGCTGGCCGTGGCCTCGCCCTGGGGGCGGTTGTCCAGCAGAATTTGGCGGTTGCTTGGCATGGCGGGGTCTCCTTGCGGTATGGAATGGGGGGATCAGAAAAGGCAGTGCCGCACGGCTTCAGCCGCTGGTGGCACTGGGATTGCTGGCGTGGTCTGCGCCGCCAGCGTTTGGGCTCGGTTCGGTGGCAGGGCGCTCCTTCAGCACGAAGGTGCCGCTGGCCTGGGCGCTGGGCTGGCCATCGCCGTTGAAGACGGTGGCCTCCAGGAACACCAGCGTGCGGGTGCGATGGATCAACCGGCCGCGCGCCGTGAGCACGCCGGTGGAGGGGCGCAAAAAGGTGCTTTTCATCTCCACCGTGATGGCGCCCAGGCCGGGGCGATCGGGCTCCAGCGCGGCAAAGGCCATGGTCACGTCCAGCAGCGTCATGACCACGCCGCCGTGCGCCATGCCGTAGGCGTTCATGTGCTCGGGCAGCGGCGCGATGCGCAGGTGCGAGGCGCCTTCGCCGTAGCTGAGGAACTCGATGCCCAGGTGCTCGATGAAGGGCACGGTAAAGCCCAGCTTGTCCAGCGCCTTCTGGGCCGCGCCCTGTTGGGCAGGGCTGGCGTGGGCCAGGTCGTATGCGGTGCTCATGGGGATGGCCTTTTGCGTGTGTGGCTCTCAAGCGCCGATCTGTGCGCTGACGCCGCCGTCCACGGCCATCAGCTGGCCGGTGATGTGCTTGCCCGCGTCGGAGGCAAACAGCAGTGTGATGCCCTTGAGGTCTTCGTCGTCGCCCAGACGCTGCAGCGGTGCGTGGCGGGCCACGGCATCGGCCCCGCCCATGGCCTTGAGCGTGCCGGCCGTCATCTTGCTTGGGAAGAAGCCTGGGCAGATGGCGTTGACGCGAATGCCCAGGCCGCCCCATTCGGTGGCCAGCGCGCGCGTGAAGTTGATGACCGCGCCCTTGGAGGTGTTGTAGGCAATGGTGGTCATCTGCGCCGGGTTGCCGCCCAGGCCGGCGATGGAGGCAACATTGATGATGCTGCCGCTGCGCCGCGCGATCATGCTCTGGCGCGCGATGAGCTGGCTGAGCAGGAAGTAGCCGCGCACGTTCAGGTTCATGACCTTGTCCCAGGCTTCGAGCGGGTGCTCCTGCGCGGGCGCGCCCCAGGTGGCGCCGGCGTTGTTGACCAGGATGTCCACCTGGCCCAGCTGCTGCTGGGCGTGGGCGGCCAGGCGGCCCAGGTCTTCGGGGTTGGAAGCATCGGCGGCCAGCCACTGCGCATCGATGCCCTGGGCGCGCAGCGCGGCGGCGGCTTCTTCCAGGTCGGCGGCCTTGCGCGAGCTGATGAGCACCTTGGCGCCAGCCTCGCCCAGCGCCTGGGCCATTTGCAGGCCCAGGCCGCGCGAGCCGCCGGTGACGAGCGCGGTCTTGCCGCTGAGGTCGAACAGTTGTTGGATGGTGCGGGTCATGTCGGGGTCTCCTTGGGGTGATATTCGGCGGACGCTGGCGTGGTTCAGAACGCGGCGGCGTCCAGCTCGGCGCAGGTCATGTCGCCGGCGGCGGCCACGCCCAGCCAGGCGCCGATCTTGGGCAGCTCGTAAGCGAAGAAGTAGCGCGCGCAGGCCACGCGGCCCTGCGCGGCTGGGCTGTGCAGGGCCGCATCGGCGCGCAGCGTGGCCAGCGCCAGGTCCAGCCAGACCCAGGCCAGCACGGTGTGGCCAAAGCCCTGCATGTAGGGCACGGCGTTGGCCAGCGTGCGCCTGGCATCGCCGGTGCGCTGCGCCCATTGCCAGGCGGCCTCGGTGGTGTCCAGCACCTGCTGCCAGGCCGCGCGCAGCTGCGCGGCCAGCGGCGCCAGCGCCTCGTGGCCCTGGGCGGCGGCGGCTGTGGCTTCAATGCGTTGGCCCAGCAGCGCCAGCCCGGCGCCGCCTTCCATGCGCACCTTGCGCCCGAGCAGGTCGTTGGCCTGGATGCCGTGCGTGCCCTCGTGGATCATGTTCAGGCGGTTGTCGCGCCAGTACTGCTCGACGGGGAAGTCGCGCGTGTAGCCATAGCCGCCGTGGATCTGGATGGCCAGAGAGTTGGCCTCCAGGCACCATTCGCTGGGCCAGCTCTTGGCGATCGGGGTCAGCACCTCCAGCAACAGCCGCGCCTGCGCGGCGCTTTCGGGCGCGCCGGTGTGTTGCTCGTCCACCAGCCGCGCGGCCATCAGGTTCAGCGCCAGCGCGCCTTCGCAATAGGCCTTTTGCGCCAGCAGCATGCGGCGCACGTCGGCGTGCTCGATGATGGGCACCTGCGGGCTGGCCGCATCCTTGCCGGCTGCGCCCAGCGGCCGGCCCTGCGGGCGGGCCTTGGCGTATTCCAGGCTGGCCTCGTAGCCGGCATAGCCCAGCATGGTGGCGGCCATGCCGATGGCAATGCGCGCCTCGTTCATCATGTGGAACATGCAGCGCAGGCCATCGCCCACGGCGCCGACGCGGTAGCCAATGGCCCCGGCGCTGCCGCGCACCGGGTATTTGCCCTCGCCGAAATTGAGCAAGGTATTGGTGGTGCCGCGCCAGCCGAGCTTGTGGTTCAGCCCGGCCAGCGCCACGTCGTTGCGCTCGCCGGTGCACTGGCCGTCGCTATCCACCAGGTGCTTGGGCACGATGAACAGCGAGATGCCCTTGACGCCGGGCACCAGCTTGCCGTCCGGGCCTGGCACCTTGGCCAGCACCAGGTGCACGATGTTCTCGGCCAGCTCGTGATCGCCCGAGGAAATCCACATCTTGTTGCCGCTGAGGCGGTAGCGCGGGCCCAGCGGGTCGGCCTCGAAATCCGCGCCATCGGGCACGGCGCGCGTGGCCACGTCGCTCAGCGAGGAGCCGGCCTGCGGCTCGGACAGGCACATGGTGCCGGTGAAGCGGCCGTTGAACTCGTTGTGCGCGAACACCCGCTGCTGCATGGCGCTGCCGTGCGCCATCAGCAAATTGGCGTTGCCGCTGGTGAGCATGTTCGAGCCGATGCTGATCGAGGCCTTGGCAAAAAAAGTGTTGGCCGCCGACTCGACCACGAAGGGCAGCTGCATGCCGCCGATGTCGTAATCCTGCGCGGCGCTGAGCATGCCCGATTCGGCATAGGCCTGGCGCGCCTCGTAGGTGGCGCGCGGCAGGATGACTTTTTCGCCGTCGAAGTGCGGCTCCTCGGTATCGACCAGCCGGTTGAAAGGCGCGTATTTCTCGCGCGCAATGCGCTCGCAGGTCTGCAGCACGGCGTCATAGGTCTCGCGCGAGTGATCGGCATGGCGCGGGCGCTGGTTCAGGGATTGAACGTCGATCCAGTCGTAGAGCAGAAAGTCCAGGGTGTCGCGCAGGCTCATGATGTGCAAATTGCGTAGGGGATGCGGCAATCGCTGCGGCTTGGCCGTAGCGCTTCTTGAAGGGGCTGTCCTCAAAAATCCTCAAGCACAGAGCGTGAACAGGCCCCAAAAAATGCCGCGCATCCTACCGCGTGGGCCTGGCCGCTCCAGTCACTTATGCAACCTCGGCGCGTGGGTGAGGCTGAGCAGGCAGGCCCTGGGCCGGCGATCAACGGCGCCAGAACGAGGGCAGCAGCAGCACCATCAGGCTGAGGATCTCCAGTCGGCCCAGCAGCATGCCCAGGCTGCAGACGCAGAGCTGGAAGTCGCTCAAGCCGCCGAAGTTGGAGGCCGGGCCGACGCTGCCCAGCGCCGGGCCGGCGCAGTTGATGCTGGCCAGCACGGCCGAGAAGGCCGTCACCAGATCCATGTCGGTGATGACCAGCGCCAGGCTGAGCACCAGAATGGCCATGATGTAGAACAGGATGAAGGCCAGCACGGAGAAGATGATCTTGTTGTCC
Source organism: Vandammella animalimorsus (assembly GCF_002288875.1). Lineage (NCBI taxonomy): Bacteria > Pseudomonadati > Pseudomonadota > Betaproteobacteria > Burkholderiales > Comamonadaceae > Vandammella > Vandammella animalimorsus. The sequence continues at coordinate 55,852 of NZ_NTBH01000007.1, read as the reverse complement.
ACCGGGCTTTGGCCCAGGCGTACCGGGTTGACCACGCGCGGATGCACCAGGCGGGTGAGCTCGCGCCTGGCTTGCTGCACCAGGATCAGCGCGCGGATCATCTTGATGCCGCCGCCGGTGGAACCGGCGCTGGAGGCCACCGAGGACAGCAGCAGCATGGCCAGCGGCGCAAAGGCGGGCCAGCGCAGGTAGTCCGTGGTGGCATAGCCGGTGGTGGTCGCCAGCGAGATGGTGTTGAACATGCCAAAGCGCACGGCGTCGCCGAGTTCATAGACGTTGCGCGACCACAGGAACAGGCTGATGACCAGCCCGCCGATGAGCAGCGTGGCCAACGTGGCGCGCACTTCGGCCTCGCGCCAAAAGCCAGTCAGGCTGCGGCGGCGCAGGGCCACGAAGTACAGCGCGAAGTTGCAGCTGGCCACCAGCATGATGGCAATGGCGATGCCCTCCAGCACGGGCGAGTTGAAGTGCCCGAAGCTGTTGTCGTATGAAGACAGGCCGCCCAGGCTGACGGTGGTGAAGCAGTGCAGCAGCGCATCCACTGGCGGCATGCCGCCGGCCCAGTAGGCGCAAAAGCACAGCACCGACAAGCCCAGATAGACCGACCACAGCCCCTTGGCCGTTTGCGTGATGCGCGGCGTGAGCTTGGTGTCCTTGAGCGGGCCGGCCACTTCGGACTTGAACACCTGGCTGCCGCCCACGCCCAGCATGGGCAGCACGGCCACGGCCAGAATCAGAATGCCCATGCCGCCCAGCCACTGCATGAAGCAGCGCCAGATGTTGAGCGACAGCGGCAGATACTCCAGCCCGGCCAGCACGGTGGCGCCGGTGGTGGTCAGGCCGGAGACGGCCTCGAAGTAGGCCTGGGCAAAGCTCAGCGGCTGGCCAACCTGGCGCGTGACCAGCCAGATGGGCACGCTGCCCAGCAGCGGCAGCAGGCCCCAGACGGCACCCACCAGCAGCACGCCATCGCGCGGCTGCAGTTCCTGGCGGCAGCGGCGCAGGCGGTAAAAGCCCACGGCGCCCAGCACCATGCCAGCCAGCGCGGGCAGGGCGTAGTCCAGCCACAGGGGTTCGTGCATCAGCAGCGAGGTGGCCAGCGGCACGGCCAGACAGGCCGAAAACAGCAGCAGCAGGCCACACAGCACACGCAGTACGGGCAGGTAGTCGCTCATGGCAAAAAGGCTTGCTCATCGGTGGCCGGGCGCTGCGGCGCAGGCCAGCGCATGGCGCGCATTGTGTGGGCAGTCATGCGAGAGAGGGCTCAGAAGAAGGTGGGTTTGACGCTGAAGGCTTTTTCCACTTCGCGCACCAGCCGCTTGTGCGGCAGGAAGAAAACGAAGTGGTCGCCCGATTCGATCACCGTGTCGCGGTGCGGGAAGATCACCTCGGGCAGGCGCGGGGCAAGCGCTTCGGGTTCGGGCGGCTCGGCGGCGGCGTCAGCCTGCATGGCGGCAGCCTCGTGCTCGGGCGCGCTGCGCGCGGACGTGTCGCGCTCGGCCTCTGGCTGCGGCGCGGCAGGGCTGCGCTGGGCCAGCACAGGCGGCTCCAGGCCGCGCACGATCAGGCCGATGTGCACGTCGCGCGGCAGGCGCAGCTCGCCCACGGTGCGGCCCACGACCTGGGAGGTCTTCTTGTCGCCGCGCGCGACGATCTCCAGCGCCTCTGCCACGCCGCGGCGCAGGCTGTGCACGGCCTGCACGTCGCCATGGCGCACGTAGGTCAGCAAATCACCAAGCATGGCCTGTGCCGGGGTCAGGGCGATGTCGATCTGTGTGCCGTGCATCAGGTCGGCATAGCTGCGCTGGTTGATCAGCGCCAGCACGCGCTTGGCGCCCATGCGCTTGGCCAGCAGGCTGGTCATGATGTTGCGCTCGTCGTCGTCCGACAGCGCCAGCAGCAGATCGACCTCTTCGATGTTCTCTTGGTCGAGAAAGTCCTCATCGGTGGCCTCGGCGTGGAACACCAGCACGTCTTCGGGCAGTTTGGCCGAGAGCTCCATGCTGGCCTCGCGCTGGCTTTCGACGACCTTGATGCGGTAGTAGCCCTTGCGCTGCTGCGTCAGCTGCAGGGCCAGCTTTTGCGCCACCACGCCGCCATCGACGATCATGATGCGGCGCACGGTGGCCGTGGGCGCCTCGACGGGCTTGGTCAGTAGCGTCAGCACCTCGGCTGCGCGCTCGCGCGTGGTCAGCACGAACACCTCGTCGTCGGGCTCGATGCGGGTGTTGCCCTCGCTGGGCACGAAACGGTCGGGCTGATCGGCAAAACGCCGGTAGATGGCCACCACGCGCATGGGCACCTCCGGGTGCAGTGCACGGATCTCGGCGATGGTGCGGCTGCACATGGGCGCCGCTGCGCGCGCGCGCGCAGCAGTGAGCACAGCCCGCCCGCCAGCGAACTCGCGCACCTGCATGGCCTGTGGGAACTCCACCAGCTTGCTCAGATAGCGGGTGAGCGAATCCTCCGGTCGCAGGCACTGGTCCACGGCAAAACCCTCCGGCCCCAGCATGGCCGAGCCCTCGGCCCAGGCGTTGGAGCGCACGCGGGCAATGCGCACAGGAATGCGAAACACCATGTGCGCGATCTTGCAGCAGGCCAGGTTGGTCTCGTCGGCCGAGGCGCAGGCGATGAGCAGGTCCGTGTCGTCGGCGCCGGCCTCGGCCAGCACCGAGGGGTCGATGCCGTCACCCACCACGCCGCGCAGGTCGTAGCGCGACTCCAGCTCCTGCAGCAAGGCGCGGTTGGTATCGATGACGGTGATGTCGTTGCGTTCGAGCACCAGGCTGTCGGCCACGGCCTGGCCGATTCTGCCTGCGCCGAGAATGATGATTTTCATGGCAATAATCGCGGGCGCTGGGCATTGCCTCAGGCGCCCGGCGCGTTGCTGGTGGCATTGGGCGGCATCATACTGTTTGCCAGCGCGTGCGCTGCTTTGCTGCAAGAGGGACGCCAGGCAAAAGATCGAGGAAGACGGATGACAACAAGCATGCATGAACAGGGCTTTGATGGTGCCGTTGGCGTGGCGCCAGGCATGCCGCTGACCGAGCTGGATACGCCCACGCTGGTGCTGGATCTGGACGCGATGGAGCGCAACATCCAGCGCATGGCCGAGTTTGCCGCCGCCCATGGTGTGCAATGGCGGCCCCATGCCAAGCTGCACAAAAGCGCGCGCATCGCCCAGCGCCTGGTGGCCGCTGGCGCCAGCGGCTGCTGTGTGCAAAAGGTGGCTGAGGCACAGGCCCTGGCCGCTGGCGGAGTGCGCGACATCTACATCAGCAATCAGGTGCTGGCGCCGCAAAAGCTGCAGCGTGTGGCGGCCTTGGCGCGCCATTTGCAGCAACAGGGCGGGCGGCTGGCCCTGGCTGTGGACAGTGCCCAGGGCGTGGCCGCGCTGGCCCAGGCGCTGCAGGGCGCAGGCGTGCCGCAGGCCGTGGAGGTGTTCATTGAGATTGACATCGGCCAGCACCGCGCTGGCGTGGCGCCGGGCGCGCCGGCGGTGGCGCTGGCGCAGAACATCGTCCGCCAGCGCCAGCTGCGCCTGGCCGGGCTGCACGCCTACCAAGGCGGCGCCCAGCACATCGAGGATGGCAGCCAGCGCGCCGCTGCCATGCAGGCCGCCTATGCGCTGGTGCGCCAAACCTTGGAGCAGCTGCATGCGGCTGGCTTTGCCGACTTGGCCGTGACGGGTGCGGGCACGGGCACCTTCGCGCTGGAGGCTGCCAGTGGCCTGTACACCGAGTTGCAGCCGGGCTCCTTCCTGTGCATGGATGCGCACTACGCGCGCGTGCAGCCGGTGCCGCAATCGCCGCTGCCGGGGCCCACGCATTTCGAGCATGCCTTGTTCATCAAGACCCAGGTGCTCTCCAGCTGCGCCACGCACGCCGTGGTCGATGCCGGCCACAAAAGCCATGCCATTGACTCGGGCCTGCCCATGGTCTGGAACCAGGGCCTGCCGCCGTTGTATGAGTTCCGCAATGGCGGCGATGAACACGGCATCGTGGCGCCGCGCGTGCTGCACGGCGCGCTGCACGCCCCGGTGCCGGCGTTGGGGCAAACGCTGTGGCTGGTGCCCGGCCATTGCGATCCGACCGTGAATCTGCACGATGCCTTCGTCGGCATCCGGGGCGGGCTGGAGCACGGCGTGGTGCAGGAGATCATCCCCATCGACGCGCGCGGCGCGCTGTGGTAGAGGCCGCTGCAGTTGTTGCGGCCGCCTGCGGCAGGCAGCGCCGCAACGCCCAGGCCAAGCCGGGCCAGGCCAGGCCAGGCGGCTTATTGCGCCGCAGGGCCGCTGGTTGCTCCGCCTGCGCCGCCCGGCGGGACCTGCAGGATTTGCTGCAGCACGCGGTTTTGCTCCTGCGGGCTCATGGCCTCGAACTGCTCCAGCGTGATGCCCAGCGGCTCCAGCCGCTCGGCCAGTATCTGGGCCTGCATGCTTTGCATTTGCCAGATGCCGCCGGCCATCAGCAGGCCCAGCAGCGTAAAGGCCACGGCGGCCTTGCGCTGGGAGATGCCATGCACTTCGACGCTGGCGATGGTCCACAGGTACATGGTCCAGGCGATGTTGAGCACTGCGCCCACGTAAGGAACAAAGGCCAGCAGCGCCGTCACCGGGGCCAGCGCCATGGTGGCGGCCACGCAGCGAAAGGCCACCTGGTAGCCGTGCGGCGAGCCCAGGGCTTTCCACAGCAGCATGACGATGGCCGAAGCGATGAACACGGCCCCCAGGCTCAGCCCTGGCGTGAGCACCAGAATGTCCAGCAAGGCAGGCGCCTGTCCGTGCAGCAACAGCAGGGGCAGCGAGGCCAGCAGCGCTGCGGCAATGGCCATCACCATCACGAACAGCATGGGCTCGGCCAGCGGGCCTTGGCGCGGCATGGTGCGGAAATACTCGGCCGGACGCACGATGACGTACAGGGCCAGTTGCGCCATGCGTTGCAGGCTGAAAAGTGGGGCAGGGGAGGTCTGGGACATCGGGGCGTGGGCCGGGCGCGGGAGGCTCAAGAGCAGCGGCCCGCGCCGGGTGCTGGAGTTTTGTGCGGGGCTGGAGGTTGTTGAGATTGGGTTTGCGAAGCGGTTTTTCGAGGCAAAAGCCGCAGATGCAAGGCGAAAACGTGCGCAAGGTTGAACACCTTGCAAGCATTTTCAACGCTGCAGCTGTGGATTGTTGACCGAAAACACCGCCGCAATACTCAATCTCAACAAGCCCTAGCTTGATTGGGCCAGGGGCGATGCGGCGCTGGCTGCGCGGCGCTCGAAGGCAATGTCGCCGGCCACGATGGTGCAGCGCACCTGGCCGGGCAGAGTCTCGCCAAGAAAAGGCGTGTGTTTGCCCTGGCTGTGCAGCGCCTGGGGCGTGACGCGCCAGGGCGCTTTCGGATCGTAAAGGCAGAGGTCGGCCACGCCGCCGACCACCAGCTTGCCAACGCTGGCCTGCAGTGTGCCCAGCGCATCGCCCAGCACCTGGGCGCTGGCGCTGCTCACGCGCGAGAGCGCCGTCAGCAGGGGCACGCCTTGCTGCTGGGCCCAATGCTGGGTCAGCGGCAGCAGCAGCTCCAGGCCGGTGGCGCCGGGCTCGGCTTCGGCAAAGGGCATTTCCTTGGCGTCATCGGCCACGGGCGTGTGGTCGGAGACCAGCGCGTCGATGGTGCCATCGGCCAGCGCCTGGGCCAGCGCGTCGCGGTCGCGCTGCTGGCGCAGCGGCGGCTGCAAACGCGCATTGCTGTCGAAGAAGCCGATGTCGGCATCTGTCAGCAGCAGGGAGTTGATGCTGATGTCGCAGCTCACGGGCAGGCCCTCGGCCTTGGCCTGGCGCACCAGCGCCACGCCCTGGGCGCTGCTGAGACGACACAGGTGCACGCGGCAGGGGGTGCTGCGCAGCAGCTCGAACAGAGTGTGCAGGGCAATGGTCTCGGCGGCCACGGGCACGCCCGACAGGCCCATGCGCTGCGCCAGCGGGCCGCTGGCGGCCACGCCGCCGCCCAGCGCCGCGTCCTGCGGGCGCAGCCAGACGGTGTAGCCGAAGGTGGCGGCGTACTGCAGCGCGCGCTGCAGCACCAGGTTGTTTTTCAGCGGCGCCTCGGCCTGGCCGAAGCCGACGCAGCCGGCCTGGGTCAGGTGCGACATCTCGGTCAACACCTCGCCATGCAGGCCGCGCGTGAGCGCGCCCAGCGGGAACAGCCGCGCCTGGCGCAGGTTGCCCGCGCGCAGCTTGAGCATTTCGACCAGGCCGGATTCATCGAGCACCGGGTCGGTGTCGGGCGGGCAGACCAGGCTGCTCACGCCGCCGGCCACGGCCGCGTGCATTTCCGATTCGAGCATGCCGGCGTGCTCGAAGCCCGGCTCGCGCATGCGCGCGCACAGATCGACCAGCCCGGGCAGAACCCACAGGCCGCTGGCGTCGATGCGGCGCTCGGGCTGGAACTCGGCCGGCGCCTGGCCGATGGCGACGATGCGCCCGGAGGCAATGGCGATGTCGCCGGTGGCATCCAGCCCGCTGGCCGGGTCCAGCAGGCGGCCGCCTTGGATGAGTGTTTTCATGCGTGCAATGACAAGGGTCTGAAGGGGGGATCAGGCTTCGTTGCCGGCGACGATGGACATGACGGCCATGCGCACGGCGATGCCGAAGCTCACCTGCGGCAGGATCACGCTGTGCGCGCCATCGGCAACGTCGGAGTCGATCTCCACGCCGCGGTTGATCGGGCCGGGGTGCATGACGATGGCGTCGGGCTTGGCCAGGCGCAGCTTGGCCGGCGTCAGGCCGAAGTTCTTGAAATACTCTTGGCTGCTGGGCAGCAGCGCGCCGCTCATGCGCTCGTTTTGCAGGCGCAGCATGATGACCACGTCGGCATCGCGGATGCCGTCTTCGAGGCGGTGAAAGACGCGCGCGCCCATGGCCGAGAAGTGCTCGGGCACCAGCGTGCGCGGGCCGACCACGCGCACGTCCGGGCAGCCCAGCGTGGTCAGCGCGTGGATGTCCGAGCGCGCCACGCGCGAGTGCAGCACGTCGCCCACGATGGCCACCGACAGCTGGCTGAAGTCCTTCTTGTAGTGGCGGATGGTGTACATGTCCAGCAGGCCCTGCGTGGGGTGGGCATGGCGGCCATCGCCGGCGTTGACCACGTGCACGTGCGGCGCCACGTGCTGGGCGATGAGGTAGGGCGCGCCCGATTCGCTGTGGCGCACCACGAAGATGTCCGCGGCCATGGCCGAGAGGTTGGCGATGGTGTCCAGCAAGGTCTCGCCCTTGGCGGTGGAGGAGCGGCCAATGTCCAGCGTGAACACGTCGGCCGAGAGCCGCTTGGCGGCAATGTCGAAGGTGGTGCGCGTGCGCGTGCTGTTCTCGAAGAACAGGTTGAAGACGCTCTTGCCGCGCAGCAGCGGCACCTTCTTGACCTCGCGGTCGCTGACGGAGACGAAGTTGCTGGCCGTGTCGAGGATGTGCGTGAGGATCTCGCGCGGCAGGCCCTCGGTGGAGAGCAGGTGGATGAGCTCGCCGTGCTGGTTCAGTTGCGGGTTGCGGGACGCACGCATGGCCTCAGACCTCCTCAATCGCAAAGTGCAGGCGCCGCTGGCCCTGCGCGTCCTGGCGCGCCAGCGCCAGCTTCTGGCTGGCCGGCAGCGACAGACGCGCGGCGGCGTAGGTGGCCTCGATGGGCAGCTGGCGCCCGCCGCGATCGACCAGCACCGCCAGGCGCACGCGCGCCGGGCGGCCATAGTCGAACAGCTCATTGAGCACGGCGCGGATGGTGCGGCCGGTGTAGAGCACGTCGTCGAGCACCAGGATGTCGGCGCCGTTGACGTCGAAATCCAGCGCAGTCTGGGCGCTGGAGGCGGCGCTGGCCATGCCGCGCTGGGCAAAGTCGTCGCGGTGCAGCGCCGAGGACAGGCTGTTCAGGCCCTGGCGCAGCTGCAAGTCGTCGATCAGGCGCTCGAGCAGCCAGACGCCGCCGGAGGTGATGCCCGCCAGCCGCGTCTGCGGCTCCAGCAGCGCCCGCACCCCCTGGCGCAGGTCGGCATACAGGCTTTCGGCATCCAGGGCCAGCAGCCCTGGCGATGCGGTGTGGTTCATTCCAGGTTCCTCAGAAATTGGGTCAGGATGATAGCGGCAGATACGGCGTCGACATGGGCCTGATCGGCGCCTTGCGACAGCGCCTCGGTGGTGCTGTAGCGCTCATCGACGCCGAACACCGGCAGGCCAAAGCGCCCGTGCAGCCCGCGCATGAAGCGGCGCGCCAGCTCGGTGTTGGCATGGGGCGCGCCATCGGGATGAAAAGGCAGGCCAACGACCAGCGCATCGGGCTGCCACTGGGCCAGCAGCGGCTCGACCAGCGCAAAGACGGCCTTGCCCTGCGCCTGCAGCGCCGTCAGCGGCCGGGCCGTGCCCAGCAGGCGCGTGCCCACGGCCACGCCGGTGCGCCGGGTGCCGTAGTCAAAGGCCAGAAAGGTTTGCAGTGCGGCCTGGCCGGCCGGGGCGGGGTAATTGGGGGGCAGCGATTCCATGGGCCGGTCAGCGCGATGTGCAAGGCCTAGCATGTCGCCGGGGGCGTTGCGCAGAGCGCGTTAGAGCTTTGAGCAAGCCATCAAAACCTTCAGGCATGGCCCACCATGGGCACGATGCGCTGCGGGTCGATGCCCAGCAGCTCGAAGGCCCTGGCATAGCGCTGCTGCGGCGCGAGCTCGAACAGCAGTTGCCGATCGGCCTTGACGGTCAGCCAGGCGTTGGCGGCCAGCTCGCTTTCGAGCTGGCCCTCGTCCCACGAGGCGCAGCCCAGTGCCAGCAGCGCCTTGCGCGGGCCGCCGCCTTGGCTGAGCGCATCCATCACATCGCGCGAGGAGGTCATGGCCAGGCCATCGCCCACCGGCAGGGTGGAGGCATAGGGCCAGGCATCCTGCCCCTGGGCGCCGGGGGCGGCGTCGTGCAGCACGAAGCCGCGATCCTGGTGCAGTGGGCCGCCGAGCAGCACCGGCATGTCGGCCAGGTCATCGCGCGCCAGCGCCAGCTCCAGGCGCGAGAACAGGTGGCGCACGCTGATGTCCGTGGTTTTGTTGACGATCAGCCCCAGCGCGCCCTTGTCGTTGTGCTCACAGACATACACCACGCTGCCGCCGAACAGCTCATCCTCAAGGCCAGGCATGGCGATGAGGAAGTGGCCGGTCAAATCCATGGCAGGAGGGGAAGACATGGACTTGATTTTATGGTCTGTTCAGCCGTCTTCCGGAGTGCGCGCACCCCGGAAATGCCCCAAAACGCCCCAAAAACACAACCGAAAAGATGGGGCGCAGCCGGGGCAGGATGCCCGCACGGCCGGCGCTTTACACGCCTTGCTTGAGCGAGGCTTCGATGAAGGCGTCCAGGTCGCCGTCGAGCACTTTTTGCGTGTTGGAGATTTCCACGCCGGTGCGCAGGTCCTTGATGCGGCTGTTGTCCAGCACGTAGCTGCGGATCTGGTGGCCCCAGCCCACGTCGGTCTTGCTGTCTTCGAGCTTTTGCTGGTCTTCCAGGCGCTTGCGCATCTCGAAGTCGTAGAGCTTGGAGCGCAGGCGCTGCCAGGCCATGTCGCGGTTGCTGTGCTGGCTGCGGCTGTCCTGCGATTGCACGACGATGCCGGTGGGGATGTGCGTCAGGCGCACGGCCGAGTCGGTCTTGTTGATGTGCTGGCCACCGGCGCCGCTGGCGCGGTAGGTGTCCACGCGCACGTCGGCCGGGTTGATCTCGATCTCGATGGAGTCGTCGATTTCCGGGTAGACGAAGATCGAGGCAAAGCTGGTGTGGCGCCCGCCCGAGGAGTCGAATGGCGACTTGCGCACCAGCCGGTGCACGCCGCTTTCGGTGCGCAGCAGGCCGTAGGCGTACTCGCCCTCGACCTTGATGGTCGCGCCTTTGATGCCGGCCACGTCGCCTGGGGTTTCGTCCTCCATGCTGGTCTTGAAGCCCTTGCGCTCGGCGTACTTGAGGTACTGGCGCAGCAACATGCTGGCCCAGTCGCAGGCCTCGGTGCCGCCGGCGCCGGCCTGGATGTCGATGAAGCAGTTCAGCGGGTCGGCCTCCTGGCTGAACATGCGGCGGAACTCCAGCTCTTCAACGTCCGGGCGCAGCTCTTCGACCAGCGCCTCTATGGCCTCCAGGCTGGCGTCATCGCCTTCCTCGCGGGCCATGTCGAACAGCTCGCTGTTGTCGCTCAGCTCCTGCGTCAGGCGCTCGAGCGTGAGCACCACGCCGTCGAGCAGCTTTTTCTCCTTGCCCAGCTCCTGGGCCTTTTTCGGGTCGTTCCAGACGGCCGGGTCTTCCAGGCCGGCGTTGACCGTCCTCAGACGTTCAAACTTGGCATCGAAGTCAAAGATACCTCCGTAAGTCCTGGGTGCGCGCGCTCAGGTCTTCCAGGCTGGCCTTGATTTGGTTGATGCGTTCTGCTTCCATGGTGCTTGCTCTCTCTCATTCAAAAAGACGGCGCGGGCAGGCGGGCTGGCCAAGCCTGCCACGCAAAAAGGGGGGGGGGGGATTTTCGCACGGGTGCGGCCATGGGCCTTGTCGTGCATAACACGCTCTAGTCAAAGCGCAGCGTCTGCACGCCGTCGGCGCTGCCCAGCAGGCAAATGCTGGCCTTGTGGCGCGCGAAGATGCCGACGGTGACCACGCCCGGCCAGGCCGAGATTTCCTGCTCCAGCGCCAGTGGCTGGTGGATTTGCAGGCCGCGCACGTCCAGGATGTGCATGCCGTTGTCGGTCACCAGCGGCTGGCCGTCCGCGCGCAGGCGCAGGCTGGCCTGGCCGCCCAGTGGGGTAAAGCGGCGCGCCAGCTGGGCGCTGGCCATGGGCACGACTTCGACCGGCAGCGGAAAGCGCCCCAGCACCGGCACTTGCTTGCTGGCATCGGCAATGCAGATGAAGCGCTCGGCCAGATCGGCGACGATTTTCTCGCGCGTGAGCGCCGCGCCGCCGCCCTTGATCATGCAGCCTTGCGGGTCGATCTCGTCGGCGCCGTCGATGTAGCACTGCAGGCGCTCGACGGCGCTGGCTTCGAGCACGGGGATGCCCGCCTGGCGCAGCAGTGCAGTGCTGGCCTCGGAGCTGGAGACTGCGCCCCGCAAGGGGATGGCTGCCTGCGCCAGCGCAGCAATGAAGTGGTTGACGGTCGAGCCGGTGCCGACGCCGAGGATGCCGTGCGCGGGCACGTAATCCAGCGCGGCCTGGGCCACGCGGGCCTTGAGGGTGTCTTGATCCATGGGGTGTGCGGGTTTGCTGCAAAAAGCGCCAGCCTGCCCGGCCGTGCGCGGGGGCGCATTATTACTTTTCGCAGGCCGCCTTGCGGCCTTTTCCTGGGGATGTCCTGTACGAGCCCAGCGGCAAAGTGGGCCCTGCCTTCATTTACACTCGCCGGCATGGATTTGTACCCGCTGATTCGGCCTTTTCTGTTTGCGCTGGATGCAGAAAAGGCCCATGACTTTGCCCTGGACTGGATCAAGAAAACCCAGTCGCGCCCGCTGCTGCGGCGCTTATATGCCCAGAAGACCGTGCTTGACCCGGTCACTGTTGCCGGCCTGGAGTTCCCCAATCGAGTGGGGCTGGCAGCCGGGCTGGACAAGAATGCCCGCTGCATCGATGGCCTGGCGGCCATGGGCTTTGGCTTTGTCGAGGTCGGCACCGTCACGCCGCTGGGGCAAAAGGGCAATTCCAAGCCGCGCATGTTCCGCGTGCGCGAAGCCGGCGCCATCATCAATCGCATGGGCTTCAACAACCAGGGGCTGGAGGCGTTCCTGCGCAACGTGCAGCGCTCGGTGGTGCGTCGCCAGGTGCAACCTGAAGGCCAGCCGGCGCTGCGTCTGGGGCTGAACATCGGCAAGAACGCGGCCACGCCGATTGAGCGTGCGGCCGATGATTACCTGGCCTGTCTGGAGGCGGTTTACCCCCATGCGGACTACGTCACCATCAACATCAGCTCGCCCAATACCAAGAATCTGCGCGATCTGCAGTCCAACGCCTCGCTCGATGCGCTGCTGCACGCGCTGACCGAGCGGCGCGAGCAGCTCAAGCAGTCGCAGCCGCACAAGCCAATGTTCCTGAAGATCGCGCCGGATTTGAGCGAGGAGCAGGTGGCCCTGATCGCCGCCATTGTGCAGCGCCACCAGGTCGATGGGTTGATCGCCACCAACACCACCGTCAACCACGATGAGGTGCAAGCCTTCACCCACGGCAGCGAGGTCGGCGGCGTCAGCGGCGCGCCGGTGCGCCAGGCCAGCACGGCGGTGATTGGCCAGCTGCGCCAGGCGCTGGGCCCGCAGGTGCCCATCATTGGCGTAGGCGGCATCATGGACGCCGAGGACGCCCTGGAAAAAGTCAAGGCCGGAGCCGACTTGGTGCAGATCTACAGCGGCCTGATCTACCAGGGCCCGGCGCTGGTGCCGCAGGTGGCACAGGCCATCAAGGATTACCACGCCCGCCAGCCCTAGCCAGCGTCCTGACGGGGTTGCCTGCGCAAAGCCCAAGGCCGCATGTCTGCGGCCCGCAGGCGCAGCGGCGGCTTGTTCTCCGCGCCGCTTGCCGCATCACAAATGCTTGACCAGCACGCGGCTTTTGCGACTCCAGTTGTACTTTTCCTTGCGCGCCTGCGGCAGCCAGTCCGGATCCACGGTTTCGAAGCCGCGCTTGATGAACCAGTGCATGGTGCGCGTGGTCAGCACAAAGATGCTTTTGAGGCCTTGCGCACGGGCGCGCTGCTCGATGCGCTTGAGCAGCTTCTCGCCATCGCCCTGGCCCTGGGCGTGCGGTGAGACGGTGACCGAGGCCATTTCGCCGGTGCGCTCCTCGGGGTAAGGGTAGAGCGCCGCGCAGCCGAAGATCACGCCGTCGTGCTCGACGATGGTGTAGTTGTTGATGTCGCGCTCGATGTCGGTGCGGCTGCGCTTGACCAGCGTGCCGTCGTTCTCGAATGGTTCGATCAGCTGCAGGATGCCGGCCACGTCGTCGGCTGTGGCCTGGCGCACTTCCTCCAGGCGCTCGTCCACCACCATGGTGCCAATGCCGTCGTGCACGTAGATTTCCAACAGCATCGAGCCATCGACCGCATAAGGGATGATGTGGCTGCGTTCCACGCCGCCTTCGCAGGCCTTGATGCAGTAGCTGAGGTAAAAGCCCGTATCCGTGGGCTGCTCGGCCTGTGGCGAGCGCTGCAGCAGCGCGCGCGCATCGGCCAGCGTCATTTCGGTGACGATGGGGTTGGCCTCGGCAGGCGGCTGGTCGGGCTGCTGGCGGATGCCTGGCAGCTCGCAGACGTACAGCAGCTTGTCGGCCTTGAGCGCAATGGCGATGGAGCTGGCCACCTCCTCCATGCCCAGGTTGAAGGCCTCGCCCGTGGGCGAGGAGCCAAACGGCGAGAGCAGCACGATGGAGTCCATCTCCAGCGCGTGGCGGATGCCGTCGGCGTCGACCTTGCGCACCTTGCCCGTGTGCTGAAAATCCACCCCGTCCAGAATGCCCATGGGCCGCGCAGTGATGAAGTTGCCCGAGATCACGCGCACCTTGGAGCCGGCCATCGGCGTATTGGGCAGGCCTTGGCTGAAGCAGGCCTCGATCTCAAAGCGCAGCTGCCCGGCGGCCTCCTGCGCGCAGTCCAGCGTCACCGGATCGGTGATGCGATGGCCCTTGTAGTACTGCGGCTGGTGGCCCTTGGCCAGCAGCTGCTCGTTGACCTGCGGGCGAAAGCCATGCACCAGCACGATCTTCACCCCCATGCTGTGCACCAGCGCCAGATCCTGCACCAGGTTCTGCAGCTTGCCCGCGGCGATGGCCTCGCCGCAGATGCCGACGACGAAGGTCTGGTGCCGGAACTTGTGGATGTAGGGCGCGACCGAGCGGAACCAGGGAACAAAGGTGAAGTTGAAGACGTTGGACATGGGGCTACGAACAGCAGGTGATGGCGGCGCCAGGGGTTGTCATGCGCTTTGCGTGGCAGGCGCAAAGCGCATGAGATGCTCTAGAGCGTGTTATGCACTTTGCACCCCTCGCGCTGGCCCAAAAACCGTGTAATCGCAAGGCGGCGCGCGCCGCCAAGGCTGACTGCCTTGGCAAGCGTGCCAACGCGGCGAGTGCGTGGTTTTTGGGCCAGCCCGAAGGGAGAGCGCCCCGGCATGCGCATTGCGGCGTTGCCGTTTCCTTGCAGCCCGTCAGGCTGCGGCGCAAACGGCGCCTTGCACTGCACGCGCCGGGGCGCTCTCGCGGGGGGCGAAAAGCGCATAACACGCTCTAACAAATCAGTGGGCCGCCATTGTGGTGCAGTTTCCGCACCCTCGCGCTGTGGATGCTCTCCATGGTGCAGCAATGTGAGCCGTCTTCCCAAGGCCTGGATTGGGCCTGCAAGGGCAGGGGCTCTTCTTAGAGCCTGTTCAAAATCTTTGCACGGCGGTCAAGAGAGCGGATTTTGGCGCTCTGCTGCGTTGCAAAGCCTCGCCATAGCCCCAGCAGCTATGGCTGCGTTTTGCGCCTTGCAGCCCACCCCAAACCGCTTCTTGCCCACTCGCGCCGAGATTTTGAACAGGCTCTTACAGCTGGGTCTGCGGTGCACTGTCCCAGCCGGCCTCATAATCGCGCGCCAGACGCTGCAGTTGCAGGCGCACGCTGGCGGCCATGGACAAGTAATGCTTGGGGCCCAGTAGCTGCTTGAGCTCAGCCTGCGTTGCGTAGCCCACGGCCTTGCGCTGGGCGCGGCGGATGTGCTGGCTGCGATGCCAACGGGCCTCGACGGTGGCCAGATCCTGGGCGCAAACGATGGCGTCTTCCGGGTGCATCAGCATGTGTGCGGCAATCTTTTGCTGGTGGCGCTGCAGCACTTTGTGCACTGGGGTGCGGGCGGGCAGGCGTTCCAGATAGAGCGGCGGCTCGTACTGGAAGGGCGAAGGGCTGTCCCACTGCGTGATGATGACGCTGCCCGATTCGAGCAGGGTTTCACAACTGAGCATGGCCTGGGCTTTCCATTGCCCGCGCAAGGCACGCAGTGCAAAGCCCAGCAGGCCCGGCCATTGGGGCCTGATGACGAAGGTGGCCACGCCGGTTTCACCGCGCGCATCGGTGTAGATGCGTACCAAGGTTGGCTGGCCGAGCAGCTTGGACAGGCCGCTGGCTTCGGCATCGGCCAGGTGGCGCAAGCCTGTGGCGCTCAGGCCCGCGCTGATCTTGTCGATGAGGCGGCGCTGCCCGGCCGGATAGTCGCCGGGCTGTACGGCGCGCAGGCCGGAGGCGTCCTTGTAGGCCTCGTTGAGGAACAGCTGGGCGATGGAGATGGCCTGCTGCGTGCGGGCATCGCCGGCCTCGGTGCTGGCCGCGCTTTGGTTGGCGGGTGCAGCTTCGCTGCGTTTGCGGCTGCCGCGGCGCTTTTTTTCCTTTTCCGTGGGCAGTTGGACATGCTGCACGATCGCTTGCTGGGGCGTGGGGGCGTCTGGCTGGGGCTGCGCCGGGGCGATGGTCGCACTGGCCGCGTCGGCTGTACTGGCATGGTGCGCTGCATTGGCGTTCTGCGTCAGCTCAGCCTGGGCAGCGTTGGCCTGAGCCGCCACCGGGGCGGGGCGGGCCTGTTGAGCTTGGCTGTGCGGTCCTTCGTCCAGGCTGTCGGCCAGAGCCGTGCTCATACCCTCGCAGGAGCAGGCGTCACTGCTGCCGCCGCAGCCGCCTTCTTGTGAGCGGCGGCGCAGCCTTTGCACGTGGGCGTAGCCAGGGTGGCGGGGGTCCATCCGGGCCAGTACGCGGTCGTAAGCGGCCACGGCTTGCTCGAAATGGCCCAGCTCGTGCAGGCACATGCCCACGCGGGTGGTGATGCTGGGCTGCGCGCTCAGCGCCAGGCAGCGCTGCCAGTCGGCGCAGGCGTGCTCCAGGCCCGCGCGCTCATAGTAGTGCCCGTGCGAGGTGCGCACCACTTGCTCGGGCGGCAGTTGCGCGGCCTGTGCCGGATCGAGCAAGGCCTGCTGGCGCAGGCGGTGCGCGCGCTGCTTGAGCAGGTCGATGCGCCCAGGCGCGAGGTCAATGGCGCGGTCGAGCAGCAGCTGGGCCTCGCGCAGCTTTTCCGCTGGCGGCGAGGGCTGCTGCGTCAGGGTTTGGGCCAGCAGCGCTAGCACGTCGGTGTTGTCGGGCTCCAGTGCGCGCAGGCGGCGCAGCAGCGCCTCGTTGCGGCGCGCCACGTGGCGGTCGAGTTCTTGCTGGCGCTCTTGCAGGGCTGCGGCCTCGGTGGGGTCCAAGGCGCTGGCGTCGATGTCCAGCCGGTCGCCGCGCTGACCAACGCGCACTTGCAGCAGCGCTGCCTGCACATGGTCGGGCCGGTGCTTGAGCGTGGCCTGCAGCGCGTCGCGCAGTGCATCGAGTCGGCCCAGCTGCTCCAGCAGGCAGGCGCGTTGCCAGTGCAGCTCGGCGTTCTGCGGCGCCTGGGCGCACAGGGCCTCGACGGCGTGCAGCTTGCGCTCCAGCAGGGCGTGCTGCTCGGCGTCGACGGCCGCGATTGGCGGTGGCACGAAAGTGCTGACCATGTTCCTCACTCCTTGGGCTCTTGCCTTGTATTGCAGCCTTGGCGCAGGCGCCAGAGGCTGGGATGACTGCGAGGCGCATCATAAGGCCAGCCTGGGTTTGCGCCCGATCTGGCAGCCTGGCGCTGTTGCTGCGCCGCCATGGAGGGTCTGCCTGAATCCGACACAGGGGGAGCACGGCGCGGTGGTGTGCGCAGGCCTTGCCTGTGCCGCCTCAAGAGCTGGGCGTGTTGTGCGCCAGGTCGCGCTGAGCAAAGGTTTGCAGTCGCTGGGCGTAGTCGGTCAGCACCATCGGGTCCTGTGGCGCCATGGGCACGCCCAGCAGTTCGGCCAGTCGTTGGCGGCCAAGCTCGCCGTGGCGCATGAGCTCATCCACCAGGGCCAGCAGTTGCTGGCTGTGCGCGGCGATGAGCGCCGTGCTGCGCTCCATCTGCGCCTGCAGGATGGCTTCAATGGCCAGGTTGCTGGGTTGCACGTCGGTGTTGAGGTGCTCGTTCGTTTCGCTGGTCACATCGGTGCGCGCCAGGCGCTCGCCGTAGCCGAGGAATCGCACGAAGCGGCTGGCGTATTCGGTGGCGTGCTGGATGTCTTGCTCAGCGCCGCTGGAGCAGGCATCGGCGCCGAAGACCACGGTTTCAGCTGCGCGCCCGGCCAGGCAAACAGCGATGCGATCAAGCCAGTTGCTGCGCGACCACGATTGCAGGTCGCTGAACATGGCGTAGCCGCCCTCAAAGCTGGCGACGTTGATGCGGATTTCCTGCGGCGCGCTGCCAAACAGCAGCGCATGCACCAGGCCATGACCGGCCTCGTGCACGGCCAGCAGGGCGCGAAAGTCGGTCAGTGTGCGCTGGCGCAGCGTGCGCACTTCGAAGGCCACGGGGCAGTGCAGTTGCTGGCCCATCGCGTGTGCGCACAGGCTCTGGCCGTCTGCGCCCAGCCGCACTTCGACGGTGCTGCCCGCTGGCGCACCCAGACCAAGGGCCCAGACGGCGGCATTGACCAGCGGTGTGCCCAGCACGGCATGCAGGGTGGAGAACAGCGGCCGCGTGCCCTGAGCGGGGAAGACGCCATTGGCGTAAATCTCGCGGCGCACTTCAGGCGTGATCACAAAGCGCAGCCCGGTGCTGTGCTGCATTTGCTCTGTGTACTGTGCGCAGTGCTCGTCGATGATGCGCGTGTAGGCGGCGCGGTTGAGCGAGGGGTAGATCAGATGCTGATTGCCCAGGCGCGCGACCTGCTCGGGCTTGAAGCGCCGCGCCAGGGCGCGTTTGACGTCGATGAGCGAGAGTCGCAGGCTGTGGCTGTGAAACACGTCGGCGTCGGTGTCGCAGTCCTCCACGCGCCGCGCCAGCGATTCGTACATCTCGTCCAGGTTGCCGCAGACGAAGATCAGCAGGCGGCCGTAGGGCCTGTTCACCCTGTGCAAGGAGTCGCGAAGACATGAAAAATCGCTCCGATCAAGGCGCCCGTTGCAGGGCGTATGTCGATACGCCCAAGACGGGCAACGCCGAGCAGGGCGGTTTTTCATGCCTTCCCGAAGGGTTGGGGCCTGCAGGGGCCGCCCACAGCGTTGGCAATCCTCGCAAGGCATCCAGCCTTGCTGCGGTTGCCGCCTTGCGCTCGGCTCCTGCAGGCCCCAACGCGATCTCCTTGCACAGGGTGAACAGGCCCTGAGTCCGTCTCCCAGCTTTGTTCGCTGCCGCGCACGCGCGCCAGCTCCTGCTCAACGCGCTCGGGAGACCAGGCCATGATCTCCAGCAACGGCTCCTTGAGTTTGAGCGCACGCTTGAGCGACTGGGCCTCGTAGGCGCTCACGCGCAGCGGCTTCTTGGTCAGAGCGCGGCGCTCGCCAGGGCTGCGTTGCTGCTCGTCGTAACGCGCTTCGGCCAGGGTCGATTCCAGCTCTCCCAGGAAGGAGACCGAGGGCGGCAGGCGCCCGTCCGAGAGCAAGGCCCAGACATCCTGGTAGCGCTGCACTTCGACTTCCTGGCGCTGCTCGTTGAGGGTGCGGTAGCGCTGGAATTCGTCCAGCACCAGAATGCCCGGTTCGCCCTCGTCGATGCCCGAACTCTCCAAAATGCGCGAGATGCTGCCTGCGCCATGCCAGCTGCTGGTGCCGTGGGAGAAGCCGTCCATCTGCACCTCCACGAAGCGATCGTAAAAGCCCAGCTTGCGCGCCAGCGAGCGCGTGAGCTGGGTTTTGCCGGTGCCGGTCAACCCCCACAGGCAGACGATCACCGGGCGCTGGATCAACTCGGGCATGACGTACCAGGCGCGGATGGTGTCGATCACGCGGTCGATGATGGCGTCAATGCCGAACAGCTCCTGCTTGAGCTGCTGGGCGATCTGTTGCAATGCGTGGCTGCGCGCCATCAGGCGCTGCATCAGCTGCTGGTGTTCGGCGTCGCCTGCGGCGGGTAGGGCCGTTGTGCCTGCCCGCGCCGCGCTGGCGGGGTGCTTGGTCGGTGGCGCGGGTTGTTCAGCCGCGCTGCCGGTGTCTTTGCCTTTGGGTGGCTGGGTCTGTGATGTCATGGGCGTGAAGGGGCAGGCCAGCGGGCTGTCGCCACCTGGCCGGAAAGTCTGGTCTTTGGGGCGAGGCCGTCACTCGGCGCTGGCCCAGTCGCGTGTGCGGATGCTGCGCTGCAAGGCCATGCGCTCGGCCCGGCGCTGTGCGCCCTGGCTGCGCATGTGCTTGCCGCCAGCGCCTGTGCTGGCCTTGGCAGCCAGAGCCCGGGCGTAGGGGTTGCGCACCGGCAGGCTGGTTGCAGGCAGGGGGCGCTGTGGCGGGCGGGATGTTCGGGCGCGGGCGGCGCCCGCAGCGGGTTTGGCACGCATGTGCTGCTCCAAAAAGTCAAAACCCTGGCAGGCCGGCCAGGGTTTGCCCCGGGCTGGGTGCGGCAGTGCGCATCCAGCCAGGGCGGTGTGGAGCGCACAAGTCAGTGAAAGGATGAACAGAGCATGGGGACAGCTCTTGTGGATGGAAGGGGGAGCGGGGGCCAAGAAGGCGCGCATTGTGCCAAGCCCTGCGGGAGTAGGGCAAGGGCCGCTGGCGCTGAGGGGCCGGGAGAGGCTGGGCGGTTGTTGCTTTTGCGCCGCAGCGGGGGGAGGGAGCGTTGAGACTGGCGGTTGCAGCGGTGCTTCCGGTCAAAAAACCGCAACTGCCGTGTTGAAAACGCTTGCAAGGTGTTCAGGTCTTGAGCGCGTTTTCTTCTTGCATCTGCGGCTTTTGCCTCGAAAAGCTGCTTCGCAAGCCCAATCTCAACGCCCCCTATAACGAGTGATTTCACCCCTGGCGAGAGTGCAAGGGGCACGACACGCTCTACGGCCGCCGCCGGCGCGGGCGCCATTCGCTGACGAGCACGCCGATGACGATCAGCACCGCGCCGGCAATGGCCAGCGGCGGTAGGCGGTCGCCAGCGATGCGGCCGGCCACGCCGCCCCAGACGGGCTCGCCCGCGTAAATCAGCGTGGCGCGCGTGGGCGAGACGGTTTTTTGCGCCCAGTTCATGACCAGCTGGATGACGATGCTGGAGCAGGCCATGCCCACGGCCGCCAGCAGCCAGACCCAGGAGAAGACCGGCACGGCCTCGCCAGCCAATGGCATGGCCAGCCAGGCCAGCAGCCCTGCTACCAGCAGCTGCACTACGGTCACGCGCCGCACGTCCACCTTGCCGGCAAAAAAGCCAATCAGGATGACTTCGCCCGCAATGCCCAGCGCGCCCACCAGGGTGGCCCACTCGCCCACTTCCATTTGCAGGCCCAGGCCGGCCTCCGGCCCGGCCAGCAGCACCAGACCTGTGAAGGCAAAGGCCACGCCCAGCAGGCTCATGGCGTGGGGCGGGCGGCGCAGCACCAGCCATTGCAGCAGCGGCACCAGTGGCACGTACATGGCAGTGATGAAGGCCGACTGGCTGCTGCTGATGGTTTGCAGACCATAGGTTTGCAGGCCGTAGCCGACGAAGATGCTGCTACCGATGGCGCTGCCAGCGAGCAGCTCTTGGCGCGTCAGGCCGCGCATGGCGCGCCAGAAGACCAGAGCGCCCAGCAGCGCGGCGGTGACGAAGCGCAGGCCGACGAAGAACATCGGCCCACTGTGGCGCATGGCCGCATGCACGACGACGAAGGTCGTGCCCCAGACCATGGTGATGAGGATCAGCGCCAGCTCCTGGCGCGAAAACCAAGCAGGCCGGGCATCGGGTGGCGGGGGAGTGTGTGGCATGGGGCAGCTGGCGCGGCCTGCGCTTTTTGGGGAGCTTGTTCACAATCTCCGCAGGCCGTTGCTTTTTCAGCCCATTTCGGGGTTGGAGGGGCAAGCCCTCAGCGATTGGGCTGCTGGCCCAGCTCCAACGGGCGCAGCTGGGCGGCCAGCGCGTGCAGCACGGCGTTGACGTATTTATGCCCGTCGGTGCCGCCAAAGGCCTTGGCCAGCTCCACATATTCGTTGATGACAACTTTCCAGGGCACGTCCGGCGCGTGCTGGAATTCGTAAACACCCATCCACATGATGGCGTGCTCAATGGGCGATAGCTCGCTCAGTGGGCGATCCAGCACTGGGGTGATGGTGGCGTCCAGCGCCGCGGCCTGCTCGGTGCAGCCGTAGAGCAGGGCATCGTACAGCGCCGAGTCGGCTTTGTGAAAACCGCTGAGGCCGCGTGTGAACTGGTCGATGTCGCGCGCTTCGTTCTTGCCCACCAGGCGCTGGTACAGGGCCTGCAGTGCGAATTCGCGCGCGCGGCTACGGGCGCTTTTCTTGCTGCTGGGGGTGGGGGGCTGGGCGGAGGGGTTCATTCGTCCCCCATGGCGACCAGGCCGATCAGGTTGGCCATTTCGACGGCGGTGCGTGCGGCATCCACGCCTTTTTCCGTTTGTCGCGCCACGGCCTGGGCCATGTTCTCCACGGTCAGGATGGCGTTGGCGATGGGGATGCCGTAATCCAGGCCCACGCGCGTGACGCCGGCGCCCGATTCATTGGCCACGAGCTCGAAATGGTAGGTTTCGCCGCGGATGATGCAGCCCAGCGCGATCATGGCGTCGTAGCCATCTGTCTCGGCCAGGGCTTGCAGCGCCACCGGCACTTCCAGCGCGCCTGGCACGCGCAGGTGCGTGATGTCCTCAGCCGCCACGCCCAGCGCGAGCAGCTCGGCATGGGCGGCGTCGAACAGCGCCTGGGTAATGTCTTCGTTGAAGCGCGCCTGCACGATGGCAATGCGCAGTTGGCTGCCGTCGAGCAATGGGGCAGCGCCTTGGCCTTTGTTGGCACCGAGCATGGGTCAGTCCTTGTTGATGAATCCGGTGATTTCGAGTTTGTAGCCTGCGGCGATGCTGGGCAGGCGCCGTGGCTGGCCCATCAGGCGCATGCGGCCCACGCCCAGGTGGCGCAGGATTTGCGCGCCGATGCCGTAGGTGCGCAAGTCCATGCGGCCGCGCGCCGGGGCGTGGCTGGGTTGGGCGCGGCCTTCGAGCTGATCGAGCAGCTGCGCGCCGCTTTCGCCACAGTTGAGCAAAACCATCGCGCCCTTGCCCTGCGCCTGGATGTAGCGCAGGCTGGCGTCCAGGCTCCAGGAGTGCAGGCCGCGCTGGGCGTCGAGCACATCCAGCACGGACAGCGGCTCGTGCACGCGCACGGCGATTTCCTCCTGCTCATCCCAGCTGCCCTTGACCAGCGCCAGGTGCAGCGCGCGATCCAGCCGGTCTTGGTAGGCGTGGACGGTGAATTCGCCCCAGTGCGTCACCAGCGGTCGCGAGCTGACACGCTCGATCAGCGATTCGTTGCTGCTGCGGTATTGGATCAGGTCCGCGATGGTGCCGATCTTCAGTCCGTGCTCGGCGGCAAAGACTTGCAGGTCGGGCAGGCGCGCCATGGTGCCGTCGTCCTTCATGATTTCGCAGATCACGCTGGCGGGCATCAAGCCGGCCAGCCGCGCCAGATCACAACCAGCCTCGGTGTGGCCAGCGCGCACCAGCACGCCGCCGTCAACGGCTTGCACCGGGAAGATGTGGCCGGGTTGCACCAGATCACTGGCCTGGGCATTGGGCGCCACGGCCACGGCGATGGTGCGGGCGCGGTCGGCAGCGGAGATGCCGGTGGTCACGCCCTCGGCCGCCTCGATCGAGACGGTGAAGGCAGTGTCGAACTGCGTGCCATTGCGCTTGGCCATGGGCGGCAGGTTCAGCAACGCGCAGCGCTCGCGCGTGAGCGTCAGGCACACCAGGCCGCGCGCATGGCGGGCCATGAAGTTGATGGCCTCAGCGCTGACGTGCTCGGCGGCCAGCACCAGGTCGCCTTCGTTTTCGCGGTCTTCCTCGTCGATCAGCACCACCATCTTGCCGGCGCGGATGTCGGCGATGATGTCCTCGATGGGGGAAATGGGGGCAGGGGCGGCACTGGGCATGGCAAAAGAACGGCTGGCTGGCGCCGCTGCGTAGAGGCGCTGCGGCTAAGGCAAGGCCTGCACAAGCCGCAGCGCACGCTTTGGCTGCTGCAATTGTGCAAGCCTTGCCCAGGGAGGGCGGAAAAAAGCCCTCGATTGTATCGGCAGCAGGCGCGGCGGCCGGGATGCGGCACAATAGCCAGCCGCGAGGCGTAGAGAGCGCCTTGCGTTTTGTTTTCAGGAGCCGGGCATGCAGAACGCCAATGACAATGAAGTGATCGAGGTGCAGGCGCGCCAGCTGGACGCCAAGGAGCTCAGTGATCTCAAGCTGTTGGGCTGGATCAGCTATGGCATGCACCTGGTGGTGGCCATTTGCGCCGTGCTGCCGGGGCTGCAGCCCAGCCTGCTGTTGCTGCTGCTGGCGCTGATTCTGGATGTGGTCAAGAGCCCGGATGCCAGGGGCAGCTGGCAGCAAAGCCACTTCGAGTGGCGCATCCGCAGCGTGGGCTGGTCGCTATTTTGGTATGTGCTGACTTGGCCGCTGTTCCTGCTGCTCTACATCCCGGGCTTGGTGGCGTGGTTCTTCATCTCGCTGTGGTTTTTGGTGCGCATCGTGCGCGGCATGGTGGCCATGAACCAGAACCGGGCCATTACCACTGCCTGAGTGCAGGCTAATTTTTCACGGACGCTGCGCCATGACGCCTGTGCCCAAAAAAGACCGATCCATCAAAGTGTTCAACCTGGCCTTGCAGGGTGGAGGCTCGCACGGGGCTTTTACCTGGGGCGTGCTCGATGCGTTGCTGGAAGCGGGCAATTGCCGCTTCGACGGCATCAGCGGCACCAGCGCCGGGGCCATGAATGCCACTGTGCTGGCCGCAGGCTTTGCCCAGGCCGCCGAGCTGGGCCTGACCGATGCCCGCGAGGCCCATGCGCGCGGCTGCGAGCTGGCGCGTCAGACGCTGCGCACTTTCTGGGAAGCCGTGGGCACGATGGGGGTGTTTCTCAATGCCTCGCCCTCGAGCATGGCCGCGCAGTGGATGCCCTGGCTCAAGCCGCTGATGGTGCCGCCCCTCTCGCCAGCGCAGACCAATCCGATGGACATCAACCCGCTGCGCACGCTGCTGCGTCGGCTGATTGATTTCGAGGCCATCCGGCGCTACCAGGGCCAGGGCCTGGTGCCGCATTTGTTCATTGGCGCAACCAATGTGCGCACCGGGCGCAGCAAGGTGTTTGAAGGCGAGCAAGTCAGCCTGGATGCGCTGATGGCCTCGGCCTGTTTGCCGCAGTTGTTCAACGCTGTAGAAATCGATGGTGAGCATTACTGGGATGGCGGCTATTCGGGCAACCCGGCCATTTACCCGCTGATCTACCATGCCCAGGCCGACGACGTGCTGCTGGTGCAAATCAACCCCATCGAAACCAACGCCGTGCCGCGCACCATGACTGAGATTCAAGAGCGCGTTAACGAGGTTACCTTCAATGCCAGCCTGCTGGCTGAGCTGCGCGCCATTGAGTTTGTGCGACGCCTGCTGGAAGAAGGCCGACTTGAGCCTGGCCGCTACAAGGCCATGCGCATGCACCGCATTGATGGCGGCTCGCTGCTCGAGCCCTTTGGCAGTGACAGCAAGCTGCGTGCCGACATCCGCTTTCTGCAAGACTTGTTCTCCCTGGGCCGAACGGCCGCTCAGCAGTGGCTGCAAACGCACTATGCCGATGTTGGCGTGCGCGCCACTTTGTGAACACGCTCTAGGTTACTCATCACTCCATCAGAATCGCGCCCATGACTTCCTCCCCCGATGCCCACCAGAGCCACGCGCCGGACTGCATCTTCTGCAAGATCGCGGCCGGGCAAATCCCTGCGAAGAAGCTGTACGAGGACGAAGACCTCGTCGCCTTCGACGACATCAACCCGGCCGCGCCGGTGCACTTTCTCATCATCCCCAAGCGCCACCTGCCATCGCTGGCCCACGCCAGCCCGGCTGATGCCCCGCTGCTGGGCAAGATACTGGCCAAGGCGCCAGAGCTGGCCTTGCAGCGCGGCTGCAATCCTTATCCGCAGGGGGGCTTCCGCGTGGTCATCAACACTGGCGAGGAGGGCGGGCAGGAAGTGCATCACCTGCACGTGCACGTCATGGGGGGGGCTCGCCCCTGGCGCAAGTAAGCGCCTTGAACAGGCTCAGGCAAGGCCGGCGGGCTTGGCTCAGGGCCGAGCCGCAGAGTTCGGAGCTCTGTGCACACAAGGCCGCATGGCGATGCATGCCCCGTGGCGGCAATGGCCCTGGCATGGCGGCATACAATGGCCGGCAATGCCGTGGCGAGGGCAATGCAGTGACCACGGCACAGCGGCGGCAGGCGCAGCAAGCGCAGCCTGCCGTGCACGCATGAACCTCATGAATGAAAGGAAACGACATGGGCAGTTTTTCCATTTGGCATTGGCTGGTGGTGTTGCTGGTGGTGGTGCTGGTCTTTGGCACCAAGAAGCTGCGCAACATCGGCAGTGACCTGGGCGGGGCCGTCAAGGGCTTCAAGGAAGGCATGCGTGAAGGCGGGCAGGATGCGCCGGCCAATGGCACGGTCGCTGGCGCCCAGCAGGTGCAGGACCAGAGCCAACATCCGGTGGCCCGCGAGACCATCGAGGTCTCGGCCAAGGAAAAGAGCTGAAGCACCGGCCTGCCGCATAGTCATGCTCATGCGCGCGCCCTGAGCCTTGAGGCCCCAGGGCGCTGCCTTGTGTGGACCTGCGGCGGCGACCATGACGGCACAGCATGTTTGATCTGGGTATTTCCAAAATGGTGATGATCGGCGTGGTCGCGCTGATCGTGATCGGGCCTGAGCGCCTGCCGCGCGTGGCTCGTACAGTGGGCGCCTTGCTGGGCAAGGCGCAGCGCTACGTCAACGAGGTCAAGCGCGAGGTCAACCAGGCCATGGAGCTTGATGAGCTGCGCAAGGTCAAAACCAGTGTCGAAGAGGCTGCACGCGATCTGGAGCACTCGGTGCGTACGCACGCCAGCGACTTCCAGAAAGAAGTCGACACCATCTCGCAGGACTTGCACGATCTGCAATCCTGGGAGGAGGGCTCGATGCAGCAGAGCGATGCCGCCATGCCAGCGCCCGACGATGGGCTGGAGGATGCCAGCAAACGCGCTTTCGTCACGGCTGTGGCGCCTGTTTCGGCGCCCGTGGCGCGCAAGAATTGGCGCTTGCGCCGCCAGGCTGTGCCGCAGTGGTACAAGGCGCGCCAACAGGTGCGCCGCCGCCTGCGCTCCAACGCCGCGCGCGGCCATGCCGGCTCGGCGGGTCAGGCCGGTGGCGGCAAATCCTCCCACAGTGTGCACAGGCCCTAGTTTCCCCTGACCGACAGAGCCGCCCGCAGGCCATGCGCCATGGCCATGCTGCGGCGGCGTCTCTTCCCCCATGGCTTCCCCATCCCACGACCACGACGAACTCGCAGGCACCGAGCAGCCCTTTGTCCAGCACTTGATGGAGCTGCGCAACCGCCTGATCTACTGCATCCTGGGCTTGGCGGGCGCCATTGCCGTGCTGATGGCCTGGCCTGGCCCCAGCGCGCTGATCGACTTGATCGCCATGCCCATTCGGGCGCACATGCCGCCCGATGCCAAGCTCATCGCCGTGGGGGTGCTGACGCCGTTTCTGGTGCCGCTGAAGGTGCTGTTCATGACGGCCGTGCTGCTGACCCTGCCCTGGCTGGTCTATCAGGTCTGGGCATTTGTGGCCCCCGGCCTTTACAGCCATGAAAAGCGCTTTGCGCTGCCGCTGATTCTGATGGGCAGCGTGCTGGCTTATGTGGGCATTGCTTTCGTGCAGCTGTTCGTGCTGGACAAGATGTTTGGCTTCATCCAGCGCTTCTCGCCCGAAAGCGTGGCTGCCACGCCCGACGTGGCCTCCTACGTCAGCGTCATCCTCTCGCTGTACATCGCCTTTGCGCTGGCCTTTCAGGTGCCCATCGTCGTTTTGCTGCTGGTGCGCTTTGAGCTGGTGACCGTGGACAAGCTGCGCTCCTTCCGGGGCTACTTCGCAGTGCTGGCCTTCGTCATCGCCGCCATCGTCACGCCGCCGGATGTGCTGTCGCAGATCACCCTGGCCGTGCCCATGTGTTTGCTCTATGAGGTCGGTATCTGGGCCTCGCGCTGGTTCGCGCGACCCAGCGCGGATGCGGGCGACGAGCCGGGCTGAGTCAGGCGGCTAAGCCCCCTTATGCCCCATCGCTGCACGCGCGCATGCGCTTGAGCAGCGTTCAGCGGCGGCGCTGCTGGCGCGTGGTGGCCGGGCGCTCGCTGGGGGTGACGCTGATGCGCTGCGACTGCCCGCCGCGCTCGACCGTCAGGTGCGTGGGCACCTGGGGCTGGAGCATGGCCACGCTGGCCAGCAGCTGCGGCACGCCGTGCACTGGCTGATCGCCCACGGCGGTGATGACATCGCCCGGGCGGATGCCCGCTTGTGCGGCAGGACTGTGCTGCAACACACCCGTGACGATGACGCCACTGGTGCTGCGCGCGCCCGTGGCCTGGGCCAGCTCCGGTGTCAGCGGGTCGGACACCAGGCCCAGCCAGCCGCGCACCACGCGCCCGTCGCGCAGCACGCTGTCGAGCACGAACTGCGCCGAATCGGTCGGGATGGCAAAGCCAATGCCCATGTTGCCACCGGACTTGGAGAAGATCACTGTGTTGATGCCCACCAGCTCGCCAGCGGTGTTGACCAGCGCCCCGCCGGAGTTGCCGGGGTTGATGGCCGCGTCGGTCTGGATGAAATTCTCGAAGATGTTCAGCCCCAGGTGGTTGCGGCCCAGGGCGCTGATGATGCCGCTGGTGACGGTTTGCCCCACGCCAAACGGATTGCCAATGGCCAGCACCGTATCGCCAATGGCCATGGCGTTGACGTCACCCATGCGGATGGCGGGCAGGCCGCTGGCCTGAATCTTGAGCACCGCTAGGTCGGAGTCGGGATCGCTGCCGATGACCTTGGCGCTGAACTCGCGGCCATCGTGCAGCGTGACGGAAATCGTGTCTGCCCCTTCGACCACGTGGTGATTGGTGAGCAAATGGCCATCGGCGCTGACGATCACGCCGCTGCCCAGCCCGCTGCGCGAGCTGTTGGGCACTTCGCCGAAAAAGTACCGAAAGAACGGATCGTTGGCGTAGGGGTGGCGCACCGTGGTGAGGGTATCGATGCTGACTACCGAAGGCGCGGCGCGCTCGGCCGCCTGGCGCAGGCTGCCTGCTGGGGCTGGGCTAGGGGCAGGCGCCTGCCCCAATGCCCCGCTGGGCGCGGGTGGAACCCGCGTGCCCTGAATGGCCGCCGGCGCAGTGGCCGGCGCATCGGCCAGCCACTGTGGTCTGAGCGTGGCAACAATGAAATACCCGGCCAGCATGACCGTGACGGTTTGCGAGAAGAAAAGCCAGTAGCGACGCATGGGAGGACAATGGATGCAATGCCTGTGGGGCGGGCCTGAAAACAGGCCGCAGCATAGCGCGATCCACAGCGCCGCCGGCCCATGGCAGGCAAAGCCCCCGGTAGTTTTGAACAGGCTTTGAGAAAGGAGCGCCGCATGTTTCGTTCATGGCATCCCTGTTTGCTGGCCCTTGGCTTGGCCGTGGCCGCCTGCGGCAGCCCAGGGCCGGGCGCTTCGCCCCCAGCTGCTGCCGCTGCGGTGGCGGATGCGCCGCTCGCATCGCCGCAACACCCCATCCAGGGGCCTTGCGCACACGCCTGCACCGAGCAGTACGCCCCCGTTTGCGCCAGCATCGAACACAACGGGCGCCGCTACCGGCAGACTTACAGCAATGCCTGCTGGGTCTGCGTGCCGCAAGGCCGCGTCCTGGCCGTGGAGCCAGGCCCCTGCGGCCAGGGGCTGCAGCGCCAGTGAGCGCCGCAGCGCCAAGGCGAGCCATGCCATCCTGTTCAGGCTTTCTGTGCCGGGGGCGGGGTATTGTGGATACGGATGGGAGCCTGCTGCCTTGCTTGCCAAGCCGGATCGCTGCGTTCGGGGGTAATCGGCACCGCAGATGTTTACGGTTCGGCGCTATCGCTGTCGCTTGCAGGTTTGTTTCTTCGCCGGGCGTGCGTGGATGAGTCAGGTGTATCTGGGAAATCTCGAACGGGCTTGAACACCGCGGCCAAGAGGATGACGCTGATGAACGCCAACATCATCCAATCCGCGGGCCCGCTTGACCACGCGCCTCGCCATACGCCGTTTTGATAGGCCAGCCCAAAAAACACGGGATACCAAAACAGCACGGCCCAGCGCAAGCAGGTCCAGCCCCACAGCACGGCAAGGGCAATCCACATCAGCAGCACGCCACCGCCGATATAAGGCCAGGTCAGGCCACGCCGCCACCCTTCATCAGCGGGTATCAACGCGCATCCCGTGCAATCAGGGCGCAGTGGAAAGATGCTGTAGCCGACGGCAATGACCAGACCACATACGAAGTTCGCCACGACGAAGCGACGCGCCCGACTCGGCAGCCAGTGCCATCGCTGAAGCAGCGTGCCAAGGACGCTCATGGCGTTCTCACTTCTTCGCTTCTTACCCTCTGCCGCCCAACGCGGAGGCTCGGCGCCGAGATTCTCAACGGATGAAGCCCCAGAGGTTGCGCTGGCCGTTTTCCGCACCCTGGTCATTGGCGTCGGTGGGCAGCTCGCTGTAGAGCGTCCAGTAGATGGCGGCTGCGCCGCCGTTGTTGTTCAGCGCCACCTGCACGTCATGCACCAGCGTGGGGGCCAGCAGGTTGTGGCTGCCGGTCAGCGCCCGGTCGCCGCTGCTGACGAGGCTGTGGGTGGCGGCGGTGTAGTGGCGCCACAAGCCGTCTTCGCCCAGGTACAGCACGTCGCCGCGTCGGTTGATGGTGCGGCGGTCGAGGCTGGACAGCCGCGTGGCGCTGCACAGCGGCTGTGGCAGATCCTTGCGGTTGATGGCGCCGTCGGGTGTGCGCACGTACACGCCGCAGGTCTGGCTGGGCTCCAGGGCGTACCGAATGAAGTCGTAGGCCAGCACTTCGCCCGCGTTGGTGATGCCCAGCAGGTAGAGGGCGTCGCGGTGGAAGCTGCTGCGGATGTCGGAGTCGGTTTTGCCATGGATTTGCTGCCGGACCTGACTGGCCTGCCAGGGCTGGCCAGCGGCGGGGGAGACGGCCAGGTGGCGGTCGAAGCGGTACACCGGGCCGTCCGAGACGGACTGCGCCCAGTCCACCGCCGCCAGGCCGCGGTGCACGCGCACGCGGCCCAGGAGGGCGCTGGCGGAGGGGCCCGCCGTGTCGATGCGCTGCGCCACTCCAAAGCCTGCGCTGAGCGTGCCGCGCGCCACTACGACCTGACTGTGCTTGCTGTCGCGCGGCACGGTGCCGGCCCAGACCATGTTGCCGTTGTTGTCCAGATCAAAGCTGGCGCGCACGTTGAAGGTCTCTCTGCTGTGCTCGGCAAAGATGTGGCGCCGCCAGACGGGTGCGCTCGCCAGACGCCAGCTCACGGCGGTGTGCGCCACGGTGGGGTCAATCAGGGGCGGGGTGCCGCGGCGCTGCATCCAGTAGGTGTGCATGATGGCCACGTTGCCGGCGTTGTCCACGCGCAGCTGCACGGGGTCGGTCAAGTAGGCGGCCCGGATATCGGCCTTGAGCGGCAGGTCGGTCACCACCTGCGGCGCGCTCCAGGTGCTGGTGGCGGGGTCGTATTGCGACAGGTACAGGTAGTAGCACCGGTTGGGCGCCTTGTCGTAGGCCGTGGCGCTGCACACATCGCTGCTGGCCCAGGCCACGGCGGCATGGCCATTGGCGGGCGACATGGCCACGCGGGTATAGGCGGCGCGCTCGTGAATGTGCACTTCGTGCGTGGGCAGGGTGCTGCTGCCCAGTATTTGCGCTGGCCCCCAGCTGACCTGGCCTGTTGCATCCACCTTGCCGCGCACGATGTGGATGGACGATTGCGCCTCGCCTGCAACGGGCGTCTGGCCGCGCAGCGGCAGCGGCTTGACTGCCAGCATCAGGGCGTTGTTGTCGTTGTCCACCGCCACGCCGATCCCGCCAGGCCGCACGGGGCGCGCCCGCAGGTTATCGCCCAGGACCTCGCCCGGGGCATACATCTGGCTGGCGCGCCATGGGTTGGCCGCAGGCGTTGGTGCCGGAGCGGGCGTTGGTGCTGGTGCTGGTGCGGGCGTTGGTGCCGGAGCGGGTGTTGGCGCTGGAGCTGGAGCTGGAGCGGGCGTTGGCGCTGGAGCTGGAGCTGGAGCTGGAGCTGGAGCTGGAGCCGGCGTTGGTGCTGGAGCCGGTGCAGGTGGCGTCGGCGCTGGCGCCGGAGTGGGCGCTGGTGTCGGGGCAGGGGTTGGCGCAGGAGCAGGAGCAGGGGTTGGCGTTGGCCCTGGAGTTGGCACCGGCGCTGGGCTCGGCGCAGGAGCCGGAGTGGGCGTCGGCGCTGGCTCATCGCCCCCACCACCGCCACAAGCCGTCATCGCCGCAGAGGCGAACAGCGCCGCCAGGGCATGCAAGCGCCGGTGGCTGGCGTGCCAGGGTGCTTGGCGGGCGGATGCTTGGCTTGCCTGGGGCTCGCCCAGTGGTGCAATAGGCGGTGTATGCATGGTCACTCCCTCAAAGATCAAAAAACGGCCTCCAGCCGAAAACGCGCATTGTCAGCGCTGGCGGGGCGCAATCCACCTGGGGATTACTCTGAGAGAACCTGTTCAAAGTCTCTGCACGGCTGGCAAGACAGTGGATTGGGGCGGTCTACTGCGCCCGCAAAGCCTCGCCATAGACCCAGCCATGGCTGCGTTTTGCGCCTTGCAGCCCATCCCAAGCCACTTTTTGCCCGCTCGCGCCGAGACTTTGAACAGGCTCTGACGCCACGGCACTGACCTTGCCTGCACGGCCCTGGGCGGCACGCCGTGTGCAGAGGCAAGGTTTCGCCTTGGCAAGTTGAGCTTTTCTGGCTTGTTGCGTGATGGGCGCTGTCATTCACCGGGCATTAACCCAGACCACTTCGCCAGGGTGGTGCTCGGCCACGGTGTCCAGCGCGGCGGCCTGTTGGCTGGGGTGGCGCGGGTCGATGTCGTGACCGAACACGGTCAAATCCAGCCCCCGCGCGCGCCAGGTCTGGATTTCGCCCGCCGTGAGCACACTGGCGCCGACCCACACCGGATGCGCTCCGGTGTCGAACAGGGCGCGCAGCGATTCAAAGCCCTGTCGGGTGGTCGTGAGGATGACCATGCGGGTGCGGCTTTGTCAGTAGGTTCGATCAAGGCCCGACCAAGACCCGCTCAAGCCTTCTGGATCGGGATATAGACCTCCCCACCGCCGGCGGCGAATTCCCTGGACTTTTCATCCATGCCGGCTTTCAAGGCTTCGGCTTCGCTCAAGCCCTTGGCGGCGGCGAAGTCGCGCACTTCCTGCGTGATCTTCATGGAGCAGAACTTGGGGCCGCACATGCTGCAGAAGTGCGCGGTCTTGCTGCTGTCCTTGGGCAGGGTTTCGTCGTGGAAGTCGCGTGCGGTGTCGGGATCCAGCCCCAGGTTGAATTGGTCTTCCCAGCGGAATTCAAAGCGGGCCCTGCTGATCGCGTCGTCGCGCGCGCGGGCGCTGGGGTGGCCCTTGGCCACGTCGGCGGCGTGGGCGGCGATCTTGTAGGCGATGATGCCTTGCTTCACATCATCGCGGTCGGGCAGGCCCAGGTGCTCCTTGGGCGTGACGTAGCACAGCATGGCCGTGCCCATCCAGCCGATCATGGCCGCGCCTATTGCCGAGGCGATGTGGTCGTAGCCGGGGGCGATGTCGATGGTCAGCGGGCCCAGGGTGTAGAACGGCGCTTCGTGGCAGTGTTTGAGCTGCTCGGTCATGTTCTCCTGGATCATGTGCATGGGCACGTGGCCGGGGCCTTCGATCATGGTTTGCACGTCGTGCTTCCAGGCGATTTGCGTCAGCTCGCCCAGGGTGCGCAGCTCGGCGAACTGGGCTTCGTCGTTGGCATCGGACGCGCAGCCGGGGCGCAGGCCGTCGCCCAGGCTGAAGCTCACGTCATACGCCTTCATGATTTCGCAGATTTCCTCGAAGTGGGTGTAGAGGAAGCTCTCCTTGTGATGCGCGATGCACCACTTGGCCATGATGGAGCCGCCGCGGCTGACGATGCCCGTCACCCGATTGGCCGTGAGGTGGATGAAGGGCAGGCGCACGCCGGCGTGGATGGTGAA
This sequence comes from Vandammella animalimorsus, assembly GCF_002288875.1. Taxonomy (NCBI): domain Bacteria; kingdom Pseudomonadati; phylum Pseudomonadota; class Betaproteobacteria; order Burkholderiales; family Comamonadaceae; genus Vandammella; species Vandammella animalimorsus. The sequence goes on along the minus strand of NZ_NTBH01000007.1, from coordinate 22,787 downwards.
GTAGTCCACGCCCTGCTCGGCCTGCTCGATCAGCGTGTCGCGGAAGATTTCCCAGGTCAGGTCTTCGGCGATGCCACCCACTTTTTCCAGCGCCTGGTAGATGGGCACGGTGCCGATGGGCACGGGGCTGTTGCGGATGATCCAGTCGCGCGTGGTGTGGATGTTCTTGCCGGTGGACAGATCCATCACCGTGTCGCCGCCCCAGCGGATGGACCAGACGAGCTTTTCCACCTCCTCCTCGATGCTGCTGGTCACGGCCGAGTTGCCGATGTTGGCGTTGATCTTCACGCGGAAGTTGCGGCCGATGATCATTGGCTCGATTTCCGGGTGGTTGATGTTGGCCGGGATGATGGCGCGCCCGCGCGCCACTTCGTCGCGCACGAACTCGGGCGTGATGACATCGGGGATCACCGCACCCATCGGGTTGCCCCGGCGGCGCGCCTCGCGCGCAGCATCGCCCAAGTGCTCGCGCAGCCACTCCATGCGGCCGTTCTCGCGCAGGGCGATGTATTCCATCTCGGGCGTGATGATGCCTTGGCGTGCGTAGTGCATTTGCGTGACGTTGCGGCCAGCCTTGGCGCGGCGCGGCTGGCGTTGCAGCCCGGCCGCTTCCTGCCGCAGTTGGGCGATGCGCTCGGCATCGCGCCCCTCGTGCTTACCGCCGTCGTCCAGGATGTGGGCCAGGCGGCCGGCGTAGGTTTCGGTGTCGCCGCGCTCCTCAATCCATGCCTGGCGCAGCGCGGGCAGGCCACGGCGCACGTCGATCTGAGCCTGCGGGTCGGTGTAGGGGCCGCTGGTGTCGTACACGCTGGCCTGCGCGCCGTTGGTGAGCTGGATGTCGCGCACGGGCACGCGGATGTCCGCGCGCGAGCCTTGCAGATAGGCTTTGCTGGAGGCGGGCAGCGGCTCGCGCGTGAGCGCCAGCAGTTGCTTGAGGGAAGAAAGTTTTTCAGGTGCGTTCATGGGGCCTCGCAATCAGGGGGGAAAGTCGCTTTTTCACCCCGGAGGCCCGGCCCACTGCGGTCGCCAGGCCCAGGAAGCTGTGTTCCAAGGGCCTGGGCTGCATGGGCCGCATTGGCGGCTGCCAGCTCATCCTTACGCCGGTACTAACCGGATCAAGTTGACGGGTTCGGCCTGGGCCATCTCAGCGCGCCTTTGGGGCCGGTGTTCAGAGCCGACTCCCAAGGCGCGCACCCCGGAGTGCGGCGCGCATCATACCGCCGGCGCTGCCGCCCGGGCCTCCGGTCAATCCCGCAGCAGTTGAGAGGCAGGCTCTTAAACCTGGGCCCCGGCCTGGCGCAGCAGCTGCGCCACCTGCTCGCCCAGCGCCTGGGCCTGGGCCAGCGTGGCAATGGCTGCGCTGGCCTGCACCTGCACCAGGGGGCGCTGGCCTTGTGGGTCGCCCCAGGCCGCGCGCAGCCACAGCGTGTCTGGCGCCTCGGCCCAAACAGCATGGGCCGCCAGCGGCACGGAGCAGCTGCCGCCCAGGGCGCGGCTGACGGCGCGCTCGGCGGCTGTGGCCAGCCAAGTGGGCAGGTGCGACAAGGCCTGCAAGGCGGTCTGCAACTGCTGGGCCTGGGGCGTGTGCGGCTGGGTGGCCAGCACTTCGATGCCCAGCGCGCCCTGGCCTGCAGCGGGCAGCATTTGTTCGGGCGTGAACTGCATGCGGATGCGCCCGGCCAGTTGCAGGCGTTCCAGCCCGGCGGCGGCCAGTACGATGGCGCTGAACTGGCCTTCGTCGAGCTTGCGCAGACGCGTGTCCAGGTTACCGCGCAAAGGCTCGATGCGCAGATCCGGGCGCAGGTGCTGCAGCAGCACCTGGCGGCGCAGGCTGGAGGTGCCGACCACGGCGCCTTCGGGCAGGTCTTCCAGCCGCGCGTAGTGGTTGGAGACAAAGGCATCGTGCGGATTGCCTCGCTCGGGCACGCAGGCCAGTGCGAAGCCTGCGGGCAGTTCCATGGGCACATCTTTGAGCGAGTGCACGGCCAGGTGCGCGCGGCCATCGACCAGCGCGGCTTCCAGCTCCTTGACGAACAGACCTTTGCCGCCGACCTTGCTCAGGCTGCGGTCGAGGATCTGATCGCCGCGGGTGGTCATGCCCAGCAGCGTGGCCTGCAGCCCCTGGGCCTGCAGGCGTTGCTGGATATGTTGGGCCTGCCAGAGGGCCAGGCGGCTTTCGCGCGTGGCAATGACGCAGGTGGCGGGGGGGCGGGTGGAAGCGTTCATGAGGGGAGTGAGTGCGTGGCCATCGAAAGCCCGTGCCGTGCGTTGCAGTGGCGCTTTGAACAGGCTCACTTTGAACAGGCGCTCAGGGCGCGGGCGGCGGCAATGGTAGCGCGCCCAGAAGGCAGGGCAGGGCAAGGCAGGGCAGGGCGATGCAGACAGACGCAAGCTGCGCGGCGCGCCAGCGGGGCAAGCGTATGAACGGGCGCTCAAAACCCCGGCTGCTGTCGCTCGCGTTCTCGTTGCGAGGCCAGGCTGGCCAGCTGGCCCCAGGTCTGCAGCCCTTGGGCCTGGGCATGGGCCAGGGCGATCAGGGCCAGCTCGGCCGTGGCCATGGCGTCGGCCACGGCGTCGTGGCGGGCGCTGTGCGCCAGGCCCAGGGCTTGCAGCCAGGCGTCCAGGTCGTGATCGCCGGAGATGACAGGCGTCTTGTTCGGCATATCGGCTTGCAGCGCCGTTGGGCAGGGGCCGAGCAGGGCTGGCAACAGTTGCGCCAGATCGCACACGCCAGGCAGGGGCAGCAGCATCTTGCCTGTGCGGCTGCTGGGTGCGTGCTTGCCCAGCCATTGCTGCGCGGCGCGGTGCAGCATGGCCTGGTCGAACCAGGCGTGCCAGGCCAGCCACAGCGCGTCCTGGCCCCATTCGAGCAGCTCCAGCAGGGCCAGGCGCGGATCCTGGCCCTGGCTCAGGTCGTCCTGGGTCAGGCCGTGAAACAGCTGGCCCAGCGGGCTGATGGGCACTGGCACCTTGAGCACGCGCGCAAAGCTGTGGCCCAGGGCGATGCCGGGCTGGGCGCCGCAGGCCTGGATGCGCACCGCGCCGATGGACAGCACGCTGTCGCGCTGGCGGTCCAGCCCGGTGGTTTCCAGATCGAATACCACCAGCGCCTGCGTGGCCAGCGGCTGCGCGCCGGGCTGGGCGAAGGGCTGCAGCTGGGCCAGGCGCTGCTGCAGTTCATGGCGCTGCGGTGGTGGCAGAGGGGGCAGCGGCGCGGCCTGGCGCGCGCCCAGCCATTGGCGCAGGGTTTGCCACATGGAAGAGCTCATAGGCGGTAGTTCAGGCGCAGCGCGTCTTGCAGGCGGCTGGCCTCGGCCAGCGCGGCGCGCAGCACGCGCAGCTCCAGCGTATTGCACTGCTGCAGCGCGATCAGGTTGTCCAGCGGCTGGCCTTGTTGCTGCTGGCGCTGGTGGTGGCGCAGGCGCAGCTGCTGCAGGAAGTTGAAGGCGTCCTCATAGGTCTTGACGCGCTCTGGGCGCAAATGGCCGCGCTCGCCCAGCCAGCGCAGCCGCTGTACGGTGGAGGCCGCGCTGCAGCCCTGGGCCAGCGCCAGGATGCGCACGGCATCGACGCAGATGGCCAGGGCCTGCTTTTTGATGTCCAGCGTGGTGCCGCCCTGGGCAGCGCCCAGGGCTTGGATCAGGCGGTGCTTGAGGCCCTGCGCACCGCCGATGGCCGGCGGCGTGCGCTGCAGCGCGAAGCTGGCCATGAGGCGCTGGAAAGCGCTTTCCTGCTGGAAGCGCTCCAGGCTGTAGGCGCGCAGCTGCTGCACGGCCTGCTCCAGCCGCGCATGGGCGCTGGGCGAGGCCCAGGCCAGCCGCATGTCGAAGAAGATGGTGGCGTTGAGCACGTCCTGCGGCTGGGCCTGCAGCAGCATGCGGTCGAAGAAATCGCGCCACTGGAAGTCGGCCAGGCACAGCGCCGGGTTGCTGGCCATGATCTCGCCCGGGCACCAGTGCAGGCCGCAGGCGTCCAGCGCCTGGTTGATGGCCTTGGCCAGCGGCAGCAGCCGGGCCTGGGCCTGTTGCGCCTGGGCCGGCTCGTCGGCCAGGAACAACAGGCCGTTGTCCTGGTCGCTCAGCAGGGTTTGCTCGCCGCGCGCCTCGCTGCCAAAGGCCAGCCAGGCAAAGGGCAAGCCAGGGTCGCCATGCTCGGCCAGCATCAGCTCGATGACGCGCTCGACGCTGTGGTCGTTGAGCTGGGTGACGATGCGCAGCACCTGCTCCGCGCTGGCTCCATGCGCCAGCATGTTGGCCACCAGGCGGCCGATGTCGGCGCGCAGCGTGGCCAGTTCAGGCACCGAGGCAGCGCTGCGAATGGCGCGCGCCAGGTGCACCAGATCGACGCGCTGCAGCGCGAACAGGTCGCGCTCGGAGATCACGCCGCGCAGCACACCGTCTTCGACCAGGCACAGGTGGCCGAAGTGGTGGCGCGCCATCAGCATGGTGGCGTCAAAAGCGCTGTCGTCCGGGTGCAGGGACATGGGCGCGGCGGTCATGACCTGGCCGATGGGCGCATCCAGGTCGGCGTCCGAGGCGATGACCAGCGCGCGCAGGTCGCGCAACGTGAAGATGCCCTGCAGGTGCAGATCGGCGTCGGTGATGGCAATACTGCTGGTGCGCTGGCCGTGCATCAGGCCGACGGCTTTGCGCACGCTGGTGGCTGGGCTGCAGGTCAGCGGCGCGCGCGTGACCAGGCTGCGCAGCGGAGTGTTGAGCGCATCGGCCTCGTGCAGGGTTTGCAGCGCGCCCAGCTGCATGTGCTGGCCCACGCGCGCCAGCAGCCCGCTGACGCCGCGCAGCGCAAACTGCCGGAACACGGGCGAGATCTCCAGCAATTGCACGAACTGCGCCACCGGCAGCTGTAGGCAGAAGCTGTCCTCGGCGGCGGTATAGCGGCGGCGCGTGGGGCGCTCGCCCAGAATGGCGGCAAACGGAAAGGCGTCGCCGGGTAGCAGCTGCACCGGGGTGTCGGGCTCCTGCTGCTGCGCCGGTGCGGCGGGCTGGGCCAGCTCGGCGCGCTGGCCCACCACATGGCCCTGGCGCACGATGTACCAATGCGCCACGCGCGGCGCCTCGGGGCCCAGGATTTGCTGGCCCGCAGCGAAAAAAACCAGCGCGCTGTGCTGCAGCAAATGCAGCACATGGGCTGGCTCCATGGCGTCAAAGGGCGCGTGCTGCTGCAGGAACGCCGCCAGCGCCTGCACGTTCTGCGCCACGGCGCGCTGGCCAGCGGCCGCGTCTGTGGCGGGGGGAGACTCTGTCATGCCAAATTCCTCTGCGTGGGCCTGCCCAGCAGGCCGGGCGTGCTGGGCAGTGCTGGCGGGCACTTTCGGGCCGCTGGGCGGGCTTGTCGATAGAGATGAACCCGCAGACTTGCGGCTTTGGACTGTGCGACGTTTTTTTGGTGCGGTTTTTTCGCTATATAATCTCGCGCTTATTCCCCGATAGCTCAGTCGGTAGAGCGACGGACTGTTAATCCGCAGGTCCCTGGTTCGAGCCCAGGTCGGGGAGCCACCGATTCCAAGCGCAGTTGGCGTGCCCGTTGGCGCACAACAATAGGCAGCGGCAGCTGCGCACCAGTTTTCCCCGATAGCTCAGTCGGTAGAGCGACGGACTGTTAATCCGCAGGTCCCTGGTTCGAGCCCAGGTCGGGGAGCCAAATAAGACAGGCCAACAGGCCATGCCCGCAGGCACAGAACAAGGCGCGATGCAAATCGCGCCTTTTCTTTTGCCTGTGCTTTTTGCGTTGTTCCCCGACGTGCCCCCCCGACGTGACAAGCGGACGCTACCAGCCCAGCGCCTGGGCCTGCAGCCACTGGCCAAAGCCGATGCGCGTGGCCGGCCATTGCGCGGCCTGGGGCATGGGGATGGGCGCTTGAGGCGTACAGGGCACGCAGGCGCGCTGCAGATAGGCCCAGGCATTGAACAGCCCGGCATGGGTGATCCACAGTTGCGCCGTGGGCGAAGGCGTGTGGGCCCAGCGCAGGCGCAGCGCCTGGGCGCGCGCCAGCACGTCGGCCACGCACTCCCTGCCGCCGAAGCGGTGCTGCGCGAAGTCCTGCGTCCAGGCGTCAATGGAGGCGCGAGGGATGCTGCGCCAGGGTTGTTGTTCCCAGCAGCCGAAATCCATTTCATTGAGCAGTGGCTCGACCTGCCAGGCGGGCAGGTCGGGGCGCAGTGCGCACAAGGCCTGCGCCAGGGCCTGGGTGCGCTGGCGCTCGGAGGTCAGCAGCTGGCAGCCTGTGGGCAGCAACGCCGCCAGCGCCAGGGCCGATTGCGCCAGGTGTGCCGGCTCCAAGGGCACCTCGCTGGCGCCATAACAAAGGGGCTCGGGCAGTTGCACGCGGGGGTGGCGCGCCAGCCACAGCGGCGCGGCCGGCGGTGGCGCGCTGGCGCTCATGCGCTGGCGGCGCTGGCCACAAGGGCTGCGCTGTGCGGGGCCAGGGCCATCAGCAGCGCCAGGTAAAAGCCCAGCTCGCCCACTTGCTGGGCGGCGCCCAGGCCATCGCCGGTAAAACCGCCCAGGCGCACGCGCAGGCGCCAGCCGACCAGGCCGCCGCAGAGCAAGGCGCCCAGGCCCGCCCACAACCAGGCGCTGGCCGGCGCGGCCACAGGCCCGCTGTGCAGTAGCGCGCCCACGGCCAGGGCGCTCACAGCCAGCCAGAGCAGCGCCGTGCGCAGCGCGCTGGCCTGCAGGCCCGTGGCAATGGGCTTGGATTTGGATTGCGCGCTGTCGCCCACGTGCGGCAGCCAGGCTGTGAGCAGCAGCGGCATCAGCCGCGAGCACACGTGCGCGGCGGGCAGGGCGCTGGCGGCCAGCAGCGCAGGGCCCAGTTGCAGCAATGCGGCCAGCAGCGCGGTTTTCAGCAGCAGCGCCACGATCAGCGTGACGGCGGCAAAGGAGCCAATGCGCGAGTCCTTCATGATGAGCAGGATGCGCTCGCGGTCGCTGCCGCCGCCCAGGCCATCGGCCAGGTCGGCCAGGCCGTCCTCATGGAAGGCCCCGGTCAGCCACAGGCTGGCCACGGTGGAGAGCAGCGCGGCCACCCAGGCCAGCGCCGGGGCCTGTTGCAGGCTGGGCAGCAGGGTCAGCGCCAGCAGCATGACGGCAGCGCTCAACAAGCCGATGAGCAGGCCGATGCCAGGCAGGTGGCCCAGCGCATGGCGCAGCATCTGTGGGTGATAGCCAACCCAGCGCGCCAGCGCGCCTGTGACCGGAATGCGCGTGAAATACTGCAACGCCAGCAGGAAGTGGCGCAGCCCTTGCAATAGGGGCTGCCGGACGTGGTCGCTGGGCTGCGCGCGGGGCTGGTGTGGCTGATGTGGCATGTGGCGCTGCTTGGACTCAGCCCGGCAGCTGGCCCGAGACCTGTGCCGAATCGAAGCTGGCCATGTCGCGCAGGATGCGGCAGGCCGACTCCAGCAGCGGCCAAGCCAACGCCGCGCCCGAGCCCTCGCCCAGGCGCATGTCCAGCTGCAGCAAGGGGGTGGCCCCCAGTTCTTCGAGCATCAGGCGATGGCCTTGCTCATGCGAGCGGTGCGAGAACACACAGCGCTGCAACACGTGCGGCGCCAGCCGCGCCGCCACCAGCACGGCGGCGCTGGTCACGAAGCCGTCCACCACGATCAGGCGCTGCTCCTGCGCGGCTTGCAATACGGCGCCGACCATGCCGGCAATCTCCAGCCCGCCCAGGGCGCTGAGCGCCTGTAAGGGGCTTTGGGCATCGGCATGGCGTTGCAGCGTGCGCTGCAGCACGTTGAGCTTGTGCGCCATGGCAGCGCCATGCACGCCGCTGCCTGCACCGGCGCAGGCCTCGATGGGCTGGCCGCTCAGCCGCGCCAGCAGCAGGGCGGCAGACGAGGTGTTGCCAATGCCCATCTCGCCCAACAGGATGGCGTTGCCAGGCACGGCCTGCACGGCGCGCCGCCCGGCGGCGATGGCTGCCTGGCATTGCTCGGCGCTCATGGCTGGGTGCTCGCTGGCATCGGCTGTGCCGGGGGCTACCTTGTAATCGAGCAGATCCGGGTGGGGCGGCAACAGCCGGGCCACGCCACAGTCCACCAGCTTCAGCGCGATGCCATGCTGGCGCGTGAGCACGCTGATGGCCGCGCCGCCGCTGAGCATATTGGCCACCATCTGCCAGGTGACCTCCTGCGGGAAGGCCGAGACGCCCTGCTGCGCCAGGCCGTGATCGCCAGCGAAGATCAGTGCATGGGGCTGGCGCAGCACGGGCGTGGTGCTGCCTTGCAGCATGCCGATCTGGTGGGCCAGGGCCTCCAATCGGCCCAGCGAGCCCAGCGGCTTGGTCTTGTTGTCCAGCACGGTTTGCAGCTGGCTGGCAAGCTGCGCATCGTGCAAATCGGCAATGGCTGCAACGCAGGCGGTCAAATCGGAAGGGGTGGAAGAATGCATGGTGGTCCAATGGAAGGGCCCAGGGCCAACACGGGCCTGGGCAAGGCCAGGTGCGCTATCCTAATTGCAAAATTTCTTTTCAATGCGCTCATGCCGTGCCAGGGCGCAAGTGCCGATCTTCTGCATGCGCCAGACGCTCAAACATCCAGTACACAGCGAACTTTTGATCAAGAAAAGCCGCTTCATCGGCTGCGTGCAGCCCGTGGCCGACCGCGCCCAGGCGCAGAGCATCGTGGCGCAGCTGTGGCAGCAGCATCCTGGCGCGCGCCACGTTTGTTGGGCGCTGATGGCCGGCGGGCAATCGGCGGCGGTGGATGATGGCGAGCCCAGCGGCACAGCCGGCCGCCCCATGCTGGAAGTGCTGCGTCACCAGCAGCTCGAAGGCGTGCTGGCCACCGTGGTGCGCTACTTTGGCGGCGTCAAGCTGGGCGCTGGCGGCCTGGTGCGCGCCTACACCGATGCCGTGGCCCAGGCCCTGCTGCAGGCCGAGCGCGTACCGCTGCAAGCCCTGGCCACACTGGCTTTCAGTGTGAACTACCCACAGGAAGGCCTGTTGCGCCACCTGCTGGCCCAGCACGGCGTGCAGCAGTTGGAAGTGGCGCACGGCGAGCGCGTCACCATCACCGCCCAGGTGCAGGAAAATCAGGCCCAGGATCTGCGCCAGGCCATTGCCGATGCCACGCAGGGGGCGGTGCAGTGGTTGGATGCGCAGCGGTAGTAAGCCCCAGCCATCGGCTGCCTTGCGCAGCTTTTTACATCCGCGGATCGATTTTCAAATCGCCCGGCCGGATCCAGCCCCAGCGGCGCAGCACGCTGGCAAACAGCAGGGCCAGCGCGGCCGGCAGGATGAAGTGCAGCAAGGCGATGGACAGCCAGACTTGACCGCTCTCGCCCATGGCGGCCAGGGTGCCGACCTGGCCGACGAAGCCGCTGGTGCCCATGCCTGAGCCGGTGGGGATGTTCTGCATGCCAAAGCCCAGCGTGGCCACAGGCCCGAGGATGGCGGCGCTGAGGATGGGCGGGATCCAGATGCGCGGGTTGCGCACGATGTTGGGCAGTTGCAGCATGCTGGTGCCCAGGCCCTGGCTGAGCAGGCCGGAGACGCCGTTTTCGCGGTAGCTCATGGCGGCAAAACCGATCATTTGCGCAGCGCAGCCGACTGTGGCTGCGCCGCCTGCCAGGCCGCCCAGGTTCAGCGAGATGGCCAGCGCGGCGCTGGAGGTGGGGCCTGTGAGGATCATGCCCATGACCACGGCCAGGATGATGCTCATCAGCAGGGGTTGCAGCGTCATAGCCCACTGGATGGTGTTGCCGGTGACCTCCAGCACGTTGCCGATGAAGGGCGCCAGGCCTTTGGCCGTCAGAAAGCCCACAGCCAGCGCTGTGGCCGGGGTGACGATGATGTCGATGGGGGTGGTCTTGCTCACCAGTTTGCTGGCCTCGGTGGCGGCAGCCACGGCCACGAAGCAGCCCACCGGCCCGCCGAGCTTGGCCCCCAATGCGCCGATGGCGGCGCTGGCAAAGACGACGATGGGCGGGCCTTGCAGCCCATAGGCCACAGCCACGCCAATGGCCGCGCCCATGCTTTGCTGGGCCATGGTGCCGGCCTCGATCAGCCAGGGCTGGCCTGTCCAGCCGCCCACGGTCTTGAGGATCAGCCCGATGATCAGCGAGCCGAACAGGCCCAGGGTCATGTAGTTGAGCGCCTCGATGCCATAGCGGCGCAGCGAGAACTCGATGTTGCGGGACTGGAGAAAGGACTTGAGTGACATGGCCAGGTGCTGTGTGCAGGGCAGTGGGTGGAAAATTTGCGAGATTGTAATACTCAATTTGAGTATTAATTGGGCTTGGCGCGAATGCTGTGGATTGGGGCGGGTGGTGGGCTGTAACCTGCCCCAATTTGCAGGCACGGACTGCGAGGCTGCTCTTGCGGGTTCAGCGCGAGCATGAAAAAGGGCGCCAGCTGGCGCCCTGTGGTGCACGGCCGTGTTGGGGCCTGCCTCAGAAGCGATGGCGGATGCCGACGGTCAAGCCGGTGCGGCTCTTGGCGCCATTGACGGCGCCGCGGCTGTCGGTGAGCGAGGCGTGGTCGCTGCTGATCTTGATGTGATCGAGCCCGATGTAGGCGTCGGTGCGCTTGGAGAAGGCGTAGTCCAGCACGGTGGAGAGAAAGTGTGCCGTGCCGTCGGCCACTGCACTGCGCCCGGACTGCTTGGCATACCAGTAGTGCGTGCCCCAATTCAGCTGCGGCGTGATCTGATAGCCCACGCCGGCAGTGATCATCTGGCGCTTGTTGGCCACGGTGAAGGCTGGGCCGCTGAAGCCGCCGTTGCTGGTGCCAGTCCACAGCGAGCTGAGCGTGGCGTAGTCAACGTTGCACTGGATGTTGGCGCCGCAGTTGGCCTGGCCGTCGAGGTTGTGCTTGTTCTGCGCGTAGGCTGCATTCAGATACCAGGGGCCGGTGCGGTAGGAGCCGCCCACGGCATAGGCCTTGATCTTCTTGCCGCTGCTGCCGAAGCTGCGCTCCATGTAGCCAGCGCCGATGGCCAGGCCGCCATCGGCATAGCGCACGTAGCCGCCGCGCGATTTGCCACCGGTGGAGTAGGTGCCGGGCACACCGGGCACGCTGGTGCTGCCTTCGCCGTCGAGCGTGGCCTGAAGGCTCACGCGCACCTTGCCGAACTCGGCCAGGTATTTGAGCAGCTCGTTGTTGCGCGCGCCCAGCGACATGCCAATCTCGGGCTTGAAGGCCTCCATGTAGGGCGAGTATGGATAGGAGGCAAAAGTGCTGGTGTACAGATCGAACAGGGCGTTGTACTGGCGCCCGGCTGTCAGGCGGCCAAAGCGCTTGTGCTGCAGGCCGACCCAGGCCTGCTGGTAGCCTGCGCCGACAATGTTGCCGCTGGTGCTGTCAATGCGCTGCTCCAGATTGGCCAACACTTTGAAGCCATCGCCCAGCTGCTCGGTGACGTTGATGCCCAGGCGGCTTTGCGACATGCCGCCGCCGATCATCTTGGTCTGCGACTGCTTGTGATCGCCAGCCGGGCCTTCGTTGGTGGTGTAGCGCACAGCAGCATCGATGATGCCGTAGAGCTGCACGCTCGATTGGGCATGGGCCGGCAGCAGGCTGCCAAGGCCCAGCAGGCCGGCGGCCAGGGCGGTGATGCGCAGAGCGTGGCGCGGGCGGCGAGAAGTGCTCATGGGGTGTCTCCTTAGGGGCTGGGGCGGCCTGGCGCTGCGCAGGCGGTGCGCATGGGCCGGCCACCGCGATGGTGGTCGAAACATTCAGCGGCCCAGGGGGCAGCACATCACCCTCATGGACCGCTGGCAGCAGGACTGGGCAAGCTGCACTGGTGTGCGGCGCGCCGCTGGTGGTGGTACAACGGCGGCGCCAAGCGGCAGTTATTTTGGGCGAGATCGGCTGCGAATGCCGATATTGGGCTCCTCTGGTTTTCCCCAATTCACGGTGCCGTCAGGCGCGGGATGTGACGCCCAGGCGACTTCCCGTGCACAGCCTTCACGCACAGTTTGGATGAGAGAGCGCAGCATGCCATCCCCATCGACATCCATCCCCCCAGGCCAAGAGCCATGGCTACAGCAGACTGGGCCTGGGCCATGGCAAGCCCTTTGGCAGCAAAGCTGGGCGGGGCTGGGCTTGCAGCCCGAGGCCGACTTGCTGCCCCAGTTGCTGGCCGCCTATGGCCAGCCGCAGCGCCACTACCACGGTTTGCAGCACTTGCACGAATGCCTGTGGCACTGGCAGCAGGTGCAACACCTGGCAGACCGCCCGGCGCTGGTGGCGCTGGCCCTGTGGTTTCACGACGCGGTGTACGACCCCCAGGCCAAAGACAACGAGCGGCGCAGTGCGCAATGGGCAATGCAGGCCTTGCAGGCGGCGGGCGCTCCGGCGGCGATGGCCGAGCAAGTTCAGGCGCTGATCATGGCCACCTGCCACACCGCGCAGCCCGCGCCAGGCGATGCGCAGCTGGTGGTGGACATTGACCTGGCCATCCTCGGCGCTGCGCCGGCGCGCTTTGCGCAGTACCAACGGCAGGTGCGGCAGGAATACGGCTGGGTGCCCGAGGCGCAGTACCGCCAGGGCCGCCGCGCCGTGCTGCAAGGCTTCGCCCAGCGCGCGGCCATTTATGGCACGTCCTGGTTCCAAGCGCGGCTGGAGACGCGCGCCCGCGCCAATCTGGCACAGTCCTTGGCCGAGTTGGACGGAGTCGAGGCCGGGTAACAACCCCGGCCATGGGCTCGATCACGGCCCCACCCCAAACCACTTGTTGCCCACTTGCGCCGAGACTTTGAACAGGTTCCAAAAAAAATTTCAAATTTTTTTCGCCGCCCGTGTCAGGTTTTTCCGCCTGGCCCGACATGGCAGGTGTGCGGTGTGTTTGCCGCATGTTTTTAACTTTTTGATGGAGAAACCCATGAGCCAAATCAAAAACATCGCTGCCCTGGCTGCTTCCCTGATCGCCCTCTCGGCTTGTGCTGCAACGACCCCTGCCGAGCAAAAGTGCGGCGCTGGCACCTGCGGCAAGAAGGAAAGCTCGGCCCCCGCCAAGGATGCAGCCTGCGCGAAGAAGGAAGAGGGCAAGGAAGCAGCCTGCTCCAAGAAAGAAGCAGCTTGCTCCAAGAAGGAAGGCAAGGAAGCGGCTTGCTCGAAAAAGGAAGCGGCTTGCTCCAAGAAAGAAGCGGCCTGCTCCAAGAAGTAATCGCCGCATCGCATCACCACGCACGCAAGTCACACAGGCAGGAATCACCATGATTGGACTGGGCTACCGGCGCGAAATGCGCGATTGGGACATCGCCGCCCTGGACGCCGACTTCTTTGAAGTGGCGCCGGAGAACTGGCTGCGCCGCTCGCGCGAGCCGCTGCACCAATTGCTGGCGCTGGGCCGGCCCGTGTTTTTGCATGGCGTGTCGCTCAATCTGGGCGGCACTTCGGAAATTTCTGCCGACTTCGTGCGTGGCGTGCGCGACCTGCTGGCCGAGCTGGGCACCGACCGCTATTCGGACCACCTGGCCGCCAGCGGCGATGCGCACCAGCTCTACGACCTGTTTCCCATCCCCTTCACGCTGGGCGAGGCGAGGCGCGTGGCCGAGCGCATCAGCCGCGTGCAAGACCTGCTGGGCCAGCGCATGGCCATCGAAAACAGCAGTTGGTACACCAACGTGGGCGAGATGAGCGAGCCGGAATTTCTGATGGAAGTGGTGTGCCGCGCCGACTGCCGCATCCTGCTCGATCTGAACAACATCGACGTCAACCGCAAGAACCACGGTGGCCCCGACCTGGACGCCTACGTGGCGCAGGTGGACCTCTCGCGCGTGAGCTACATGCACGTGGCCGGGCACGAGTTCGACGAACGCTTTGGCATGCATGTGGACACGCACAGCCAGCCCGTGGAGCCGCACACCGCGCGCAAGGCGCGCGCGCTGCACGCCGCCCACGGCCTGCCCATCCTGCTGGAGTGGGACAACGATATTCCTGACGCCGCTACGCTCAACCGCGAGCTGGCCAGCCTGCGCCAGCCGCTGCCTGCGACCCCTGTGGCCTCTGCAGATCCTGTGGCTTCTGCCCCCGCCGTTGCGCCCAGCACGGCCCGCAACGCCCCCGCCCGCCGCCGCGCCAAGGAGCTGGCATGAACGCCGCCGCCTTGCCGCTGCCGCCGCCCCAGGCCCAACAAAACCAGACCGAAGCCAGCACCGCTGCCTTCTACGACTACGTGCGCGGCCGCACGGACGACGTGCCGCCCGGCTACACCGAAGCGGGCCTGCGCGTGTACCGCTACCTCGTCTATCTGGGCGCCAGCCAGATGATCGAAGCCCACCACCCCGCGCTGCGCGAGCAGCTGGGCGAGGGCGACTGGCGCACCCTGATCGAAGCCTTCGTGCGCGACTCGCGCTGGCAATCGAATTTCTATGAAGACCTCAACGATGCATTCAACGACTTTCTCGCCCGCGCCAGCCAGTGATGCCCCGGCCTGCCTGGCGGGCCGCAGCTGCGCCGTGCTCGGCGGCCTGCGCCGCCTGCTGCAAGACGCGGGCCTGCTGGGCCTGCGCCTGTGGGCCGGGCAGGAATTCATCCGCGCCGGGCTGACCAAGCTGCAAGGCAGCGGCGGTGCGCCCGAATGGTTTGCCGGGCTGGACTTTCCCTTTCCCAACAGCCTGCTGAGCGCCGACTTCAACTGGCTGGCCGCTGGCTGGGGCGAGCTGCTGCTGGGCGCGGCCCTGGCGCTGGGCCTGGGCAGCCGCCTGGCCGCGTTGGGCCTGCTCTACATCACCTGGGTGGCCGTCTACACCGTTCACTTCGACCTGGGCTGGGCCGGCTGGAACCAGATCGACACCGACGAGGGCCAGGGCTTCAAGGTGCCGCTGATGCTGGGCCTGATGCTGTTTGCCGTGCTCACCCAGGGCGGCGGGCGCTGGGCGCTGGATCGGCTGCTGCTGCGCCGCCATTGCCGCAGCGCATAGTCGGTGCAGCTCAGGTAGTGTCGCGTAGCCGCGCAGTAGGGTGTTGACCGCGCCGACTATCATGCCCGCCCTATGACTGCTCCTTCCCCTTCAAACCCTGCGGCGCTGGACGTGCAGGCCCTGGCGCAGACTTGGCGCCAGCCCATGCTGCGCTTTGCGCTGCTGCATCTGCAGCCGCCTGAAGAAGCCGAGGACGCGGTGCAGGACGCCTTGCTCGCCCTGCTGGGCGCGAAGCCCGCCACGCTCACGCAAGGCGACGCGCGGCATTATCTGTTTGGCATCCTCAAGCACAAGATTACCGATCGCCTGCGCGCCAAGTATCGGCCCGAGGTGGCCTATCAGGATGCTTTCGAGGAAGACGATTTGGACCAGGCGCTGTTCGATGCGCGCGACCATTGGCACGATGGTGTAGCGCCGGCTCTGTGGAGCAGCCCAGAGGGCCAGCTGCAAAATCAGCAATTTCTGGCCGTGGTCGACGCCTGCGTGCACCGCCTGCCGCCCAAGATTGCCCGCGTGTTCAGCATGAAAGAGCTGCTCGAATGCGATGCCGCCGAGGTGTGCGACACCCTGGGGCTGAGCAAGAGCGATTACTGGCAGTGTATGAGCCGTGCTCGCAAGCAATTGCAGCTGTGCCTGAGCCAGCACTGGTTCGAACAACCACAAGAGGGCCGCCAGCCATGAAATGCGCGCAGTACATCTTCAAGCTCACCTCGGGCCAGCTGGGCGAAGATGCCCCGGCCAGCGAGCGGGCGCAGGCCGCTTTGCATCGGCTGGTGTGTCGCCACTGCCGGGATTTCGCGCGCAACGATGCGGCGCTGGACGACATCCTGGGCGCTTACCGCCAGGCGTTGCAGACGCCCGATTTACCCGACTCGCCCGAGCCCCCTGGGCCGGCAGCACAGCCGCCGCAGAAGTAAGCGCCTGGCCCCGAAATCCTGCTTCAAGCCCCAGCCGTTGGCGCCGCCGTGCCCCGTGCCGTGCGCGCCCTTGGCGCACAGTGTGCGCGGCGCTTTCGTTGGTGCAATCGCGCGCTATGCCGCATCCAGCCGCCCCAGGCGAGCCAGCAGCTGCTTGCTGGTGGTGGTGTAGGGCGTGGGCAGGGCCTGCTGGTGGTGCTGTTCGGCAATGGCAAAGGCCGCCAGCGTGGCCTCGTGAAAACTGCAGGCGATGAGCTTGCGCTTGCCGGGGTAGCTGGCGATGTCGCCAATGGCGTAAATGCCGGCGCGGCAGCTGCGCATCGTGGCTGGATCGACGCGGATGTGCTTGGCATCCCAGCCTACGTCCCACTCCAGCGCTGCCCCCAGCTTGGGGGCGATGCCCTGGTAGAGCAACAAAACATCCAAGGCCAGCTCTTCGCGTTGGCCCTGTGCATTGAGCAGCTGCAGGGCCTGCAGCCTGGGGGCCGCGCCGGGGGCTTCGGCCAGCGTCAATGCCTGCAGCTGGCCAGTGGCGATGTGGATGCAGCCTTGCGCCTGCAGCGCGCGCAGCTGCTGCAACTCGTCGGCCTCGGCAGTGAACACGTCACGCCGGTGCAGCAGCGTCAGCCGGCTTGGGGCCTGCGCAGCTGGCAGGGCGGCCAGCTGCAAGGCTTTGCGCACGGCATCCTCGCCGCCGCCATGCAGCACCACATGCCGGCCTGCCACGGTGGCAGAGCCATCACGGGTTTGCAAAAACACCTGCTCTCCTTGGGCCAGCAGGGCTTCCAGCCCTTCCAGGCGCAGGCTGCGGGGCGCGAAGGCGCCTACCCCCAAGGCCAACACAACGGCACGGGTGAGGATCTGCTCGCCAGCGTCGGTACGCACGCACCACAGCGGCGCGCTGCTGTCTGCAGTGGGGGGCGCATGCGGCTCGATGGCGGTGACGGTTTGCCCCCAATGCCAGTCGATGGCAAAGGGCGAGAGCTGCTGCCATAGGCGCTCGCTCAGCTCCGCGCCGCTGACTTGTTGCAGCGCCGGAATGTCGTAAATGGGCTTTTGCGGGTAGAGCTGGGCGCACTGGCCGCCAGGCTGGGGCAGGGCCTCGACGGCATGGCAGCGCAGCCCTTGCAGGCCCAGCTGGAACAGTTGGTACAGGCCGGCTGGCCCAGCGCCGACGACCACGGCATCGCACACCGGCCCGCCATCATCTGGGGCTGCTGGCGGCGGCGCGGGCCTCAGCGCACCAGGTATTGCAGCTTGTCGCTCTGGCCGTTCCATTCGTCAGCGTCCTCCAAGGCGGCCTTGCGCTTGGTGATGGTCTTGTAGTTCTCGCTGGCGCACAGCTCGGCGTTGATCTGGATGAACTCCTGCTGATCGGCTGGCACGTCTTCTTCGGCGAAGATGGCCTCTGCCGGGCATTCGGGCACGCACACGGCGCAGTCGATGCACTCCTCAGGGTCGATGATCAGAAAGTTCGGGCCTTCCTTGAAACAGTCGACCGGGCACACATCCACGCAATCGGTGTACTTGCACTTAATACAGTTTTCGGTGACGACGTGGGTCATGGCGCTGGCCGCAGGAAAAAGCAAAAAAGCAAAGTTCGTGGGGGATTTTCAGGGGGGCGATTCTATCGCCGCAGCAAAGTCACTGGCATGAGGATGGGCTCGGCGCCTGGCGGGTGTAGAGCGTGTGATGCAAAAGCCGCCACATGGCGGCGACCATGTGGCGGCTTGGCGGGCACAAGTGCTGTGCCAAGTGTCAAGAATCAGGCGTGCTTGTCCGCCTGGGTGCTGGGCGGTTGCACCGACCAGCTGGGCGGCTCGTCATTGCCGCTGTCCTCATCGTGTTCGGATTCTTCGAAAGTGGCGTGGACTTTGCCAGCGGCGTGGTGCACCGGCGCGTAGATGGCGTACAGGCGCATCGGGCTGTCGCCAGTGTTGATGACGTCGTGCCACATGCCAGCGGGCACGAGAATGCACCAGCCGTCTTCCACGTCCTGCTCGAAATTCAGGTTGTCCTTGGACGGGCCCATCTTGCACTTGCCCTGGCCGGCATCCAGGCGCAGGAACTGGTCGGTATCGGGGTGGGCCTCCAGGCCGATGGACTGGCCTGGCTCGATGGACATCAGCGTGACCTGCAGGTACTTGCCGCTCCAGACGACTGTGCGGTAGTTGCTGTTGTCCTTGGTGGCGTTTTCAAGATCGAAGGCGTTGGGTTGAGGGCCGATGTCTTGAACGACGGGTTTTTGGCTCATGTATGACTCCGTGAGGGCGGGGATGAAAAAAGACCGCAGCGTCAGCCGCAGGCAGCTGATTGTGCGATGCCCTGCATCTTAGAGCCTGTTCGGTGTCTTGGTGCGGGCACGCCGTCTGCAATGGGGCAGGCCATGCAAAGTGCGTGCCCCGAGGCGGCGGCCCTACGGCATCCGATGCCATTCGTAGGACATTGCCCAGCGCCGCGCGGTTTCATGCATCATCCGCGCCATTGGTTTTGACCCATCAAAAAGGAATTGAACATGACACATCCCGCCCCCCAAGACTCCCAGCGCTGGCAGGCCATCAAGGCCAAGCTGCTGCAGCGCCAGGAGGAGCTTGAACGTGAAATCAGCGCCGCTCGCGCAGAAATTGAGCAGGACGCGCAAAACAGCCCCGAAGAGCCTGGTGATGCTGCCCAGCGCCTGGAGGCCAAGGAAGTGCGCCAGGCTGAGCTGGCGCGCGATCAGGCCGAGCACGCCTCCATCGGCCGTGCGCTGGCACGCATCGATGCCGGCGAATACGGCCAGTGCGCGCAATGCGGTCAGTCCATCTCCGAGCAGCGTTTGCTGGCACGGCCCGAATCGACGCTGTGCATCAACTGCAAGCAGGAGGCTGAAGAGCACGCGCATTGATTGGCTCAAAGGGCGCGCAGCCTTTGTGCTGACGGAGCCCGCCGGGAGATTGCGCCACCGCTGTAGCCTTTGAGGAAGGCTGCGTGGTGGCGCAGTCGTTTTCCTGATTGCACAGGAAGGGCTGCACGAATTGCAGCGCCGCACGCATCTGCGGCTTCGGGGGCTGCAGCGCTGCAAGGCTTTGGCATGGCCCGCAGCCACGGCTGTGCCATCACTGGCGGTCTTCGGGGGGCTCTGGGCGCAGCCACAGCCAAGCGGCCACTGCCGCCATGCAGCCCGAGGCGAGCCAGAACACGCCCATGGGTACGCCCACGAGCAGCATCAGCAGTGCGCTGGCCAGCATGGTCAGGCTGGCGGCGCGCTTGGCGCGGCGATGCACGTAGCCGCCGTCCTCCCAGTTGCGCAGCATGGGGCCGAACATGCGGTGCATGCGCAGCCACTGATGCAGGCGCGGCGAGCTGCGAGCTGCGGCCCAGGCCGAAATGAGGATGAACACCGTCGTCGGCATGCCGGGCGTGAATGCTCCGATGATGCCCAGCAACAGCGAGCACATGGCCAGCAAGTACAGCAGCGCCCGCGCGATCGGCGCCAGCGGGCGCATGGGCTTGGGGGCCGGTGATGGGGTGCCCGGCGGCGCTGCTGTTTCGTCCGGGCCGACTTGGGTGGCGCAAGCCTTGCCTGCGCAGGCTGGCGTTGGGGCGGTATCGGCAGGCAGGACGCCGGGGGGGTCGCTTCGCTCGGTGGTCATGATGGTGCTCTGGGCGGCCGAAAGTGTGCCATCTTGCAGACGGGCAAACCTTGGCCGCTGCCCAGCAGGTGTTTCAGCAGGTCGGCGCGTTCATGGTATTGCCTGGGGGCCTCACGCCGCGCTCATCCCCCAGGGAGGTTTTGCGGTGTTGCGTTGCGCCCAGCAGCCCATTGGGACTTGGGGACGGCGCGATTGACGGCGGGTTTGAGGACAGGCGCTTACTGTGGCTTTGGCTGCGACGCATCGGTGGCTAAGGCACGCATGAGCCGATTGTAGGCATCGGCGCTGGGCTGGACGAGCCAGCTCAGCCCCTCGGCGCTGGTGGGTTGCCATTGCATGTGCCCAGGGGCGACCCAGATCTGCAGCAGAACCTGTCTTTCATGCAACAGCAATATGCGCTGGGCCTGTTGCGGCGCAGCGGTAGGGGCGGCGGGCTGTTGTGCGCCGGGCAGTATCTGCTGCAAGGCAGTGCGCACGTTTTCTGAAAGCGGTATGGCTACAGCCTGATCTTGCCCGCTGGCGCCAGCCCAGCGCCAATGGGTGGCTTGCGCCAGCGGCTGTGCCAATGCTGCGGCTGTTTGCGAAGCGCTGAAAGAGTTGCGCTGCCGATGCGGCTGCGTGTGGATTGCAATGGCGTCGCTCTGTGCCTGCTGCGCAGCCATGGCGGCCTCGGACTGCAGGGTCGCAGTCGATGCCGGGGGAGCAGGGGCGTAGGCCGGGGCAGGCAGGGCCTCGGGCTGTGGCGGCGCTTGCGGAGGGCGTGCTGCGGGCTGGCTGGCCACCCGTGCAGGCTTGGCGGCGCTGTCGGGCGCTGGCGCCTGGCGCGCAGGGTGGCGGTCCTCCAAGGCTGCTTCGGGCCAGCGCCCGTACCAAATCATCAACACCAGACAGGCCATACACACCGAGGCCAGGCCAGCGGCCCATTGGGGCTGGCGCCCTAGGGGGTGGAGCAGGCCCTGCACGGCACGGCGCAGCCGCAGCCATGCCGATGGGGATGCAGCAGGCTGCACATGTCCGGGTGCGGTCAAGGCGTGTGTGATCAAGGCATGTGCGGCATCGGCCAGAATGCGTTGGCGCAAGGCAGCGAGGCGCCCGGGCGCCAGGCCCGCCGCCGGGGCCGATGCCAGGGCTTGCTTCCAGAACGCCTGGAGCTCGGCATCGGATGGCTCTTGTGCCTGAGGGGTATCGGCGCGCTCATCGGCGCGCCCAGGTAGTGGTGATTCAGTCACGGGATTTCCTCTTGCGCACGGCAGCGATGTGGGGGGCAAAGGCACTCATGACTGGCTGTGCAAGGCACTCAAATAACTGCCCATGCATTGGCGCAGCTTTTGCAGGCTGTAGCGCAAGCGGCTGCGCAGAGCCTCGAAGCCTATGCCCAGGTGGACTGCCAGCTCTTGCAGGGAGCAATCTTCTTCGTGCTTGAGTAAGAAAGCGGCGCGCTGCTCGGGCGGCAGCTCTTCAAGGCAGCGCAGCAACTGTTGACCTGCAGCGCGCCAAAAGACCTGTTCATCGGTGGGAATTTGGCTGGCAGGTTGCGCGGCATGGGGGTGAATGGGCAGGGCGCAGATCGTTTCAGCCTCGCTGGCTTGGGAAGCCGCTTCTTCCTGTGCCTGCAGCGAAGCCACGGTGGCCGGTTGACGCTGGATGCGACGCAGATGATCCATAGCCGTGTGGTGTGCGATGGCAAACGCCCAAGTGCGCCACTGCGCCCCTTGCGGGCGAAAGCTGTTGCGCCCGCTGATGATGCGCAGCCAAGTCTCTTGAAAGACCTCTTCCACGTGCGTCTCTTGCGCCCTGCCCAAGGTGCGGGCAATAAAGCGCAGCATGCCCGCTTCGTGGCGGCTGTACAAGGCGTCGAAGCTTTTCGAATGGCCTGCCGCATAAGCCAGCATCAAGGCCTCGTCCGAATCTGGATGGGAAGAACGCATGCGCAAAACAATGGTTGATAAGCGAATCGGAATCTGCGGGGAGTGCGCGGGCATTGAGCTGGCAGGCCAGCGCGGGGGATGCAAAGTGCATAACACGCTCTAAGCTCAATTTCTGCAGTTTATGCGCTTTGAACACGCGCCCACGCACCCGCCAACGTGGCAGCGTGCTGCAAAGTGATGGCCAGCGCATGCAATCAAAGAGGCCTTGCTCGGTGAGCGTCACGCACAATACGCATTGTTCACGCGATGACTTGCAGGAGTTTTCATGTCGCAAAGCCACCTCATCGATGTTTCGGAGCTGAGCGCGCTGCTGGCCCAGCCCCAGCCCCCTGGGCGCCTGGTGCTGATTGATTGTCGCTTTGACCTGGTTCAACCTGAATGGGGCTATGCAGCCTATCAGCATGAACATCTGTCAGGCGCCATATACCTATCTCTGGACAGCGACTTGTCGGCGCCGTTGACTGGCAGCAACGGCCGCCATCCCTTGCCCTCGCCAGAGGATTTTGCTGCCACACTGGCGCGTACTGGCGTTGGCAGTGCAAGTCAGGTGGTGGTTTATGACCAAGGTGTGGCCATGATGGCGGCAAGGCTGTGGTGGATGCTGCGCTGGATCGGTTGCGGCAATGTGCGGGTGCTTGATGGCGGCCTGGCTGCATGGCAGGCCGCAGGCTTGCCGCTTGCCGCGTCAGACCATGCATTGGCGCAGGAGCTGAGCCCATCCGAGGCTGAGCCACTCGATGTGAAACTGCAGACAGGAATGCTGCGCTCAGCCCAGCAGGTGCTACAGGCATTGGGGGAGGGTGGGCAAATTCTTCTCGATGCCCGCGCAGAAGAGCGGTTTCGCGGCGATGTTGAGCCGCTGGACCCAGTCGCCGGGCACATCCCTGGTGCACTGAATCGCCCCTTCATGCAGAACCTGATGCCCGACGGCAGATTCAAGTCTGCGTCGCAGCTCAAGCATGAATTTGAAACGCTACTCCAGGGGCGGCCTGCAACGCAGTTGGTGCACCAGTGCGGCAGCGGCGTGTCCGCCGCTGTCAACATGCTGGCAATGGAAATTGCTGGCCTGACAGGCAGCAGCCTGTACGCTGGAAGCTGGAGCGAATGGGTCAGTGATCCCAGTAGGCCTGTGGCTGCCTACGGCACTGCCCTGAACAAGCAAGGCGTGACATAGAGTCTGCCGAGAGCATGGCGACTCATGCAGAGCTACCCCAAGCCTTGCCAACCTTCAAGCCATGCGGGGCGCGCAGCTTTTTTATCGTGCAGCTTGCGCCGATCGAAAAAGTTGTGTTATAGTCACGCCTTCGCTTGATTGCAGCTGCTCTATTGGGTGGTTGCGGTGGCAGATGCTGTTGAGGTTAGTTGACTGACTCAAAATTTCTGCTACAATGTGGAGTTTCCTCGAAAGCCTGGTT